>JBFLFX010000212.1:0-1511 GCA_041859815.1 Dysosmobacter sp. | reverse complement strand
ATTTTCCGCTGGCCTCCCGCTCTCCAAGTGTTGTAAAATGGGCCTTGGCGGACAGCGAGCGGAATCTCTGGGTGTCCACGCCCGGCCCGGTCTGCTCGGTTCATCGGCTGTTTGCGAAATTTGTCCCGCATTTTGTCATGGTGCCGCTGATGGACGGCATCCGTCACCTCTGAAATTCTGCATTTTTTTAAAACTTCTTGACGGCTCTGTATCTTTGTGTTAATGTACTAATACACAATACACCCATTTTTAGGCAGGCGCATCGTCTGCCCCAATCTGTAAGGGAGCGTATTTACAAATGAAAATTCTCATCACAACAGACTGGTACGCACCGTCAATTAACGGCGTCGTGACTTCTGTTTTGAATCTTCAGCGTGAGCTGGCCGCGCAGGGGCACGACGTAAAAGTCCTGACCCTGTCCCGGACGCTCCGTTCTTACCGTATTGGAAACGTCACCTATATCGGAGCGGTCAGCGCCGGGAAGATCTATCCCGGCGCCAGACTGCGGACCTCCCCCGCACGGCATCTGCTGGCGGCTCTCATCCAATGGTGCCCGGACGTCATCCACTCCCAGTGTGAATTCTGCACGTTCCTGATAGCGCGTAAGGTGGCCAATGCGACCGGCGCTCCGCTGGTCCACACCTACCATACAGTTTATGAGGACTATACGCATTACTTCTCTCCAAGTCGGAAATGGGGCAGGCATGCCATCGCGGCTTTTTCCCGCCTCGTTCTCTCCCATACTGCCGCAGTGATCGCGCCTACGGAAAAAGTGGAAAATTTACTGCTCAACTATCGGGTACGGCAGCCGCTTTATGTCATTCCCACGGGAATCGATCTCTCGCTGTTCTCCGATCCGCCCGCCCCTGAGCGTCTGCGGCAGATCAAGGAAAAGCTGGGCATTTCGGAGGTGAGCTTCCTGTTGGTTTACGTGGGCCGTCTGGCTGAGGAAAAGAACGTAGACGCACTCTTGCACTGTCTCGCCTCTCTCCGCCGGAAAGATGTCTCCCTGCTGCTGGTGGGCAACGGCCCGTATCGTTCCATGCTGGAAGCAGAGGCACGGGAGCTCGGCATTGAAAAGAACGTGATTTTCGCCGGCATGGTTTCACCGCAGGAGGTTCCGGATTATTATCATCTCGGCAATCTGTTCGTCAGCGCCTCCACCAGTGAAACGCAGGGGCTGACTTATCTTGAGGCGCTGTCTTCCGGCCTGCCCGCACTGTGCCGGTACGATCCCTGCCTGACCGGCGTGATTGAGGACGGTATAAACGGCTGGCAATTCCGGGACTCCGTGGAATTCCGCGCCTATTTGAACCGCTTTCTGGAGAACCGGAAACTGCAGGTAGAAATGTCCCGTCAGGCGGTAAAGCTGGCAAATGAAAACTTCTCCGCCGCCGCATTTGCCGCCCATGTGCTGGAGGTTTACCGCCAGGTCATTGCGGAACAGCGGGAGCACAGCGTAGCCTGACAAGTTCGCCAGCAGCCCCCGGATGAATATTCATCCGGGGGCT
>JBFLFX010000211.1:0-1573 GCA_041859815.1 Dysosmobacter sp. | reverse complement strand
CTTCGGTGGTTTTGCTTTGCGCCGTGGCGGCAGAATACAAACCGGAAAGGAGAATGCAGATGTCCGTAAAAGTGGAAGTCTGGGGGCCGTACGCCTGCTTTACGCGCCCGGAGATGAAGGCGGAGCGTGTGAGCTACGACGTGATGACGCCCAGCGCGGCCCGGGGACTGTTGGAGGCGATCTACTGGCACCCGGGGATCAAGTGGCGGATTGACAGAATTCACGTACTCAATCCCATCCGATTTACCAGCGTGCGGAGAAACGAATTCAAATCGAAAATCCCCGGGCGGAACGTATCCGCCGTCATGAACGGCGGAGGAGGAGAACTGTTTCTTGCCTCTCAGGAGGAAATTCAACAGCGTGCCTCGCTGATTCTGCAGGATGTACATTATATGGTGGAGGCGCATTTTGACATCACCGATCGGGCCGCCCCCGGGGACAACGCGGGAAAGTTCTGCGACGTCATGCGCCGGAGACTGGAAAAGGGCCAGTGCTACCATCAGCCCTGCTTCGGCTGCCGGGAATTTCCCGCCCATTTCCGCCGGTGGGAGGGCGGCAAAATTTCCGGCCCCGGCGCGCCGGCGGATCGGGATCTGGGCTTCATGCTTTACGATCTCGATTACAGCGATCCCAAAAATATCACGCCCATGTTTTTCCGCGCGGAATTAAGGGACGGAGCCGTAAGGGTTCCGTCGCCGGACGGCGGGGAGGTGTTCCGATGATTCTGCAGGCTTTGACGGCCTATTATGAGGCGCTGGTGAAAAAAAACGGCGTTGCGCGCCCCGGCTGGGGAAACGCAAAGATCTCCTATGCGCTGGAACTGGATGAAAACGGAGGGCTTATCCGGGCAGTCCCGCTGTCCACCCCCTCGGCAGACGGGAAGAAGCTGCTGCCCCGACAGATGGATCTGCCGGCGGCGGTCAAGCGGACAGGGACGAGCTATCGCGCAAATTTCCTCTGGGACAATTCGTCGTATCTGCTGGGCTTTAACGCCAAGGGAAAGCCCGATCGGGCAAGGAGTTGCTTTGCCGCCGCGCGGGAGCTGCATCTGGCGCTGCTGGGAGCTGTGGACGATCCGTTTGCGCGGGCGATCTGCCGGTTTTTTGAAAGCTGGAATCCGGACACCGCGGCGGAAAATCCGGTTTTTGCCGACTGTCTGGGGGAGATTCAAAAGGGCGCGAACCTGGTGTTCCGGTTCGGCGGAAAATTCGCGGGAGACGACGACGCGCTGCGCCGTGCGTGGCAGGCCCATTATGACGGCGGCGCGGAGGATGCGGCCGGCGAGACCATGCGCTGCCTTGTGACGGGGAAAGAAGTCGTGCCGGAGAAAATCCACCCGCCGATTAAAAACGTGGCGGGGGCGCAGTCCTCCGGCGCGGCACTGGTGTCGTTTAACGCGGAGGCATTCTGCTCTTACGGACGCGAGCAGAATCTCAACGCCCCCGTCGGAAAATACACGGCCTTCGCCTATGCCGCCGCGTTGAATGCGCTTCTGGCGGATCGGGATCACGTCCGGCGTTTCGGCGATACCACGGTGGTTTTCTGGGCGGAGGACGCCGAGCCGCTCTATCAG
>JBFLFX010000210.1:0-1586 GCA_041859815.1 Dysosmobacter sp. | reverse complement strand
GCAGAACGAGGAGATTTCGGTGTGCAATTTTCATGAGCCGGAGGCCGAACTGCGCAAGGCGAAGGCAACCGCGATTTATGAGTTTGACGGCCTGAAGCGGGTGCCTGTCACATCCTCCACGGCAGGCAATATTATCGCCATGTCCGGCATTCCCGACATCACCATCGGGGACACCATCTGCGATCCCTCTCATGTGGAGGCTCTGCCGTTTGTCAAAATTTCCAAGCCCACCATGGAGATGACGTTTTCTGTCAACGACTCGCCCTTTGCCGGACGGGAGGGGAAGTTTGTCACCTCCCGCAATCTGCGCGATCGTCTGAGCAGGGAAATGTTGAAGGACGTCTCCCTGAAAGTCACGGAGCTGCCCGGTGCCACGGACTCCTTTAATGTGGCGGGACGCGGCGAGATGCACTTCTCAATCCTGATTGAGACTATGCGCCGGGAGGGCTATGAATTTCAGGTTTCTCCCCCCCGCGTGCTCTATCAGACGATTGACGGCAAGCAGTGCGAGCCGATTGAACGGCTGGTAGTGGATGTTCCCGCCGACTGCGTCGGCTCCGTCATTGAAAAGCTGGGCCAGCGCAGGGCGGACATGGTGGAAATGACGCCGGTGGGCGAACGCATGAAGGTGGAATTTCTGATCCCGGCCCGGGGCCTGTTCGGATACCGCAACGAGTTTTTGACCGATACCCGGGGCGAGGGCATCATGTCGTCCGTGTTTGATTCCTACGCGCCCGTGAAGGGCGATATTCAGCGCCGCAGCATGGGCTCGCTGGTCTGCTCCGAAACCGGTGAATCCATCACCTACGGCCTGTACAACGCACAGGAGCGCGGCACGCTGTTTATCAATGCCGGCGTCAGGGTTTACGAGGGAATGGTGATCGGCGAGGCGAACCGCGGCGAAGATATTACGGTCAACGCCTGCAAGAAAAAACAGCTGACCAATACCCGCGCTTCCGGTTCCGACGATGCGCTGCGTCTGGTGCCCCCCAGGCAGATGAGCCTGGAACAGTGTCTGGAATTTCTGGCGGACGACGAGCTGCTGGAAGTTACGCCGGATAACCTGCGGATCCGCAAGCGCATTCTAAATCACGAGCAGCGCATGAAGGCGGCTCACGGAAAGAAAATTTAATCGGACGGAAAAGGGCGCGCGGTTGAACACCGCGCGCCCTTCGTGCAAGTGAGATTCAGAGCTTGACATGCAGAATTGAAAATTATATAATAGAATATAATAAACTATATCAGGAGGTTTTGAAGAATCCATGAAAGACCTGACGGAAGTGGAGGTTCTGGGGGATTCAATTTTAAAGGGAATTCAGCTGGATCCTGACACGGAGAGATATCTTGTAAAGAACGAAATTGACGAAGCGGGGCTTGCCCGGCGCTGGGGGTTGAAAATCCACAACGGTTCCCGGTTCGGCTGCACGGCGGAAAAGGGCGGCCGGTTTCTGGACAGGATGCTGGAGCGCGGACTTGCCTGCGACGCGGTGGTGATGGATTTCGGCGGAAATGACTGCGATTTTAAGTGGACGGAAATTGCCGCAAGGCCCAAGGCGCCCCATCCGCCCGCGTACTCCGTGGAAAAG
>JBFLFX010000209.1:0-1602 GCA_041859815.1 Dysosmobacter sp. | reverse complement strand
GAATCTGGTCATGGTCACGGCGGGCATTCTGATTTATTTTCGCAATGTCGTGCTGGATCGCAGGGCTGCCAGGGAAGAAAACAGGTAATTTCCATGCGTGAGAAAGGCTGTGGACCCCAACGGGTTTACAGCCTTTTTTCTTCGGCGTCTTGCATCCGCCGCGCAAAAGGATTACCATAGACAGCGGGTTTATATTCCGATACCGGATATTGGAAAGGCGGGACGGCTGTGAAAAAGATACCCTATATTGACCTGCACTGCGATACTCTGTCGGCAGCATACTGGAAAGCGCGGACAGATGTGATAAACTTTCCGGAAGCGATGGTGGACGTCAGGCGCTTGAAAGCGGGCGGCTGCCAGGTGCAGTGCTTTGCGATTTATATGCCGGATGCGGATTTGCGGGAGAAAATGGGCGGGGAGTTTCCGGGAGATCGCGCCTATATTCAGGCGCTGTCGGACATTCTGCACAACACGGTTTCCCGCTGCCCGGGGGAACTGGATCTGGTGGAGCGCGCCGCGGATTTGAGGAAAAACGCGGATGCGGGAAAATTGTCCGCGATCATGACCATTGAGGACGGGCGCGGCGCGGACGGAAAGCTGGAAAGTTTTCAGACCTGGTACGATCTGGGCGTCCGGTTGGTGAGCCTGACGTGGAATCATCCCAACTGTATCGGCTGGCCGCACTCCGAGAATCCGGAGGAGATGAAGCGCGGCCTGACCCCGTTTGGCAGGGAGGCTGTGGCGCAAATGAACAAACTGGGTATGACGGTGGACGTCTCCCATCTGTCGGACGGCGGCTTTTGGGATGTCGCGGAAATCAGCGGGAAGCCCTTTGTGGCCTCTCACTCCAACTGCCGCGCCGTGACGCCGCACAGCCGGAATCTGACGGACGGGATGATTCGCGCCCTGGCCGACCACGGCGGCGTTGCGGGGCTGAATTTTTGTCCGCGTTTTCTGGACGGCGGGAAAAAGCCGGTTTCCTCGCTGGAGGCGATGACGGCGCATTTGCGGCACCTGGTGAATGTGGGGGGAATTAGCTGTGCCGCGCTGGGTTCCGATTTGGACGGCATCCACGGGGAACTGGCGATCGGATCCTGCGATCAGATGCAGTTGCTGTTTCAGGCGCTGGCCAAGGCGGGATTTACAGAGGATGAGATTGAGCGGATTGCGTGGAAAAACGCCCGCCGCGTGCTGGAGGATGTGCTGCGCTGACGTGCGGCCGGTTGAAAGGGGAACGGAATGCGATGAGACTGTGGATTTTTATGTTTGTGATTCTATTGCTGGTGCCGCTGCTGATGATTTGCATGGGCCGTTTATTTCGCCGCGGGATCCCCAGAAAGATTAACAAGGTTTTCGGCTACCGCACCTATCAGTCCATGAAGAATCAGGACACTTGGGAATTTGCCCACCAGTATTGCGGCAGGCTGTGGTGGCATGTGGGCTGGGTGATGCTGCCGGCGTCCATTGGGGCGATGCTGCTGTGCCTGAAGCTGCGGCCCGGTCGGCTGCTGATTCTCAGCCTGGTGTTTTTGTGTGTGCAGGGAGCCGTTTTGGTGGGCCTGATTTTTCCCGTGGAATTTGCGTTGAAGCGGACCTTTGACG
>JBFLFX010000208.1:0-1612 GCA_041859815.1 Dysosmobacter sp. | reverse complement strand
CTTTTATCATATTCTGCCCTCCTTAAAGTGCCAACAGACGGTCGCCCTTGAGTTCCCCGGCGTGCCACGCAACCAGCGCAAGTTTACCACCCGCGTGTTGATCGATATGGTTGCCCGTTCCGCCTCGCCTGCCGCTTTTGCCGCCGGCATGGGGCTGGCGGTGTTTGCATCCTAAAGGCACGGATTGGCAATCCGCCATTAGCTGCGATGTCCGCCCGCTTCAGACCATCTCTTCAATAGAATCAGTTGTTAACGGCGGGTTTGGAATGCCAGCCTTTGTAATACCAGGCTTTGGTCTTCGTAATGATTCTAACAAGCATCAGCATAACAGGAACTTCGGTCAGTACGCCGACCGTACAGGCAAGCACGACCGGAGAATCGGGGCCGAAAAGAGCAATCGCCACCGCTACCGACAATTCAAAAAAGTCCGAGGCCGCAATCAGCGAAGCCGGGGCCGCAATATTGTGCGGCTGCTTCGTCCATTTGCATAGCAGATAGGTAAATGTAGAGGAAATAAGATTCTGGAAGATAAGCGGCACAGCAATTAACAAAACGTACAAGGGCTGCTCTAAGAGGATGTCTCCCTGGAAAGAAAAGATGATAACCAAAGTCAGCAGCAGTCCTAAAGTCGTTATGCCGTCAAACTTGGGGACAAACTTTTCGTTAAAATACGTTTCGCCCTTTTTCCGAATCGTTAAAATGCGCGTGAGAGCGCCGCCGACCAGGGGAACAACGACGAATAGGATGATGGAAAAGATGAGCGTATCCCAAGGAATGTGGACGTCGTTTACGCCAAGCAAGACTTGTACCCATGGAACAAACAGCACGAGGATCAGAAGGTCGTTGATCGAGACCTGTACAAGCGTATGGGCCGGGTCGCCTTTTGCAAGATTGCTCCACACGAACACCATTGCCGTGCAGGGTGCGGTCCCCAGCAGCACGGCGCCTGTCACGAAATCCTGCGCCAATCCTGCGGGGATAAAAGGCTGAAAAACGACCTTCAAAAACAGTGTCGCCAGCCCAAACATGAGGAAAGGCTTGATCACCCAGCTGCTGCCGCTGGATATCAGGATGCCTAACGGATGCTTCCCTACATTTCTGATAGATTGAAAATCAATCTTCATCATCATGGGGTAAATCATAATCCAGATCAGAACGGCGATGGGGAGATTTTGTCCCGCATATTGAAGCCCCTCCAGAACTGCGGGAATACCCGGCAGAAATTTCCCGATCAGAATGCCCGCCGCCATGCACAGCAGCACCCAAACGGTCAGATATTTTTCAAAGAAACCAATACCCTGCGTTTTTTGTCCGCTCATATTGTGTCACCCGATTTCTCCTGCGGCTCCATTTCGTCCTTGCGGGCGTGGACGGTAAAGTGTTCGGAGGAACAACGGCGTTTACCCATTTTTATCGCATCCCTTCTGGTAGTCTGTGTTTTCCCTGCAAATGCATTTTTCCTTACCCGATGTGATGTCGTGGAAGAACCGCTGCGTTTTGCTGACGGTGTCCGCATCCAGCGAGTAATACGTCCATTTGCCTTCCTCTTTGCCTTTGACAAGCCCGCATTTGCATAAGACTTTCATGTGATGGGACAGAGTGGATTGGGACA
>JBFLFX010000207.1:0-1613 GCA_041859815.1 Dysosmobacter sp. | reverse complement strand
GAAACTAAAAAAGAAGGGGGATACCCAGTCATGAGCAACTATCGTCACAGGGAGAGCGGCTGGGGTTCCTGGGCGCTGATTGTGTTCCTGTTTGCCATGGGCATTTGGCCGGTGGCGCTGCCGCTTTTGTTTATTAAGCTGTTCGCGCCGGACAGGGACGGCAGCCGAAGAAGCGCGGAGGAGCAGATTCCCTATCTGCGGAATAATGGGGCCGGAAGAAACGCCGGTACTGCACAGAGCGCGGAAAATAAGGCGCACACCGCCGCGCAGAGGGCGATGCGCTCTCCCGCGGAGAAAGCCGCAAATTCCCGGATTTTAAAGATTGCGGGTCTGATTTTGATTGTGGTAGGGTTGTCCGCCGTGGGAGGCGCGGCCGGCCTCTGGAAGATTTTAACGGATTTGGCGCTGGCGGCCGGCGGCATGGGAATGTTCCTCAGCGGCTTTATGATGGATTCTGCCATGAAACGTTATCCGCGCTATCTTGCGGTGATGGGCGACGCGGAATCCTATTCGTTCGAGGAATTGTCCCGCAAACTCGGCTACTCGCGGAAAAAAGTTACCCGGGATTTGCAGAAAATGATTGACCGGGGCTATTTCGGCGGCCGCGCATACTTGAATATGGAACTGGGGTATTTCTTCCGCAGTGTGCAGGCGGATACGGACTTTGAGCAGAAAAAAAGAGCTGCCGAGGCGAAGCCGCCCAAAGAGGCGGAGGAGGGATACTCCGGCATTTTGCGGAATATCCGGCGTCTGAACGACGAAATCGCGGATCCGGAACTGTCTGCAAAGATTGACCGTCTGGAGGAAATCACCGGAAAAATTTTTCAGACGGTGGAAGGCGATCCGCAGAAGAGCGGCCAGATTGACACCCTGATGAATTATTATCTGCCCGCCACGCAGAAACTGCTGGACTCTTATGCAAAATTTGAGGCGGCGGGGGTGGAGAGCGAGAATGTGAGGGCGTCCAAAGCGCGGATTAACAAGACCATGGATTCCATCATTGCCGGGTTTGAACATCAGCTGGCGGAGCTGTATACGACGGAAACCATGGACGTGGACAGTGATATCCGCGTGATGGAGACGATGCTGAACCGGGATACCGCCAGCGTGGAGAAGGATTTTGGGTTGGAGGGAACTTCCCCCGCGCCATCCGTCCCGAAAACCTCCGATGTGGATTTAGGCGGCACGGCTGCGCAGACCCGGGAAAAATAGAGGATATAACCGGCGTGAACAGTGCGTTTCACGTCGGCTTTTCGCAGGGCCATGGGCGTGCGGGAGCTTACTGCGGCGATGGCGGCGGAGGTTCCCCCGCTTGAGCGGGCGGCGCTGGAAAACTGTCGATCCGGGGCGTTTTCCGCGCCGCCGGCGCAGCTGCGGAAATTTGCGGGCTGCCCGCTGGAATAAATCCGGAAAGAAGATAAAAAAGAAGAAAGCAGCGGCCCGCCGATCTTTCAGCGGGTCGCTGCTTTCTTTGAATTCAGCTGCGGGCGGCGATGGATTTTTGCAGCCAGTCTTTTCCATTTGCAAACCGGGCGACCACATACGAGATAACATAGTCCCCCGCGGAGTTAATCATGGTGGCGGGCGGGTCAATCAGATTGCCGATGGTAATG
>JBFLFX010000206.1:0-1650 GCA_041859815.1 Dysosmobacter sp. | reverse complement strand
TCCCATGAGCTCCGGACGCCCCTGACCGCGATCAACGGCTGGGGCGAGACGATTCTGGGGGATACCACCGAGGATCCGGTGCAGATGCGCAACGGCATCCGTATTATTTTGAAAGAGTCCCGCCGCCTGACCACCATGGTGGAGGAGCTGCTGGAGTTTTCCAAGATGGAGGACGGCCGCATGACGCTCCGCATGGAGCAGGTGGACTTGCAGGCGGAGTTTGAGGACGCTATCTTTACCTATCGGGAGCTGTTTCGGCAGGAGGGGATTGACCTGCAGTATGAGCCGTCGGACGAAATGCTCGATCCGATTCCCGGCGATCCGGAGCGGCTGAAGCAGGTTTTCTGCAATGTGCTGGACAATGCCGCAAAGCACGGCGGCTCAGGGAAGCGGATTGTTGCGTCCATTAATCGCGAGGAGGATATGGAGGTCGTCCGCGTGCGGGATTTTGGCCCCGGCATTCCCAAAGAAGAGCTGCCGTACGTGAAACAGAAATTTTACAAAGGCTCCTCCAAGGCGCGGGGAAGCGGCATCGGTTTGGCTGTCTGTGACGAGATTGTCAAGCTGCACAGCGGCACGTTTGAGATTGGAAATGCCGACGGCGGCGGGTGCGTAGTCACCATCTGTCTGCCGATGAAAGGCGAATAATCGAACGGATGTTGCATTTTCCGCCGCTCCGTAGTATTCTGTAATCGGAAAGGATTTGCATGGCAGAAAAAAAGGAAAGCTGTTTCCGCACCAGCATCGGCGGACAGGCCCTGATTGAGGGAATTTTGATGCGCGGCCCGAAGAAGCAGGCCATCGTCGTCCGGGATCAGGACGGAACCCTTGTGGAAAAGGTGGAAGATTTAAAGCTGATTAAGGATCGGTATCCGGTTCTCGGCTGGCCGCTGATTCGCGGCGTGGTGAATTTCCTTGCCGCTATGGTGGACGGTGTGCGGGCGCTGATGTATTCGGCGGATTTTTATCCCGACGCGGAAAATACGGAGCCGTCAAAATTTGAACGGTGGATGGAGCGGCATTTTTCCAGCAAAAAGCTGGAGAGTGTGGTTATCAGCCTTGCCACGGTTTTGGGCATCGGTTTTTCCGTCCTGCTGTTTCTGGTGCTGCCCACCTTCCTGACGGGCGGCCTGCTGCACTTCTTTCCGGGGTTTCCGATGTGGGGGCGGAACGTGCTGGAAGGCGTCCTGAAGATCATGATTTTTATGGTTTACCTGATTCTGTGTTCCAAAATGAGGGACATGAAGCGGGTGTTTTCCTATCACGGCGCGGAACATAAAACGATTTTCTGCTATGAGGCGGGACTGCCTCTGCTTGTGAAAAATGTCCGCGTACAGCCGCGGCACCATCCCCGCTGCGGCACCAGTTTTCTGTTTGTGGTAATCTTCGTATCGATTCTCTTTTCCTCGGTGGTGTTTGCATTCTGGCATTTCACCAACGCCGGGCTGCGGACCCTGGTGCATCTGGCACTGCTCCCGCTGGTCGTGGCGGTGACCTATGAGTTCAACCGCTGGGTGGGGCGGCATGACAACCTGCTGTCCCGCATCCTCACCGCACCGGGGATGTGGATGCAGAATTTTACGACCAACGAGCCGGACGATTCCATGATTGAATGCGCCATCCGAGCGCTGGAGCTGGTGATTCCCGAGG
>JBFLFX010000205.1:0-1721 GCA_041859815.1 Dysosmobacter sp. | reverse complement strand
TTGCCCTTGTAGGGGGCAGCCGCCCACAGACAATAGATGTATAAAAAATTCTCGCCGACAATCGGCACCCACGCGGTCTCCAGCGGCGCATATTCGATGAACACGCAGCCCTTGACATTCAGCTTGCGAAAGGCATGGCCTTCGTTGAATCGCTCAGACAGCCACCGCCGCTTCGCCTCCACACCGGGATGAGGCTTCCTGCTGCGGATGATACAGCAAAGATGTTCTGTATCGAGGTTTTCCGGGGTTAGATTGATAAAATCAGCATTCAAATTTTCCATTTCTGTCCTGGCTCCGTTTTGCTTTCAGCGCCTCACGCTTTTTCTTGTCTGCGGCGTCCAGCGAGAGCCCGATACACAGCCCGATAGGCATTCCGATACACATACCGAGCGCGATTTTGTCAAAGGAAACGCCAAAGCACATCCCAACGCTCATGCCGATGCACATATACACGGGCATCCACGCGGACGCGGGCTTTTCCAGCAGAAAGCGCGGTCCTTCCGTGCCTTCGCCGTCAGGCCGGAAATTCAGCTTTTCCAAAACCCGCATTGACGCAGCATTGTCCGGCGCGGTTTCCGCTTCAATAAAGAACACGTTTTCTTGTGAAAACGTCCAGTCAATCAGCGCCCTTGCCGCCTCGGTGGCGCAGCCTTTGCCCTCAAAACCGGAGTTTATGCCGTAGCACAGCTCAACCGCGCCGTTCGTTTGCATACCCTTGAAGCCGGCGCTGCCGATTTCTTCTCCGCTTTCTTTCAGACAGATTTTCCATGCGGTGTACCACAAGCGCTCATCCGGATGACTTTCACAGCCCGCGAGCATTTCGCCGTATGCCTGCTTTAAGCTCTCGTCGGCGGTCTGGTCGATCAGATTATGTAATTCCGTGTCGCTCATCGGAGCGATAATGAGCCGCTTGGTTTTCAAAATGGGATCTTTTTTCATCATAGCGTTACTTTTGCCTTTCTGACCGGATGGCGGACTATGGTTTTCCATTTTTCTTTTGCAACCTTGCGGGCGTCGGAGAGGTAGATTTCATGGTGAAGTCGACTGTCAGAGAAGTCATTTTCATATCCGTTTTTCGCAAGGAACTTGTCCATCAGCGCAACAGTGGCAGGCTCATCATCAAAGGGGCCGAGATGCATGATCTGGACGCACAGGCCTTCCTCCAAGGTCAAAAACTCCGCTGTGGAGCAGTCCAGCTTTTTTTGCGAGTGGCCTCGGCTACCGCCCAGCCAAAGTCCGACTTTGTCACAAAATCCGGCAGACGGATGACGGAAATCCAGTGGAACAGCGCCTTGTACACGCCGCCCTCCTCATTGGGGTCGCCGACGCCGCACACGGCGATGAAGTTTGCCGCAGGTACGTTCACGATCTCCGGCTTCGCCTTTGGCAGATAAAATTCCCTGTATTCCTTTTTGAAGTCAAACGCCATGATGATCCCTCCGCTATTTCTTCTTTTTCGCTTTTGGCGCGGGCAGCTCGCGGCGCGCCTTTAGCATCAGCGCCAGCGCCGCGTTCACCGGCTTGACCAGCAGTCGGTCGCCGTAAATGCCCCCTATGATCTTGCCGCAGGAATAGAGGGGATACTCGCCCATCATGGCCCGGGTGGTCACGCCGCCCAAACCGGAGAGCTGCTCCAGAATAAAATCCCGGTATTCTTTACTCGACGACATTTTGTCCCTCTTCCGGTGAGTCCAGATATCCTGTATCATCTCTAAAGTGAG
>JBFLFX010000204.1:0-1722 GCA_041859815.1 Dysosmobacter sp. | reverse complement strand
ATGATCGCCAACATCGTGAAGCAGTTCTGGACGGATGTCGTCTGGGCCGACGTGGATTATCTGTTTGTCGATATGCCGCCGGGGACCGGCGACGTGCCGCTGACGGTGTTCCAGTCGATCCCTGTGGACGGTATCGTCATCGTGACCTCGCCGCAGGAACTCGTTTCGATGATCGTGGCCAAGGCGGTCAACATGGCGAAGATGATGAATATCCCCATTCTGGGTATCGTGGAGAACATGAGCTATGTGAAATGCCCGGACTGCGGAAAAGAGATCAAGGTATTCGGTGAAAGCCACCTCGACGAGACCGCCCGGAAATATGGGCTGAAAGTGCTCGGGAGGATACCGCTCGACCCGGAGATCGCGCGGAAGTGCGACGCCGGCCTTGCGGAAGAAATTGAAATGCCGTGGCTCGAAAAGGCTGCGGACGCGGTTCAGAATATCCCCAAGAAACAAAAATAAGTTCGAATTTTATCTTCTTATTTTCCGGCGCTGTCTCAGAAGCGGCGTCGGATTTTTTGATCCTACGGCGCCAAGAAAAAATGAAATGCATATAATTCCCAGATCGGCGCGTGAAAACTCCAAAAATATGCTAATTATGCTCAAAGATATGCAAAAAATTGACTGAATATTTGTTAAATACAGAAAATGTCTTCGCAAAACGACAAAAAACCGTTAACCGCCATTGAAAAAAATATTTTCCCATATTACAATAGATTAGAAATTATCGCGCTGGGAGGCTTTTCAATGAGAATAGCGGCACTTGATATAGGCGGAACGGCGATTAAACACTGCCTGTATGACGACAGGAGGCAGTTTAGCAGAGATATTGTGCAGGAAACTGAGACCAACGCGCTTGCCGGCGGGGTGGCCCTGATGGAGCATGTGTGCGGTATTGTTGAAACCATGGGCGGGGCGGACGCCATTGCGGTAAGCACCGCCGGGCAGGTGAACCCCACCGAGGGCTCCATCATCTATGCGACGGACAATATTCCAGGTTACACTGGAACCATGGTGAAAGCAATTTTGGAGGATCACTTTCACATTCCCGCGGTAGTGGAAAACGATGTGAATGCTGCGGCCCTCGGCGAAGCCTTTTTTGGCGCAGGGCGCGGCTGTTCGGATTTTCTTTGCCTGACTTACGGAACGGGCATTGGCGGCGCTATCGTCTCCGGGCAGAAGATCTACTACGGAAGTTCCTGCTCCGCCGGAGAATTCGGGCATATTCTTACTCACGCGGGCGGCCGGAAATGCACCTGTGGGAACTGCGGCTGCTACGAAGCCTACGCTTCCACACGCGCGCTGACCCGTCTGGTAAAGGAAAACTGTGGGCTTGATATGAACGGCCGTCAGATTTTTCAGGCGATCAATGGCAGCAAGCCGGTCCGTGACGCGGTGAGCGTATGGATCGACGAGATCGTCTACGGCCTTGTTTCCCTAATCCACGCGTTCAACCCGCAGCGTGTCGTCCTCGGCGGCGGCATCATGAACGAACCGTATATTACGGAGACGATTCGCCGCAAGCTTCCGGAAAAGCTGATGCAAAGTTACCGCGGGGTGGAGATCCGCAGGGCGGAGTTGGGCAACACGGCCGGTCTGCTTGGCGTCATTCATCTGGCAGAAGACGGCAGAGACAAAACGAAAAACTGAGGAGCGTATTTTATGATTAATGATATATTTGCGGAAATTCAGGCGCGCGAAAAGGCATTTACCAAGGCGGAG
>JBFLFX010000203.1:0-1887 GCA_041859815.1 Dysosmobacter sp. | reverse complement strand
CCGCCTGTCCCTGACCATCAGTTTTGAAGAAGCGGCCTTCGGCTGCAAAAAGGCCGTGACAGTAGAGCGCACAGAAGCGTGCGGTACCTGCCACGGCACCGGCTGCGCTCCCGGCACCACACCGGAGATCTGCCCGGACTGCCGCGGCACCGGCACTGTGCAGGTGCGCCGCCAGACCCCCATGGGCGTTTTCGCCACCACTTCCGTCTGCACCCGCTGCGGCGGCACGGGAAAAATTATTCATCAGCCCTGCAAGGACTGCCGCGGCACCGGCACCGTCCGGCAGCGCCGCACAATCGAGGCTTCCGTCCCCGCGGGCATTGACAACGGCCAGACCATTTCCATCCGCGGGCAGGGGCATGCCGGCAAAAACGGCGGCCCGTCCGGCGATCTGCTGCTGACGATTACCGTGCGGCCCCACGAGCTGTTTCGCCGGGAGGGCACCAATGTTTTGTGCGAAGCTCCGATCACATTTTCCCAGGCGGTGCTGGGCGCGGAATTGGAAATTCCCACGATCGACGGCAAAGTAAAATACACCCTGCCGGAGGGGACGCAGACCGGCACCACTTTCCGTCTGAAAGGCAGGGGAATTCCCTCGCTGAACGGCCGCGGTCGGGGCGATCAGTATGTTACCGTGTACATTGAGACGCCGCGCAACCTGACCAAAGAGCAAAAGGATGCCATGAAAAAGTTTGCAGATGCCCTGGGCGAAAATAATTACGAGGAGCATAAGCGGTTCTTCCGCAAATTCAAAAAATGAGACAGCCATATTTAGCGGACTATCACACCCACAGCCGCTGGTCGTTCGATGCCAGCCACTCCATGGGAGAAATGGCGCTGGCCGGCGCCGACGCCGGGCTGCGTGAAATCTGCTTTACCGATCATGTGGAGCTTTACAATCCGGGCGACTGTCCCCGCAGCACTTTCGATTGGGGCGCGCGGAGCGCGGAATTTGCCGCCGCGCAGGCGGAAGCCGGCGGCCGCATCGTCATCCGGCAGGGCATTGAACTGGGGGAAGCGCCCCGGGATTTCGCATGGGCTGCACAGGTTTTAGATACCATGCCAGCACCGGATTTTATCATCGGTTCCATCCATCAGTTTTCCGAAAAATTTCACCGCGCGGATCTGTATTACGACTCTTCAGCCGATCCCAAAGTGGCGGAAACGCAAATCACCGACTATCTGGACCGCGTCTTACAGCTGGCATCCTGGGGAAAGTTTTCCGTTCTCGGCCACCTGACGCTGCCTCTGCGTTATATGAACGAGGATCGCGGAATGCATATGAGTTTTGACAGCCGGGAAGGGGAAATCAGAGAGATTTTCCGCGCGCTGATTGCCAACGGCTGCGGCATTGAAATCAACACCAACCGCGGCAACGCGCCCCTGCCGGGCGCCCGCTGGGCAGCGCTTTACCGCGCGTTGGGCGGTGAAATTATTACGCTGGGCAGCGATGCCCACACGCCGGAATTTGTGGGCCGCGGTATCGCGGAGGGGCAGCGGATGCTTCGGGAATGCGGATTCGCACAATTCTGCACATTTGAAAAGGGGAAGCCCATTTTCCATGATCTTCTCTGAAATTTCGGCGGGTTGCACCGGCAAAACGGTTGCAAACCCGCCGCTTTGCGTTTAAAATAGAAAGATATGAAATATTCCGAAAAGGAGAGAGACTATGAAAATTGCATTGGGTTCCGATCACGGCGGCTATGCGCTGAAGTGCGAAATTTTAAAGCTGCTGGATGAGAAGGGCATCGCATACAAGGATTTCGGCTGTTATTCCACGGAAAGCTGCGATTATCCGATTTTCGGTGAGGCTGCCGCTCGGGCAGTGGCTTGCGGCGAATATGAATACGGCATTGTTCTCTGCACCACCGGCATCGGCATCTCCAT
>JBFLFX010000202.1:0-1915 GCA_041859815.1 Dysosmobacter sp. | reverse complement strand
GGCAAAAGCGACAGCGGCGATCAGCAGTCCCGCGGCCACTTTCCATTGCCATTCCGCCAGAAAAGAACAGCCCGGCAGAAAAACCGCCACTGCATAGCTTCCTCCAAGCAGTGCGGCCAGCAGCCACCGCAGCCGGCCTTTATGGAGGCCGGCCAGCCCTGCCGCCGCCGATAAAATCAGATAATCCATCAGCGCATTCAGCACAAACACGCTGTCAACATATACCACTGTCACCGCAGTTCCCCCTCCGCGCATATTCATATTATAGACCGCCGCTTCACAGAATTTAGTCGGAAGCGGACAGCCTGGAATCGGATAAAAGAGCGTCTCATGCCAAAGCATGAGACGCTCTTTTCCGGAAAGGCAAATTATAGAATGTACGGTAAAATCATGGAAGCCATCAGTGCAATTATCATGACAACCACCAGGATCAGCGCCACGAGACGCGTTGTCTTATTCATGTTTCTCCTCCTTGCCGATAATTTTCCGAATCCTTTTTTCAGCACGGCTGCGGGGAAGCATCAGCTCATGCCCACAGCCAAGACATTTCAGTTTGACATCCATCCCGACACGCAGCACTTCCCATGTTACGCTGCCGCAGGGATGCGGCTTTTTTAATTCCACCACGTCGTGTAAATGCAAATCCATACAGATTTTCCTCCTGTCAATCCAAGCCGGGCAGCTGCATATACTGAATTGCTGTCAGTTGGAAAATAAACGCCGCGGCTGCGGCAGATTGGATGATTAAAATGCCGGAAAACGGTCTTTTTCTGCCGGAAGGCTTCCGGCCGCAGGCGGTTTTGACGCCTGCCGCTCTCAAAAGCGAAATGCAGCGGAAGACAATTTTAGAGGGAATGGTGCTTCGCTGCGACGCCGGGCAAAATCTTCATCTCTCACTTGGAAATCTTACCGGCGTGATTCCCCGTCAAGATGCCATTGCTCCCTGGGTCAGCGGAGCAAACAAAGAAATCTCTCTGCTCGCATGTGTCGGAAAGCAGGTCTGCTTTCAAATTACCGAAATTCTGACGGATAAAAAAGGCATGCCGGTTGCCCAACTCTCCCGCCGGGCCGTGCAGGAACGTGCAAAACAATGGTTTTTACAAAATCTGAAGCCGGGTATGGTCCTCTCTTCCCGCATCACCCATCTGGAACCCTACGGCGCGTTTCTGGATATTGGCTGCGGAATTATCGGCATGCTCCCCATTGAAAACATCTCGGTGTCCAGGATTCCGGACCCAGGCGTACGCTTTCAGACAGGTCAAAAACTGCCCGTCATCCTTGCGGCGGTGGATCCGTCCATTCCCCGCTTTACGCTGACGCACAAGGAACTTTTGGGCACATGGATGGAAAACGCCAGCTGGTTTCGCGCCGGGGAAACCGTCCCGGGAATCGTCCGCTCCATCCGGGACTACGGCTGTTTTGTGGAGCTGACTCCCAATCTCTCCGGGCTGGCGGAATACCGGGCCGATCTCCGCGAGGGGGATCGCGTCTCCGTCTATCTGAAAAGTATCCGCCCGGAGCGCATGAAAGTCAAGCTGCAAATTATTGAAAAGCTGCCGCCCTTGCCGCAGTCGCTTCCTCCCATGCGGTACCAAATCACCGATGGGTGCCTGACGCGCTGGATCTACTCACCGCCGAATTATGAAAAGACACCGGTGGAAACGGTCTTTACCGACCGCCCTTAATTTCATCCCAATAGCGTTTTGCGGCCTGCTCCGTTTTGTTCTCGCCGTACTGATAATACTGCGCGCCTTTCAGCGCGTCCGGCAGATATTGCTGGCGCACCCAGTGATTTGGAAAATCGTGGGGATAAAGATAGTTTTGATGATTATCAAAGCCAGTGGTATCCGCATGGACGTTTTGGAGCCGGCGGGGAATTTCTCCCGTCTTCCCCTTCTTCAAATCCTCCCTTGCG
>JBFLFX010000201.1:0-1925 GCA_041859815.1 Dysosmobacter sp. | reverse complement strand
ATCGCCCCGGATTACAAAAAGCAGGGCGCGGCCGTCATCCCTCCGGAGCTGCAATATGTGGAGGTTATCGCCGTTACCGCCAGCACTGGCTATGACACGAATACGGAAAGCAGCGATGAAAAATCGTCCGGGCAATCGTCGGATGAGGAAAAGAGTCTGCCAAGCACGGTCACGCTTCTGGCCACCCCGGAACAGAGCAAAATTCTCACCATGCTGGAAGCGGATGGCACGATGCACCTGTCCCTCGTCTATCGCGGCAATAAGGAAAATGCCGACGAGTTCCTCAAGGCGCAGGACGACGCGCTGGCCAAGCTGTACCCGGAAGAATCAACAGGAGAAAAAAAGGAAAGCGAGGCTTCTTCGGATACCGGCTCTTCCGCTGCGGAACAGGGGGCCGATTAAATGCTGAATTTCATCAAAACCGGCATTTTCAGCCGCCAAACCGGAGAACCCGCGCCGGAGCCGGAAAGTAAAAATCAGGTGCTGGCCGTGTGGGGCAGCCCCGGTTCCGGCAAGACAACCGTGTCGGTCAAGCTGGCAAAGCATCTGGCCGACCAAAAAAAGAATGTGGCGCTGTTGCTGTGCGACATGACCGCGCCCATGCTGCCCTGCATCTGCCCGCCCTCGGATCTGGAGTGTGAAAAATCTCTCGGCAGCATTCTGGCGGCAACCCATGTGACCGACTCTCTTATCCAAAACAACTGCGTCGTTCACAAAAAAATCAGCCATCTCACCCTCATCGGAATGCGGAAAGGCGAAAACGAGTATACCTACCCGCCGTACAGCGCGGCGCAGGCGTCGGAGCTGATCGACCATCTGCGGGACATTGCCCCGTATGTCGTCATCGACTGCGGCAGTTACATCGCAAACGATATTCTCTCGGCGGTATCCCTCATGGCAGCGGATTCCGTGCTGCGGCTGGTCAACTGCGATCTAAAATCCGTCAGCTACCTTTCCAGCCAGCTTCCCCTCCTGAAAGACAAGAAATGGGACGCGGACAAGCAGTACAAAGCGGCGAGCAATGTCAAAAGCAGCGAAGCCAGCGAGCATGTGGAACAGGTTCTGGGCAGCGTCGCGTTTCAGATTCCCCATTCCGACGAGCTTTTCAATCAGGCCCTCGCCGGGGATCTGTTTCAGGAGCTGTGCCTGAAGGACAGCCGGGGTTTCCGCAAAGAAATCAAGAAAATATCCATGGAGGTGTTTGGCGTATGACGCTGTTAGAACGCGGGCCGATAAGCCCGGATACGCTCATGGAAACTAAGGCTCTGCGCACCCATGACCTGTTTTTTTCACCGCAGGAGGACGCGCAGAATTTCGACTCTGTCCTGCGTCAGGTGCAGGAGTACATCTCCGGCAAATATTCCACGCTCATCGTGGAAGGCGGCACCGGCGAGGTGAAGGCGCAGGTGAAACGGTACATCGCCAAATATGTGCAGGATAACCGCATCGCGGTCAAGGGTATGACCGGGGAGCAGCTTGTGGATGCCCTGTATACGGAAATGGCCGAGTTTTCCTTCCTTACCAAATACATCTTCGGCACCGGAATTGAGGAAATTGACATCAACAGCTGGAGGGATATTGAAATCCAGTACAGCGGCGGCAGGGACGAAAAGCTCGCGGAACATTTCGACTCGCCGGAACACGCCATCAACGTAGTACGCCGGATGCTCCACGTGTCGGGCATGGTGCTGGACAACGCCAGTCCCGCTGTCCTCGGCCACCTCAGTAAAAATATCCGGATCGCCGCCATGAAGACCCCGCTGGTGGATGAGGACGTGGGCGTGGCGGCAAGCATCCGGATTGTCAATCCCCAAAACATACGGAAAGAGGACTTCATCAAGGAAGGCACAGCGACGGCTGAAATGCTGGATTTTCTTACCGAATGTGTGCGCTACGGGATTTCCATCTGCGTGGCCGGGGCTACC
>JBFLFX010000200.1:0-1939 GCA_041859815.1 Dysosmobacter sp. | reverse complement strand
CCAGCATACAGATCATACTGCCAAATGCCACATAAACTGCGGTGGTCTTCCAGCCGGTTTTCTGGAACGGAAGCCCGGTGGAAAGCGGAATGCGCCGCGCCGAAAAATAGGTAAACGCCGGGATCGCAAGCCCGAGAACGTAGTCCACGCCGATCAGTAGGTAATACATCACTGGCTGCAGATTGCTGAAATTGTTGTCGCCTGTAAACGCGTAGCCGTTTGCCTGCAGGCAGGCGAGCAAAATTTTGGGAAGGATCACTCCCATCAGCAGAACGCCGATGAACAGCGTGAAGCACACGCTGCTGCTGGTCCGGCGGATCTGCCGGCGTTCTTCGTAAAAGGCCGCATAATATGGGCGAAAACCGGAATTGTATGGGCCGCCTGCTGTAACGTACATATCATTACTCCTGACTTTATCCGAAAATAGAGACAAAAAATCATTTTAATCATACAGCAGCAACCCTCCAAAGATCCTGCCGGATATGAAATAAATCTTGAACATTGAGTGAATTCCCACACCGACTATTTGCCGAGACTGCCGTAGACGGTGAGGGCGTCCTGAATTTCGGCGCGGTAGCAGTCACGCCCGCCTGCCGTGACGAGAATATATTCTTTCCCGCCATATTCGGCAAGGCTTGCAAGGCATAGCCCGGCCTCGTCAGTGAAACCGACCTTTCCGCCGAGGATGGTTGTCTTGCCAACGTTTGCACTGTTCAGGCAACGGAACATCGTGCTCTGAAACGAAACGCCGTTTGGGTGCTTGTTCGTCGGCAGCGTTGTGTACGACGGTGTGGTGAAGACCCGACGGAAGGTTGGGTTGCGCAGCGCATAGCACAACAGGGTGGCAAGATCCCTGCACGTTGTGTAGTGGTTCGGGTCATGCAGTCCCGAAGTGTTGACGAAGTGTGTGCCGCTCATGCCGAGCGAGCGGGCTTTCTGGTTCATCACGATGGCAAAGGATTCCTCCGATCCCGCAAGGTGATCGGCGAGAGTGGCACAGCACTCCGCACCGCTCGGAAGAATGGCCCCATAGAGAAGATCCAATACGCTGACCTGTTCCCCAGCCTCAAACCCGGCCATGGAGGCACCGAGACTGTTCATCTCGTCGATCGTCGCCTTGTTCACTGTCACTTTTTCCTGCAGATTCGTGACATTTTCAATAGTGAGGATCGCCGTCATGATTTTTGTCATGGAAGCGGGGTAGATTTTTTGCCCCGCGCTTTTGTCCATCAGTACGCTTGCACCATTTACATCAATCAGTACGGCATTCGTGCTGTGAAGCGACTTCTTGAGGCTGTCCGGATTTTTTACGATGCTGTTTGTCAGTTTGTCTGTGAAGCGAATCGGCTTTGGCGCTTCCGACGAAGGGACCTCACTTGCATGCGGTGCCGCCTGAACCTTTGCCACAGCGGAAGACTTGTGGGTGGCGCTTCTCGCGGAGCTGATGTCTTTTGCATTCGTTCTGTTTGCGGAAAGGCCGTCGTAGCTGAAAAGCGCAGCCGCCAGTACCACCGCAGCGGCGGCTCCCGCCAAAATCCTTATATTTGTTCTGTTCATTGCGAACTTGATTCTCCTTGCGTTTTCCTGTCTTTCAATTTTGCGGTGTATACGGTATTACATAAGGGAATAAACATTTATCTTTAATCATAAATTTTTGTCAGGGAATTGTCAACAGCGAGATTTTTTTTAGACTGCTTTTTTGCGGCTTAGTTAAAATGTATTATAATAATGTGAGGAGGGGGGATTTTATGACAACGCTGCAGGGCATTATCCTGATGCTTTTTGCCGTGTGTGCAGCTGCGGATTTTTTCGCACTCCGGAGCGGAAACGGGCGTTTGGAGCATGTGGTCAAACCGACGCTGATGCCGCTTCTGATAGCATTGTATCTCGTGAGCGTTCCGCGGCCGAATCCTTTCGTTATTCTTGCACTTTTTGGCGG
>JBFLFX010000199.1:0-1945 GCA_041859815.1 Dysosmobacter sp. | reverse complement strand
CCGGCGGCTGGTTCATAAAAGCCCGAATGGAAAGAAGCGGGTGTTCAGCAGCTGTCACTGCCTGTCGAACATCGTATACTGCGGCGGCTGCGGAGAGTTTTACCGCCGGATTCACTGGTACAACCGGGGCAAAAAATCGATTGTCTGGCGGTGTATCAGCCGGCTGGAGAACACCGGCCTGTACTGCGATGCCCGCACCGTGCCGGAGAGCCAGCTTGAGCAGGTGCTGGTCAAAGCCATCAACCGAACGCTCGGCGACAAGGACGATTTTCTTGAAATTTTGAAGAAAAACATTGAAACCGTCCTCAGCCACGGGAACGACCGGGCGCTCGCCGACATCGACCGGCGGCTGAAGGACCTGCAGGCGGAGCTTTTGAAGCTGGCCGCGTCCAACGCGGATTACGAGAAAGTGGGTAATGAAATCTACCGTCTGCGGGATGAAAAGCAGAAAGCCCTGATGGAAAGCGCCAACCGTGACGAGGTCAAGAAACGTATCGCCGACATGGGTGCTTTCCTGCGGGAACAATCCACAGAAATTACGGAATACGATGAATCCCTTGTCCGGCGGCTGATTGAAAAAGTCACCGTCTACGAGGACAAATTCACCGTGGAATTCAAGTCCGGTTTGACGGTGGACGTGGAAGGCTGAGAATCAAACGGAACGATCCAAAAGCGGATACCCAGGCTTCGGAGTATCCGCTTTTCCTATTGAGTTATGAGGGTCCGCGTGTCGGCGAAGCTTCCGGCCTCATGGTTTCCCCGTCGTAGCGCCGCGTCATCAAGCGGCAGAATACGGCGTCGGCAAGCAGAGCCGCGCCCGACCAGAAAAACCATGTGTTCACGCCGATCGCTTCGGAGACCGGGCCGGCAACCAGCAGCCCGAAAGGCATTGCCAGGGTCATGGCCGTCATCAACAGGGAAAACACCTTTCCCATCGATTCCGGAGGAGTGCTTTCCTGCACATAAGCCATGATCGGAACATTCATGAATGTCCCGGATGCCCCGATGCAAAAACTGCAGGCGGTAAAAATCCAAAACCCGCCGCTGGGCAGCGCGCCGCCGATCAGCGTGGACAGCCCCATCAGCCCGACGGCCAGGGACGCCATGAGGAACCGCCGCTTCATGCCACCCCACACGCCGATCGTCAAAGAGGACAGCAGCAGCCCGGCGGCAAAGACAAATTCCACCACACCGTTGTGCCAGGCGTCCCCCATAAAATGGCTGCGCACCAGGAGGGGGAACAGAGCGCCCAGCGGCATGTAGAGGACGCTCATGACCAGGATGGGGAAAAAGACGGCCCTCAAGGGCCGGTTCGCCCGCATGGCGGCAAAGCCCTGTTTGATGTCGGACCAGACCTTCGTCTTTTCACCCGTTCGCGGAATGTCGGGAATCCTGACAAAGAGCAGGCAGATGATCGCAAACGCGGCGCCCAGAATATCCGCCGGCATGATGGCGGCCATGGGCAAAACCGCTGTGAGCGCGGCGCCCAGCACGGGGCCGAGCATATTGGACAGGGACTGGATCATATTCCCCCAGCCGCCGGCTTTCGTCAGCATCTCCGCGGGGACGAAGGTGGGGATCGCTGCCTGCATGGCCGGGGCATGAAACGTGTTACCCACGCCGCGCAGAAACAGCACCGTGTAGATAAACCAAACGGGCGGCACGGGCGTGATCAGAAACGCATCGCCGAGCACGATGCTGGACAGCGCGACCAGCCCGTCGGCGGCAATCATCACCGTGCGGCGGTTATAACGGTCGATCCACACGCCGGCAAAAGGGCCGACCAGGATATTGGGAAGAAAGCTGACGACGGATGCAATTGTAAGTGTAATCGCGGATTCCGTCTGAACCGTCAGCCACCAGATTACGGCGAACTGAACGGCGGCCGAGCCCAAAAGCGAAAAGGCCTGGCCGGTATAGATCAAAGCAAACAGCTTTTTCCATC
>JBFLFX010000198.1:0-2004 GCA_041859815.1 Dysosmobacter sp. | reverse complement strand
CTTCCGTGACCTCCGATCAGTCCAATGTGGGATTTTTGCTGACCAATCAGCGTACCAAGGAGACCCGGTTTTATTCCTGTGCCGGCGCCAAGGAGGTTTCCGCCAAGGAGTCCGCCGAAGGCCAGGTGCAGCAGATGAAGTACAAGGCGACCTTCCCGCTGCTGCTGAATATCGCAGATCAGCCGACCTACTTCATGTCCCTGAAAGATGCGGCGGGGCTGGTCAAAATGTACGCCATGGTCAACGTGCAGCAGTACCAGATTGTTGCCACGGGGCAAACGGTGGCGGAGTGCGAGGCGGATTATCGTACCATGCTGAAAAACAACAACCTGATTGACGACAGCAAGGCGGACGTGCTGCCTACGGATGAAAAGACGGTGACGGGTACGATTGCGGAAATCCGCAGCGCCGTTATGGACGGGGACACTTACTACTTTATCCGCCTGAAGGGCAGCAAGATCTTTTACTCCGTCAGCGCGGCCGACAATGAGCTGGCGGTGATTCTGAACGTGGGCGACAGTGTTGCCGTGACTTACAAGACGGGAAAAGACAGCAGCATTTTCAAGGGAACGAAAGTGACCTATGCCGACGGAAGCGGCGCGGTGAAATCCACTGTAAAAAATACGGATTCCGCCGATGCATCCGGGAAAACTGCCTGAAGAGGGGAAGCATATGCAATACTGGACAAAAATCCCGTCTCCGCTGGGGACGCTTACCGCAGCCTGCGATGGTGCGGCAGTTACCGGCGTCTGGTTTGACGGACAGAAATATTTCGGTGTCGGGCTGACTCCGGAGGCGGCGCGCAGGGAGGATCTGCCTGTGTTTGAAGAGCTTCGGCGCTGGCTGAAAGGCTACTTCTCCGGGGAGGCGCCGGCCGCGCCGCCGGCCGTACGGCCGGCCGGAACGCCGTTCCGGCAGCGGGTTTGGGCGGAACTGCTGAAAATTCCCCGGGGAACCGTCGCGACATACGGACAGATCGCAGAGGCGCTGGCACGGGACGGACATCGGACTTCCGCAAGGGCCGTAGGCGGTGCCGTGGGACACAATCCTGTTTCCATTCTGATTCCCTGCCACCGGGTTGTGGGAAGCGACGGCGGCCTCACCGGTTATGCCGGCGGACTGGAACGCAAGCTGGCGTTGCTGAAACTGGAGGGGTTCGATTGTGAAAACCTCCGGCTGCCCGTCTAGACTCTGTTTAAAAAGCGCTGCACCTGCCTTTTTTACAAAATCCTGCGGCGTACTGCATTCCATTTTTTGTAAAAAACCAATGCTGCCTGCAGAGATTTGCCTTGCCCGGCACAAACCGCGCCAGAAAATCCGGACACTCAATTTTTCAAACAAAGTCTAGGGGTGAGAACCCTATAGGAGTAATGAAGCCTGCGCGGGGCGGACGGGGAGAAAGAAGCCGCCGCGGCGCCGCCTTGGCAAGCTCCGGGAATTTCCCGGGTAATGAGCAGGTTCGGTAAAAGAGAGGCGTTTCTGATTGCCGATCGGACCGCGCCGGATCCTACTTTTCAGTTGGGATTGATTGAACGGAGAAGTTTTCGTACCGGGCGGATGCCGCCGGATGCGCCTGAACGGCACCTGCGTTTGCGCCGAAAGATCCGCAGGGGGGTGAGCGCAGGGGAAGCACTGCATCCTTTTTATGGGGGAACCCGCTGAACGAGGAGCTGAAAACCATTCCCCGCCTTTCGGATCCGACGGACGGGCTGGGGCGCAAAAAGCAATAAAGATAAGGGACGCTGCCGCAGCAGCGTCCCTTATCTTAACTCAGCGTCCAGGTAATTGCCCAGAAATCCCCCGCTTTGTGGAATCCCAGCGCTTGATAAAGCTCCCTGGGCGTATCGTTTTCGTCCGCCGTCAGGGTCAGGTTTTTGCAGCCGTCGTCCAGTGCTGTCAGCGCCAGCGTCCGCAGCAGGGCGGAGGCTGCTTTCCGGTGCCGGAACTCCGGGCGGACGCACAAATCCTCCAGCTTGGCTGTGCTGCCGCTTTCAAAAAGCTCAC
>JBFLFX010000197.1:0-2023 GCA_041859815.1 Dysosmobacter sp. | reverse complement strand
CCGGAAAGAATCCTCGAAGCAGTTGTGCAGGATGGCGCGGGTGGACTCCAGATTTTCGGCGATCAGCATCAGCGGCATATCGTCGCGGCTGGCGGCGTATTCGTTGATACAGACACGGTTTTTACCCTCCGCCTTAGCGGCGTACAGCGCGCGGTCGGCGGACAGGAAGAGCTGCGTGAAGGAGAGATTGTCCTGTCTGGAAAATGTGACGCCGGCGCTGCAGGAAATCGGAAATTCAAAGTGATTCCGCTCCAGCGTTTTTTGCAGAAGCTCCTGAAAACGAGCCTCTGCCTCTTTACGCGAGGGGATGTTTCTCATCAAAACCACAAATTCGTCTCCGCCAAACCGTCCCACCAGCATCCCGTCGCGCTGCAGAAAGATGCGCTGCAGCAGGGAGGAGAAGGCCAGCAGCACGCTGTCACCCATGGAATGGCCGTATTGGTCGTTGATCTGCTTAAAATGATCCAGATCCACGACGCCCATGGCAAACGGTTCGCCCGGCGCCCGGTGATGCAGGTAATCCTCCACGCTGAATTCCAGAGTGGTTTTATTCAGGAGGCCGGTCATATCGTCCACGGAACTCATCTGTTTGAGATCCTGACGGATGATGAATGCGTCAATTTTAAAGCGCAGCAGCGTGAGATAGGAGACCAGCGCGGTGATGAGCGCCGCAGAACTGGTAATGATGTCCTGTACGAACGCCATACGCGGTTTAAAAAGCAGGGAAAGCGCCAGAAACAGAAAGTAAGATCCTACGGTCAGCGAAAGAATATTCCGGGGCGGGAGCGTGTAGATCTGCGTCATCAGGATCAACATCAGCGGAAAAAACAGGGCGGGGACGTCCGGAAATGCCGCGATCCCGAGCCACATGGCCAGCGCCATAATTTCCACGCCGAAGAACAGGATGAACCCGTTTACCGCCCGCGCGGACGGCACCTTTTTTTCAGCCAGAAGCCGTACAATTCCCGCATAGAGCGTCTGCAGCGCAAAAGCGATTAAAACGCCGACAGTCTGCCTGCGTACATTTTGAAAGGGGCAGACGAGCAGAAGATAAGCCCCCTGCGCGAGCAGGTACAGCCATAACATTTTCTGAAGCAGATTCCAGTTGTGAAAGCGCAGCTCCTCCCGGCATACGGAAAAATACTCCCGGCTCTGCAGCCACATGCGGGTTGCATATTTATCGCAGGGTTTCTTTCTGTGTTTAATATCACTCACCTCTGGCTTTTCACACGGAGCGCACCGCCGGAATTTCAGGCAGGGGTTTATTTTTATTCAAAATTATGTCGTCGGTTCTGCCGGAGGAGAGCTCCAGATACCGGACGAACAGGGAGACTTTGTTGTCGGCATTCAGGCTGTTCCACAGCAGCTTTGCAAGGGCTTTGGCGTCGGGAGCGTTCACGGCGATGCGCTTTGGCTCGCCCTCAAAGGAGGGGATGGGACTGCCGTCGCATTGGTAAGTATGAATGAGGTGGCCGGTGCCGGCCTGCGGGTGGTCATAATCGAAGAAATAGCGGCAGCAGCAGTCCGGACAGCCGTCCATGGATTTCAGAATGGAGAGCTCATAGGTTCCGTCCGCGTGCAGCAGGCCGGAGATACGGGGCGTGTAGTTGGGGGCATCCGGCTCGAACTGCCGGGTATGCAGCGCATGACGAAAACCGTTTCCCCCCGCCAGGGCATCCCGGATGGTGTCGGTCTGATCGCCGTTGGTGACGATGGTCTCCCCCTGAAAGACGCGGACCGGGTGGTAGATAATCAGGGAGGGATCGGTCATTTTGGAGGGATCGTGCGCTTCTGTGCGGATGCCGTCCGCCGTGACAGTGAAAATACGGTTTCGGGAGTTTTCACTGCGGCCCATGATGAAATAGGCGAGAACGGCGCAGCGGCTGTCGGCGCTGCGCTCCTCGGCGCTTGACCGCCGACGTTGACCGAGGCCGGAGTGGGCGTTTGAGGTGGCCGGCCAAGGTCCAGGCAGTCTGATGCGTCTTCTCAACCTTTCTTCGTGCACCTGGTCGCGCGGGGGGCC
>JBFLFX010000196.1:0-2037 GCA_041859815.1 Dysosmobacter sp. | reverse complement strand
CAATGAGCAGACTCGATATCAAGACCCCCAGTCATGCGCAAACCGTTGTGGATCAGCTATATCGGAGCATGGAGCAGCGAATCGCCTCCAGCCCTCCGGGACTATGTCCGGTAGATCTGGCTTTGAACTTTCTGAATCTCTGTCGGGCCCAAACCTGCGGCAAATGCGTTCCCTGCCGCATCGGCCTGACGCAGATTGCCAATATGATGGAAAAAATTCTTGACGACAATGCCACCATGCATGATCTGCGCTGCATTGAGGAAACCGCGCGCACCATCATGGATACCGCCGACTGCGCCATCGGCACGGAAGCCGCCCGGCTGGTGCTTACCGGCCTGAGGGGCTTCCGGGACGATTATGAGGAGCATATCCTTCACCATCGCTGCCTGGGCAATCTGCACAACCCCGTCCCCTGCGTGGCGCTGTGCCCCGCCGGCGTAGATATTCCCGGCTATATCGCGCTGGTACATGAGGGCCGCTGCGCGGATGCCGTGCGCCTGATCCGCAAGGATAATCCCATGCCGGTGGCCTGCGCCTACATCTGCGAGCATCCGTGCGAGGCGCGCTGCCGCAGAAGAATGGTGGACGACGCGGTAAACATCCGCGCGCTGAAGCGTTTCGCCGTGGACAACGCCGGCGAAGTCCCCCAGCCCAAATGCGCCGAGGCCACCGGCAAAAAGATCGCCGTCATCGGCGGCGGTCCCGGCGGCCTGTCCGCAGCCTATTACCTGGCCCTGATGGGACACTCCGTCACGATATACGACAAACGGAAAAAGCTGGGCGGCATGCTCCGTTACGGCATTCCCGACTACCGCCTGCCCCGGGTAAAGCTGGACAGCGAGATCGCCTCCATTCTCTCCCTTGGCATTGAGGTTCACACCGAAGTGGATATTGGCAGGGACATCACCATTGAGGAACTGAAAAAGCAGTACGACAGCTTCTATCTCTCCATCGGCGCCCATACGGACAAGAAAACCGGCATTGAGGGGGAGGACAGCAGGGGGGTAACTTCCGCCGTGGAGCTGCTGCGCGGCATCGGCGACGACATCATGCCGGACTTCACCGGCAAGACCATCGTGGTCATCGGCGGCGGCAATGTTGCGATGGACGTAACCCGCAGCGCCGTCCGCCTCGGCGCGAAGAAAGTTTCCTGCGTCTATCGCCGCCGTCAGGAGGATATGACCGCTCAGGCGGAAGAAGTCGAGGGCGCGATTGCCGAGGGCGCTGAAATTGTCTCGCTGGAAGCGCCCGTCCGCATTGAGGTGGATCAGGCGGGCAATGCCTGCGCGCTGTGGACGCAGCCCCAGATCATCGGGGAGGTGGATTCCCACGGCAGGCCCGCTCCCACCCCCGCGGATGTCCCCCAGCACCGCATCCCCGCCGATCTCATTATTGTGGCAATCGGCCAGGGGATCGAAAGCCGCAGCTTTGAACAGTCCGGCATTAAAATTCAGCGCCGCGGCACCCTGCTGGCAAATGACAGCACCTCCGTTCCCGATATGAGGGGCGTGTTTGCCGGCGGCGACTGCGTCACCGGCCCCGCCACCGTCATCCGCGCCATCGCGGCCGGCAAGGTCGCCGCCGCGAACATCGACGAATATCTGGGTTTTCACCACGAAATCACCACGGACGTGGAAATGCCCGCGCCGCATTTTTACGATCTGCACGCATGCGGCCGCGTCAATACCACCGAACGGGATGCCGGCGAGCGCAAAAACGATTTTATCTGTATTGAATGCGGCCTGACCGCCGAAGAAGCACAGCAGGAATCTTCCCGCTGCCTGCGGTGCGATCACTTCGGCTACGGGGTCTTTAAAGGAGGACGTGTGGAAAAATGGTAAATGCAGTCATCGACAACCGCCCCGTCTGTGTGGAAGAGGGCACAACGATTCTGGACGCGGCGGAGAGCATCGGCATTCTGATTCCACACCTGTGCTACCTGAAGGGGATCAACGAAATCGCCGCCTGCCGGATGTGCGTGGTAGAAGTAGACGGTTACGAACGTCTGGTTCCCTCCTGTGACAACAATGTAACCGA
>JBFLFX010000195.1:0-2052 GCA_041859815.1 Dysosmobacter sp. | reverse complement strand
TCCCTTAGAAGGGTGGAAATGTTTAGCAGGTTCATAAGGATCCCTCCAGTAAATTTACCGCATTTTCAGTAGCTTTTTACGTTCCTTCCAGTCCGGCAGCACGCCGGCCAGCAGCTGATAAAACCGCGCCCCGTGATTTTTATGCCGGATATGCGCCAGCTCATGCACCACCACCAGATCCACGGCCTCCTCCGGGCAGTCCATCAAAAAACAGGAAAAACAGATGGAATTTTTTGCGCTGCAGCTGCCGTAGCGCGTGCGCGCGGCGGTGATTTTTACCGCGCTGGGGGTTACCCCCATGATCCGGCCGTAATAGGCCGCCTTTTGCGGCAGGACAAGCTGCGCCTCTGCTTTCAGAGCTGCGATCTCCTCCGCTGTGGGCGGGGGAGGCGCGGCGTTCTTTCGGCGGCGCTGCGATTCCAGATGGGAACCGATCCAGTTTTCGTGGGCGCACACAAACGCATCGATGTTCCGGCGGGGCAGGTGCTCCGGCGCGCGGACAAGGATCTCGCATTTTCGTGTGATTTCCAGAGACAGCGTTTTCCGCCGGGAACGGATTAACTGATATTGGTACATAATGCTTAATGATACCATATTTTTTGGAAAAAACAAGGGAAAAGAGAGGGGAGAGGGCGGCCGTATCGCGGGGGATTGGCGATTGCGGAAATATCCCTTGCAACCTTTGGATAAACTCTGTATACTGAGCCTTGTGAAAATTTGGTCGATTATGAATCAATTTTCAGGAAAGGATGAAACACATGAGTGCCTATCCCAAGATGAATCGGGGGGAACTGGAGAGAGAATTTGCCGCCGCATCCCGCTTATATGAGGAATGGAGGGGGCGGAATCTTGAATTGAACATGGCGCGGGGAAAACCCGGAAAGGATCAGCTGGATCTGGTGTCCCGGGGGCTTTTCCATGTTTTCGACAAACCGGAGGACTTTGTTTCGGACGGCATGGACTGCCGGAATTACGGCCAGATCCTCGGCCTCCCCGCGGCGCGCCGCCTGTTTGCGGAGATTCTGGGATGCAGAACGGAGCAGGTGCTGGCGGGCGGGAACTCCAGCCTGCAGCTGATGTACGATACCGTCTGCAAGGCGTATACCCATGGCATGCTTCACTCTCGGCGTCCCTGGTGTAAAGAGGAAACGGTGAAGTGGCTCTGTCCCGCGCCGGGTTACGATCGCCATTTTAAGATTACGGAATCCTTTGGCTTTGAGATGATCACCATCCCGATGACCGCCGACGGCCCGAATATGGATGCCGTGGAGCAGGCGGTGAAAGATCCCGCCGTCAGGGGCATGTGGAATGTTCCCAAATACTCGAATCCTACGGGCGTTACCTATTCCGACGAAACCATCCGCCGCATTGCCGCCCTGAAGCCCGCCGCACCGGATTTTCTCCTGATGTGGGACAACGCCTACTGCGTTCATGAGCTGGAGGGCGAATTCCGTCCGTTTCCGGACATCCTGTCCGAATGCGCAAAGGCCGGCAATCCCGATATGGCGTTTGAATTCGCATCCACGTCTAAAATCACCCTGCCGGGGGCCGGCATTTCCTGCCTGGCTGCCTCCGAGGACAATCTGGCCCATCTGATCAAACTGATGAACGTACAGCTTATCAGCTTTGACAAGGTCAATCAGCAGCGCCATGCCCTCTACCTGCGGGACAAGGCGCACACGCTGGAGCTGATGAAAAAGCACGCCGCGATTCTCGCGCCCAAATTCCGTGCCGTCACCGACGCGCTGGACCGGGAGATCGCGCCGCTGGAAATCGCCTCGTGGACACATCCCAGGGGCGGCTATTTCGTCTCCCTCAACGCCCTGCCGGGGACGGCGCGCCGGACGCTGGCCCTGTGCCGGGAAGCGGGCGTGACCATGACCGGGGCGGGCGCGACTTATCCGTACGGAAAAGATCCCAGGGATTCCAATATCCGGATTGCGCCGTCGCTGCCTCCGGTGGACGAACTGAAACAGGCAATTCAGGTTCTCTGCGTCTGCCTGCGTCTGTCCGCGCTGGAAAAACTGCTGAAAAACTGAACGGCGGTATTTA
>JBFLFX010000194.1:0-2061 GCA_041859815.1 Dysosmobacter sp. | reverse complement strand
TCCACCCACTCCGGCACGTTTTTATAGTATTTGGATGCGCCGGTAACCGCGTTCACCAGCACCGCGCCGCAGATGTCCGTCCCGCCGAAAAGGCCGATCCGGCGGACGATTTTGGAACAAACCCAATAGGGCGTGCCGCTGTCGTCAATCTCAAACGTCGGCGTGTCAAACATCATGGTGGGATAGCGGAACCGCAGATAGCGGAAAAGATTGTGGTTGAAATGCTCGGCGGTGGAATACCGCATTCCCTCCTTCAGCCGCACCACCTGCACATTTTGAGTCGTCATATCGATAATCAGGTAGGCGGGAAGGCCCTTCCGGTGGTTTGTGATCCATTTGATAAAATTACCGTAGCGCAGGGACGTCACCCGGACGGGACGGCCCCTGTAATTAATCTGCGTATACTGATCCAGCACCTCAAACTGGGACACCATATCGGACAGTTCTCCCAGTTTGCGGCTGCCCAGCCTCTCCGCCGAATCCTTGTCCAGCATGGGAATCTGGTTATAGGAAATCTCGTCCACCTCGGAGGCAAAATTGCCGGTGTGGACATCCAGCAGTTTGCTGTATGCCTTTGCCCGGAAAACCGTCCACGAGGACAGCCCGCCCACAATGGACACGGCAATCAGCGCCAGCGCCAGAAAAAGCGGCGCCTTGCACTGCTTCTTGACAAAATGAGCATACTCCTGCGCGCCCTGTCCCTGAAAGCCGGAAGTCAGCACGGCACAGACGCAGTATACCGCGCAGCACAGCAGCAAAAATGCATAAAATTCACCGCTTTGCAAATTCAGCGCAGGCAGCTTCAAATAATAGTAAATTGCCGCAAAAATCAGCGTCACAAAAAGATTCAGCAGGGTTCTGGTAAAGGCGCTGCCAATCGCCTTCCGCGGGCGGCGCGGCGGCCTTTGCTGGGAAAAAGGATTAGTCCCCTGCCCCTGCCGGAAATTTCCGGAATCGGGCTGAAAGTCCCCAAAATGAATCACTGGCATACTCTTCTCCCTTTCTTTGTCCGGTGGATCTTCTTTTTCTCTGATTATACAAGGATGTCCCCGCTTTGTCATCTCTTTTTCGCAGAAGATTCAAACGGGCCGGAAATCTCTCCGGATTTTTCGCATTTTTCCGCCGCGGTTCCTGCTTCTGTCTGCGCATTCGACCTCCATCGCCGTCCGGCGTCCCCGAAAGAATCCAGGACGGCGCCGGACGCGCAGACGGCTGCCGGATTTTCCGGCCCGCCGCCCGCGTAATTTTCACCGGATCGGGAAAAATAAGCTGCCGGCCGCCGCGTTGCGGGCGCGTCCTCGCGCCTGCGATTTCTAAATGTTTTATCATTTCAATTGAACGAAATCCCGCAAGTATTTTGCCGGAAATGAGAAATGTGATTCAGTCACAGAATCCTGGCAGCGGGCGGCGTATAGTAAAAGCATCGCAGGCACGCGGAAATTTTAACAATCTCGCGTCGCCTTTCATCGACCTGATAAGGAGGGCATTTCATGAAGAAAGTTGTGATTATCGGCGGCGTCGCGGGTGGTGCCAGCTGTGCGGCAAGACTCCGCAGATTGGACGAGGATGCGGAAATCGTCCTTCTGGAGCGCGGGGAATACATTTCCTATGCCAACTGCGGGCTGCCCTATCATGTGGGCGGCACCATTAAGTCCAAAAACGCGCTGCTTCTGCAAACGCCGGAGGCCATGCGTGCCAAGTTCCGCGTGGATGTACGGGTAAAAAACGAGGCACTTGCCATTGACCGCGAGAAAAAGACCGTCACCGTGAAAAATCTCGGCAGCGGGGAAACGTATGAGGAGCCTTACGACACTCTGGTGCTTTCCACCGGTTCCTCTCCCCTGCGCCCGCCCATTCCGGGCATTGACTCGCCCCGGGTACAGACGCTGTGGACAGTGCCGGACGCAGAGCGCATCCGGGCGCTGACGGAGCAGCCGGACGTCCGCACGGCGGCGGTCATCGGCGGCGGCTTCATCGGTTTGGAAATGGCGGAAAACCTTCACAGCGCCGGGCTGAAGGTTTCGCTCATTGAGGCGCTGAACCAGGTGATGGCGCCTCTGG
>JBFLFX010000193.1:0-2065 GCA_041859815.1 Dysosmobacter sp. | reverse complement strand
GGCGGGCGTTGTCGCTTTTGCGCTTTCAGGGGCGTCGTTTGTAATGCCGATGGGGGATCTGCCTCCATGCCGTCCGTAAATTGAAAAAAGCGCCGGGAAAAGGGGGGTGCTGTCCGTCGATGGATCCGGATATTTTGCCGGATCCCGCGCATGCCAAAAGGAGGGGAAACCCATTGACAATCTGCAAAAACGGCTTGAACCGGAACCAGTTGAAATACCTGGCGATCACAGCCATGGTATTCGATCATGTCGGGATGTTTTTTATCCCGGTGACCATTCCAATCGGCTGTATTTTCCGGATTATCGGGCGGCTGACCGCACCCATCATGTGCTTTTTTATCGCCGAGGGCTATTTTTACACCCACTCAAAGAAAAAATATGGAACGCGCCTGTTCGTTTTTGCCTGCATCTCTCAGTTTGCCTATTCTTTCGCGCATGATCAGCAGCTGTTTACCTTTGATCTCAATATGATCTATACGCTGTTCCTCAGTTTTCTGGTTTTGCTCAGCTATGACAAAATTGAAAATAAAGCGCTGAAGTGGATCTCGGTCGCTGCCCTGATTGCACTGACGCTGCCCGGTGACTGGGGCGTGATCGCACCGCTGTGGGTCCTTCTGTTCTGGATTTACCGGGACAGGCCGAAACAAAAGCTGATAGCTTACAGTTCCGTCGCCGCGCTGACCGTATTTTCCGATATCGCGTTTTTGCTGATGAAAGGATTCCATTGGTATGGGGAACTGTGGCAGTTGGGACTGTTTCTGGCGATTCCCGTTCTGATGACGTATAACGGGAAAAATGGAAAATCGGACAGGTTCTCCAAATGGATATTCTATATTTTTTACCCGCTGCACCTGCTGATCATCGGAATCATCCAGATGTCTCTCGCTTGAGCTGACAAAGAGACGGCTTCGGACACCGATTTTCTCAAACAGCCGGAGGCCGGTGATTTTATGCATGCATAAAACCACCGGCCTCCGGCTGCGCATGGCGGAAAATTTTTATGCTTCCCCGCAGGCGTGTGTCAGGCAAGCAAGTTTCCCATACCGGCGTCGGGGCTCCATTACGGGCGCTGCCCCCGCCCAAAGAGCCAATCTGCATATCGCTTTGCAAGTGCCAGTTTCTGCCGGTTTGTTGAAACATTGTTATTCTTCCGCTGCCGTGGCGCCTGAAAGGGATGCTTGACCTCATCGCAGTAGAGGGAGGCAGCCTGCCAATGAAAATAAAATTGCCGGTCAGTGAAAAACACAATGCCGAGATTGAAAAGGAGCTGGCGGCGCATGGAATCGAAGTAGATGAGGACGCGTGCCGGGTTTTACCCGAGGCAAATTCCTGCGCGGACTGCGCCCTGGGAAAAAGAGGGGAGAGGATCTGCCGGATTCACACGGACGAAATCATATATACCGAAAGCTTCGCGCATAATATCATCGCGCACGCGGTCAACGGCGCGTACAGATTACGCGAAAGATTATGGCAGCTGGGAACGCCCTCTCGATCCGCAGATGTTCTTACACATCAGCGATTCCGTGATTATCGCCGGAGATAAGGCGCGAGTTATCCGTCCCGCTCTGTCTCAAAAATTTACCCCGACCAGGCAAACGGCGGTTTGACCGATGTAACGAGAAGCTATTATTACATCTTCAGGGATGAATTTAAAATCTAAGGAGAGACGATATGTGGAATTTCTTCACGGTGATTCTTTTGGCCGCGGTACGGGATTGGCCGCCGCGGTAGTGACAATCTATTCGGTTCTCTACCGGCGATCCATCCATAGGCGGCTTTCCGCTCCGCAAAGCGGCAGGAGAATATGATCCCCGCTGAGAGTCTGTATTGTTACGGTGATTGCAGTTCTGGCCGCATTCGGGATGATTGCAGGCGTAATTGCGGCGCGCCCCGGCGGATTAAGACTTCTGCATGAGCCTCCACGCGCCGATCGGCATCAGGAGGTCGACAAAAATGCTTCCCAGAAGGAGAAAAGATCCGTGCCCAAGGCCAACCCATTTCAGGACGGTCATGCACACGGCGCCGGCGCTGCAGATTGCCCAGAGATAAAATCCGCCCTTTTTCC
>JBFLFX010000192.1:0-2070 GCA_041859815.1 Dysosmobacter sp. | reverse complement strand
CGCCTATAAAATTCCCCATGGAACCGGCGAGGTGATCCAATACCACAACATCCATGTGGTTTACACAAGGGAGGCGGAGACGGCGGACGCCTATATTGAGAAGGCAACCTATCAACTTGGCGGGGCGCGCCGGGTGCGGGTGGCCACCTCCGACGGTGCGGAGCAGCTGATTATTCTCGGCCACGGCGCGCTGCGGATTCCCGCCTCGGCATTTCACGAGGAAGTGGAGCAGGCGGAGGGGCAGATTGCGGCGATTCTGCGGCGCAACAACCGCACGGCGCAGCCACGGAGCGTAAAGGACGCGCTGGAGGCGGCGGGGCTGGCGCCGGAGAAGCCGGAGACCTCCCGGAAAAAGCCGGGGGAAGCCTGATTTTACAGCCATTCCACACGCTGGGCTTTTTGCGGAATTGCTGTGAGGAGTATTTTCAAACGGAAACGGAGGGGCGGCGCGGGAATGCTGATTTATCTCCAGGCAATCGAGAGCGACGAGGAGAAGACTCTCTTTGAGCAGGTATACCTCCACTACCGGGGGCTGATGTTCTATGTTGCCAACCAGATTCTGCGAAACGATCGGGACGCGGAGGACGCGGTGCATCAGGCGTTTGTGAGCCTCGCCGAAAATATTTCAAAAATTTCCGAGGCGGTGTGTCCGAAAACACGATCCTACGTCGTTACGATAGCTGAGAATAAAGCCATTGACCTGTACCGCAGGAAGAAGCGGCTGACGGAAGAGGAACTGGACGGGCGCGCCGTGGGGCTGCCGGCGCCTCGAAGTGGGGACGGGAGCCTTGCCGCCGCGATTGCGAGCCTGCCCCCGCGCTGGCGCGAGGTGATTCTGCTCCGCTACGACAGCGGGTACACCAGCGCGGAGGTTGCAAAGATGCTGGGCCAGTCCGCGGCAAGCGTGCAGAAGCTGGAGCAGAGGGCCAAGGCGCGGCTGAAAAAAATTCTGGAGGAGGAGGGGATCACGCCGTGAATCTTACGGATTCCATGCTGTCCGGCGCGGCGCCGCTGGCGCGGGAGATGCTGCTGACGTCCCTCCCGGAGCCGGAGAAGTGCCGGCATGTGTTTTCCCGCCGGTTCCGGCGGCGGATGAACGCCCTGATCCGGCGGCAGAAGCACCCCGTTGCCTGCCGCGCGGCGCAGCGGGCGGCGGCAATTCTTCTGGCGGCGCTGATCGGCGCGGGCGCGTGGCTGGCGCTGGACGCCAATGCCCGGGCGGCATGCTTCCGCTGGCTGAAAGAACGGAACAAAACGGACACGGTCTACCGCTTCCGGGGCGGGGACGTGAAGAACGACCGGCTCTACCGCCCGGCATGGCTGCCGGAGGGCTATGAGGAGCAGTCGATCATTCTTGACCCGGGGATAACAGATATTATTTATTCATGTGGAAAAGAAAAATCAATTCTGTTTGTTTGCATGCCGATGCAGCAGGGCGGCGCAATCGGCATCGATCCGGACACCGCAAAAGAGCAATCCATTCAAATCAACGGGAATCCGGGGACACTTTATCTGGAGTCCGATCCGGACAAGGACTCCGTACTTGTCTGGTTCGATGATAGAACGAATTTGTCGTTTTCCATCTCCGCCTGCCTGAGCAAACGGGATCTTTTGCACATGGCACGGAGCGTTTCTTCGTCGGATGCGACAAAATAAACTTTTTTCTTTCAAGTTATCCATTTACGCCTCCTTCCGCCGTTACGATCGGCAACAGCGACGAAAGGAGGTGTTTGAACGTGAAAAAGCGCATCCTATCTCTGGGCTTGCTGTTGCTTCTCATTTTGTCTGTTTCCGCCAATGCGGTTGGTTTACGTGGGGTTCACACTTTTCCATCGCTGTCTTTCAGTAAAAACCAAGTAAATTGTTTGCTCACGATTTACGCTGACAAAAGCGGTGATAAAATCCACGCAACTGTAAAACTCTGGCAAGGCAGTGACTGTGTGAGGTTATGGACAACATCCGCCGCAGGCACACTGGCTTTCAGCGAAACCGCGCCGGCTGTCAAGGGGAAAACCTACCGGCTGACCGTGGGATACGCAGTTGCCGGAAAGACCCAGCCCGTAAAGTCAG
>JBFLFX010000191.1:0-2167 GCA_041859815.1 Dysosmobacter sp. | reverse complement strand
CGTAAAGCTCGAGATACGGCGCAAAGGAGGAGACCGCCGCGCAGGAGGCGTCGTGCGAAATGCGGACCAGGTAATCCCCCGTCAGGATCAGGTTGGGCATCAGGCCGGCGGCGCCGAAACGGTCGGCCGAGCCGTAATAGTACCGCGGGCGGTACCGGCAGCCGGAGGCGAGAACCGGCATGACCGCGCCCAGGCAGTTCAGGTTGTACAGGGCGCTGCGCCCGACCTCCGACCCCGAATTTTCCAGGCAGATCACATGGTCGACGGTCAGATTCTGCCGGCGCAGCCCGGCAAGGGGCAGCAGATCGAACAGCATCGGGCATTCCGGCTGCGCCAGAATGCGGACGCGCCCCTTTTCCTTGGCGGCCTCCGCCTCCAGCACGGCCCCGATCAGGCCCCCGACCTCCAGCTTTCCGCTCACCGTCCCGTTCTCCACCGGGACGCGGACCGGGGCCGTGCTCTCCCTTCGCGCAGGGCCTGCGGGCGGCGTCGGAAAGCCGTTGTAGAAATCGAGCACGGCCCTGCGCCGCGCGTAAACGTCCTCCCCCATCTTCGCGGCGCGGTAGCTTTCAAGCAGCCCGGCGCTCTCCCCGGGCGTCAGCATCAGCTCGGAAGCGAGCGCCCGCACCACCGATTCCTTCGCGGGCACCCGCTCCCCCTTCATCATCTTATGGATCAGCGTGCGGTCGACGCCGCTTCGTTCCGCAAGCGAATAAACGGTTATTTTCCTGCTTTTGATGAAATATTCCAATTCCTCCGAAAACTTCCGCAAAACAGACCCCTCTTCTCTCCTCCGGCTCGGCGGTATTTCCCGTCGAGCCGCGGAATGCTTTTGGCTTCTCCCCATTGCGATTGGAATTATTATAAAAAATCCCCAAAAACATTATAGCATAAAAAATAAAAAAGGAAATCTTTCCTGTCACAAAAACTGTCACACATTGCGGCAAAAAATCGGCGCGGCTACACTAAAAGAGATCATATTTCCCCATGCAGAAAGGCGCCGCGCGGCAAAAGGGAGGCGAACCCCGCTTTACGGCGCCCGCACACCGAAATTTTGATTGGAGGATGAATGAAGTGAAAGTAGGCAGTAAAGTCCTGTCGCTGATCGTGGCGCTGGCCACGGTCGCCGGCTCGACCCTGAGCACCGCCGCGGCGGCGACGGAACCACCTTCTCCACAAGTAGTCAAAGACAGCACGGAATTATTGGTTGCTTTAGCGCAGGAGGATACTAAAGTAATTTCCTTGAAAGCGAACGGTGATTTTGAGAAAATCGACCACACAATTCTGATCAACCATCCCGTCACAATTAACGGGAACGACAATACGCTGTCTTTTACAGAATCAGTGAATACTGAAGAAGAAAACAGCGGGAGAGACGGCCTTCTTATCAAGTCGGACAACGTAACAGTCAGCGATCTGACGGTTACTATGGATGCAGCGACAACTGCTGAAGATGGAGAACCTTGGCAGGGCGTTTACGGCATCCAGGTTTATAATTCTTCGGTTGTTGAGCTGAATAATGTTGCCGCCACCGGCGGCGACGCCGGCATTCTGATCAATAGCTCCGAAGCGACGCTGACCGGCACTATTGACGTATCCGGCAATGAATTCGGCGGAATCGAAGTTTCAAAAGGAAAAGATGAAGAGGGGGAAGATTTAACTCATCCCTTGAAGCTAACGGCGACAAATGCGACCATCACCAACGATTCAGAGGACGAAACGAATCCAACTATTTGGGTCGATTTGCCAGAAAAGGAAGAGGGCTACGATGAAGGCAGCGCAAAAGGCGCCGCCGAAGGATTCTTCCAGGACGGCAGCTGGGACAAAACGTATTATGGCGACAAAGGCGATCACGGTCAGGTCTGGTACACTGAAGCCGGAGAAGAGCCGACACCTGCAATTACAGTGGACGGTCTTCCCACGGATGACGTACCAGCGGAAGCGAAAATAGCGGAGAATGACTCTGGACTGATTACAGGCGGGTCAACGGGATTTAATGCCGACGGCAGAACTCCTATTGAAGTGTCTCTGGCAGCAAACGGAGCAGAGTATTCAAACGTCAGAGTCGAAGTAGAGATTACAAGCAACGATTCTACTGCCGACGGTATTCAGCTGATTGCTTACGATAACCAAAGCAACTCTTGGTATAATATCGTCAAATCCGGCT
>JBFLFX010000190.1:0-2169 GCA_041859815.1 Dysosmobacter sp. | reverse complement strand
GATCCGTCAGCGTCACCTCCTCTTTAAACGGGCTGAGTTTATTGTTCACCATCTCCAGAAGCTCAGCCGCTTTCGGCACGACGTAGGACTGATAGTTGTGATAGGTTCTGCTCCAGCAGGAGGTATTCGTGTTCGGCATGGTGATGAAGTTCACGTTGTCCATGCTGAGCCCGCCCATGATGGCGGATTTTCCAAACCAGAAGAGATTCTGCACCGACAGGTCCGTTTTAACGTTCTCCTCAAAAATTTTTGAGAATTCGTTGATCCTGCTGACATTCTTAATCTCAAGCAGCTGTTTGAACACGGCTTTCATAAAGTTCTGCTGCGTCTCAATCCGTCCCAGATCCCCATTTTTATAGCCGTTCTTGCCGTCGCGGAATCGGACGACTTCCATCGCCTGTTGGCCGTTCAGCTTTTGATAGCCCTTTTTCAGATGGATGGACAGGTCCTGTGTGGGATCCTCGTAATCCATATTGCGCGGCACATCGAAATATACGCCGCCGATGGCGTTCACCAGCTTCCCCACGGCGGCCCACTCCACAATCACGGAATAGTCCGGCACAAAGCCGAGCAGATCGGAAATTTCCTTGTCCAGCGCCTTGATACCCTTATTGCCGCCGCCCTCCATGTTGTAAACGGAATTGATCTTTTTCACGTCCCATGGAACGTTTACCATGGTATCCCGGGGAATCGACATCACGTTCATCTTTTGATTCGTCACGTCGTACGATACCAGCATCATGGTATCGCAGTTCCCTCCGCCGCCCGTGTCACGGCCCAGCAGCAGAATCGTGTAGAAATCCTTGGACTTGCGCTCGCCGGAAACCTTAGGCGCCATGCCGTTCTCGCTTTTGGAGGAGGTTGGAAGAATACTGGATAAATCCGGCCGGACAAAAAGCCCCTTGTAGGCAACCACGCCGCCCAGCGCTACCGCCATGAGGATACAAATGGTGATCAGCGCCTTCTGCCGACCGGAGAGCCGGCGCCGCCTCTTATGTCCCGCCGGCACTCTTTTTTCCCGGCCCGCAAAATCCTGATATTCGCCGCGATCCGAGTGCCTGGAGCGCTTTTCCTCGTATCTGTTCAAACCCGTCACTTTCCTTCCAGATAAGCCAGCGCTTCCAGCGTGGCGTGGTGAACGGGATTGCCCCGCTCTTTCATTTCTTCAACCGTCATGCTGAGCCCCAGCTTCAGTCCGGCATCCAGACTCTCATAACTGACCCTGCGAAGTTCATCCACACCGGGAAAGTCACGGGTTGGTTCAATGTAATCCGCCAGATAAATAATTTTTTCCAGCAGCGTCATATTCGCGCAGCCGGTGGTGTGCCATTTAATGGCGTTGTAAATCTCGTCATCCACCCCAAACTCCCGTCTGGCAATTTCCGCGCCGGTTTTGGCGTGCATCAGTTTCAGCGTACTGCGCTCCAGCTCGTCCAGTTGCATCCGATAGCGCTTGCAGAGCGCAAGCTGTTCCTCTGCCTCCAGCTTTTTCGTAGAGTCGTGCAGCAGCGCCGCAACCCGCGCTTTTTCAACGTTTCCGCCGTATCGTACCGCCAGATGAATGGCCTCCTGCTCCGTTCCCAGCACATGGGGGATCCGCTGGTGCTTTAAATAGGACAGCGCCACCGGACGCAGCTGCGCAAGGGAGAGATGCTTTAAATCGGCGTTCGTTCCGTACAGCCCCTCCCGCAGGATATAGCCGTAAACGGCGGGCGGCAGCAGACAGCCCCCGCTCTCACTTTTCAGGCGTTCCCGCAGCTCTGTGGAGGAAATGTCAATCACGCCGGGAACCGTCAGGGTAAACAGGCGCGCGTGAGGATAGGCGCGGTACAGGAAGTCCCTCTGCGGGGCGAACAGTTCCTCCGTGTCCGCCTCCGTGCGGCCGAACGCCGCGACACCGGCCAGGGAAAAGATCTTTTCCGGCTCATGCCATGCCTGCAGGGTCAAAAACATGTCCGTTCCCATCAGCAGCCATAATTCCGCTCCGGGGTACAGGGCGCGGACAGCCTCCAGCGTGTCGGAAGTATAGCTTCTCCCCTTCCGCCGAAGTTCCACATCCAATGTTTCCACTCGATCGCCCAGGCCCAGCTGTTCTCCCGCCAGACGCGTCATTTCCAGCCGCTGCCCCGCGGAGGGACTGCCGGACGGCAGCGGCTTGTGAGGCGGGAT
>JBFLFX010000189.1:0-2219 GCA_041859815.1 Dysosmobacter sp. | reverse complement strand
AAATCGATCACCTTGATGCCGGTTTCCAGCACTTCCCGTACGGGACGCTGGGACTCAAAGGCGGGAGGATCCCGGTGAATCGGCCATTTTTCGGACGTGTTGACACTGCCTTTGCCGTCGATGGGGTCACCCAGCACATTGAACATTCTTCCTAAGATTTCCTTGCCCACGGGCACGCTGATGGGCGCCCCCGTATCAATGACTTCGGCCCCGCGGCCCAGCCCCTCGCTGGGGGAGAGCATAATGCAGCGCACGGTGTTGTTGCCGACATGCTGCGCCACTTCCATGACCGTGCGTTTGTCGTTCAGGCGGACTTCCAGCGCGTTGAGGATGGCGGGCAGCTTTCCAGCGGGAAATTCCACGTCCACAACGGGACCAAGCACTTGCGCAACGGTTCCCTTGGATTGAGACATACGATGAATCACACCTTCCTGTAGTGGCCGGCGCTTTCCGAAGAAAGTCACTGCCGGCCGGCCTGCGCGCCGCTGGTCACCTCGGTGATTTCCTGTGTGATGGCGGCCTGACGCGCGCGGTTATATTCCAAACTGAGTTTTTGCAGCAGATCGGTTGCGCTCTTGGTGGAAGAGTCCATAGAGGACATGCGCGCCTGCTGTTCGCTGCAATAGGATTCTACCAGCATACTGAGAATCATACCCTGCAAATAGCCCGGAACCAAAGCGGAGAGCACAGCCTCCTGCGAGGGAACATAAGTTACTTCCTGCATTTCCTTCCTGCTCTCCCGGGGCTTCCACGGAAATGTATCCCGCTGCAGGGGGAGCAGTTTTACGGCGCGGGGCTCCAGTTTCAGAGCGGTTACCATTTCCGTATAAACACACCAGACTTCATCCAGCTCGCCGTTTTGAAATTTATCTACGAAAAACTGGCTGATTTCGCGTGCGCGGTGGGAAGTGGGATCCTGCGCGGAATAATCGAATTCCGGATCGTAGGGAACCTGCCGCTCCCGGAACCACGCGCGGCCCATCTGCCCCGTCAGGTAGAGCCGGCAGCAGGGCGTTTTGTCCACGATAGCGGTCGCCATTTTTAAAACGCTGTGATTATAGGCGCCGGCTAAGCCCTTGTCCGCCGTAATTACCATCAGACCGATCTTGCGCTGCTTCTGGGGAATCTGCGCGCGGCAGTCCAGATAAATACCCGTCATTTCCGGGGAGCGGTGAAGAATATCTGAAATCGTGAGCTCAATGCTGCGGAAATACGGAGCGACATCGTTCAGGTGTTTTTTCGCTTTCCGCAGATTGTTTGAGGAAATGAGGTACATGGCGTTTGTAATTTTTTTTGTCTCCTGCACGCTTTTAATGTGCGTGCGGATTTCCTGAACATTGGCCATGAGGACTCACTGCCTTTCTTCCTTTGCCGGTTTGATTCCCGCGCGGTTCTTATAGCTTTCCAGCGCGGTGCGGATTTGCTCGATAACCGCGGGAGAGAGCGATCCGGCATTTTGAATTTCCGTCATGGTGTCGGCCTTGGTGGCCTCCATCTCATCTGCGAATCCCCGTACGAACGCAGCGGTTTTTTCCAGAGGAACATCGTCCACCAAGCCGTTGGTAGCAATGTAAAGGATAACCGCCTGACGGGCAACCGACATGGGGTGATAGAGCGGCTGGCGGAGAATTTCCATCATCCGCTTGCCGTGCTGCAGCGTTTTCTGCGTGGCGGGATCCAGGTCGGAGGCAAACTGGTTAAAGACTTCCAGTTCCCGGAACCGCGCCAGATCGATCCGCAGCGTGCCTGCGGTTTTTTTGATGGCGCGCGTCTGCGCCGCGCCGCCCACACGGGAAACCGACAGGCCGACATTAACCGCCGGACGCTGGCCGGAGAAAAACAGATCCGTTTCCAGGTAAATCTGGCCGTCTGTGATGGAGATCACGTTGGTTGGAATATAAGCGGACACGTCGTTTGCCTGCGTTTCCACAATCGGCAGCGCCGTCATGGAGCCGCCGCCGTATTCCGCCGTCAGGCGGCAGGCGCGTTCCAGAAGGCGGGAATGCAGATAGAAAACGTCGCCGGGATAGGCCTCGCGTCCGGGAGAACGTTTCAGCAGCAGGGAAAGGGTACGGTATGCCACCGCGTGCTTGGAAAGATCGTCATAGATAATCAGAACGTCCCGGCCGTTGCTCAAAAAGTATTCGCCGATGGCCGCGACGGCGTAAGGCGCGAGATACTGCAGCGGCGCGGGGTCGCTGGCGGTCGCCGCCACAATC
>JBFLFX010000188.1:0-2248 GCA_041859815.1 Dysosmobacter sp. | reverse complement strand
CAGGGTCTAGAAAAGTATTGCAAAATACGCAAAAAAGGGATAAAATATGTTCTGGAATTTTGCGAATATATTTTTGAGAGAGAAAATGTCCTCCGCAGGTCGTTTTCTCATAGATTTAAGGAGGATGTTGCTATGCCTACGATTACGGCCGGCGATTTTCGCAACGGCGTCACTTTTGAGATGGACGGAAAGATTATGACCGTTGTTGAATTCCAGCATGTAAAGCCCGGCAAAGGCGCGGCTTTTGTCCGCACCAAGATGAAGAACATCGTTACCGGCGCCGTTACTGAAACTTCTTTTAACCCCACCGCTAAATTTGAACAGGCGTTTGTGGAGCGCAGGGATGCCGAATACAGCTATAACGACGGCGATCTGTACTATTTTATGGATCCAGAGACCTTTGACATGACCCCGCTGAACAGCGATGTTCTGGGCGACGGCTTCAAATTTGTAAAGGAAAACACCACCTGCAAGCTTCTGAGCTACAAAGGCAACGTGTTCGGCATTGAAGTCCCCAATTTCATGGATTTGGAAGTCACCGAGACAGAGCCGGGCGTGCGTGGCGATACCGCTACCAACGTGACAAAGCCCGCTACGCTGGAAACCGGTGCGGAGATTAAGGTTCCTCTGTTTATCAACACCGGCGACAAGATTACGGTCGATACCCGCACCGGCGAATATCTGTCCCGCTGCAAAGACTGATTGCGACAACAAGGGCGGGCTGCTTCCCTTTTTGACGGGTTTTCTCCGCCGTGCGGAGGCGTTACCGGGATACTTTTCGGGGCGATGCACACAATAGAAAAGCAGCAGGCGTGATGCAGATCCGCAATGGATCGGAAAGGAGCGCAACCCATGGAAATTACTGAAAAGGTAGCTTATCTGAAAGGCCTGACGGAGGGCTTGGGGCTTGACACCGAGACCAAGGAGGGCAAGATCCTCTCCGCCATGATCGATATTTTGGACGACATGGCTCTGGAAATCGAGGATATGAAGGACTCTCAGGAAGAGCTGAACGATGGCCTGGATGCTGTCAGCGACGACTTGGAGGACGTGGAGGACGTCGTTTACGGCGATGAAGACGACGCGGACGAGGAAGAGGACGAGGACAGCGAGGGGGATGCCGAAGACTGCTATGCAACGACTTGCCCCACCTGCGGCGAAACGGTTTACTTTGACGAATCCGTTTTGGATGAGGGAGAAGTTGTCTGCCCCACCTGCGGCGAAAAGTTGGAATTTGATCTGAAGGATTTGGAAGAGGAGCCTTCTGATGAAGCTCCCTCCGATCCCGAATGACTCTCAGACAAAGACAAGACCCGACGCAGAACGCGCCGGGTCTTGCTTTTGAATTTCAATGGGATGTGAATCATAGGAAGCGCAGGGGATTGTGCTGGAGACTGTAAAGCGCCGCACCGATGGCTGTGGCAAACGTGGCGTTTTCGGGAATAATGTAATGAATGCCGTACAGCTTTTCAAATAGATGGAACGTTGGATCCACCTGATCCAACGTGGTCATGGCGCCGGTGAGAATCACTGTCTTGGAGCCGCAGCAGCGGCAGGCGAGCACCGTCATGGTGCCGATGGCCTGTAAAACCAGATTGACGGTGCCCGCCGCCAGATCGGCGGGCGTGGCGTCTTCCGCCAGATTGCCAAAATTGGAGGCGGTCATATCCGGCTGTAAAGTAGCTGTAGTGTCGCGGGAGATGTCCGCGATGGTCAAATCCACCTTGGAGAGATCGCCCTTGGAGGCGAGATGCCGAATTTGACCGAACCGCTCCATTCCCACCAGCTTTTGACACAGGCCGCCCAGTGTGCCGCCGCCGATGCCGCTCCCGCACAGATGCCGCACTTCCCCGCTGCCGTCTGCCCAGAGAAAGGCGGTGCCGGTCCCCATGGTTACCACCACGCCGGAATCCGCGCCGGAGAGCGCCAGACCGCCTGCCCCGCTGGCGGAGAATTCGTTGACTTTGCAAGTGGGCAGCTGATAGACGCCGCCGTCCGCGAAGGAGGCTCCTACTCCGGTCAGCACCACGCGATCGATATCGCTTAAAGAGAGCTGATTGCTTTCCAGGTAGTTTCCCAGCGCGCCGTACAGACTGGTCAGCTGATCCTCCGCATGGACGCGGAGAACCGAGATGACACTGCCATTCGCACGCAGCCCAACGACTTTCGTAGTGGAGCCGCCGATATCAATTCCGAGAATCACACTCATAAAATCCCTCTTTATCAAGCGGCGCTTCCCGCCGGTGAT
>JBFLFX010000187.1:0-2273 GCA_041859815.1 Dysosmobacter sp. | reverse complement strand
GGCGTTTTTTTCAAACAGCACGGTGCCGGTTTCCTTTTCCATCAGGACGGCGGCGGGCGCGGAAACGTCCAGCGCCCGTGCCGGCGCGCAGAGCAGCGCCGCCGCGCAGAGCAGCGCCGGCAGGCTTTTTATCAGGCGATGTTTCATCGGTTTGCTCCCCCTTATGTTTTTTTTCTGTAGACCGGTAGATCTTATGTGCGGAGAAAAATATTCATGCCGCGCTTCGGTTTTAGCTTGCAAAAAGGGAGGCGCTCTGGTATAATAGGCCCGTTCGCAGCCGTAGTTCATCGGTAGAACGGCGGCTTCCCAAGCCGCACAGGTGGGTTCGATTCCCATCGGCTGCTCCAGGTAAGGCATGCTTTCCGCACAGGGGAAGGTGTGCCTTTTCTTTTATGGGGAAGCATGGAAGCCTGAATTATATTTTAAAAAGCGGACAGAAATTATTTTGAATTTAAGCTATCCGACTATCGGAAAGCAAAAAAGAGGACGCAGACAGGTTCCTCAAATTTATAATGTATCCTTTCAGGATGATTGCGTTAAATGCGGGGAATGCCCTGCTTACGGCAGGGCAGGGGCGGGCATGGAAGAATCCGCTGAAAAATTTTCCAAGCTGATTATCGATTGCGGTGATGTTCCCGCCGGCGCTATTTCGGCTGCAAGCAGAGAAAGCGGGGCGTATTGCCTCGGATGCCCTTGCGCGCTTCCGGAATAGCAGGGGAAAGGTATTGGGACATCTGCCGTCCGGTTTCCGCTGGGCCTTGTTTAAAAAATCGACGTATTTGGATGCTCTGCCGAATTTTGCGTCGGGCAAGGCGCATTTCCGCAGGCATCCTTGGTTGACGGCAGGGGAATTCAACGAAGTCCGACACAAAATTCGGCGATCAGGCGATTAAATGAACGCGGCGATTTTTTCAAACGGGGCCTAGACTATCATCCGGGCTGGAATAACATAATGTTGGGAACCCCCGCGGACAAGAGGGCAATCCTCTTCGTTACACTAAAGATGCGGATTAAAAAAATAGACGGCACGAAGATGGATGGAAATATCAGAATGGTTCATCTTTATAATGGAACGATAAAATCAAATTTTCCGCCCGATTGACCGCATAATTTTAAATCCCGAGAAATCTGTTTACACTTTCACTCCAGTCAAAGTGCGGAGAAAGGCGCTTTTATGAATCGATCTTTATCAGAGATGTCCCTGGAAGAACTGTGGCAGTTGTTTCCCATTCGGCTCGTTGCGCATCAGACCTGCTGGAAAGAGTGGTATCGGGCGGAAAAGGATCGTCTCCGGTCCTTTCTGCCGGACACGGTGAAACTTCATCACATCGGCAGTACGTCGATCAACGGAATATGGGCGAAGCCGACGATTGATATTTTGGCGGAGGCTAATCCGAATGACCATGGGGCAATCAAAACCCGGCTTTTACAAAACGGATATCTGTGCATGGCGGAAACGGAAACCCGGATGGATTTTAACAGGGGATATACGCCAAAAGGGTTTGCCGAGCGGGTGTTCCATTTACATCTCAGAAAATTCGGGGATAACAAGGAACTGTATTTCAGGGATTACTTGAACGAACATCCGGAGGCCGCGGAGGCGTATGAAAAGTTGAAGCTGTCCCTTTGAAAAAAATTTGAGCATGATCGTGACGGATATACGCAGAGCAAGACGGCATTTGTACGGGAATATACACAAAAGGCGATCACGCAGTATGGGAGAAAATACGGATGATTTTTCCTTTTGGATGCGTCCGGCTGCCTGAAATGGACAGAATGGAAAATCACAGGCTGAAATATTTTTTCAACTCAAAGAGGTTAAAACTCGCCCGGCGGGAACGCGGCCGGTTTCTGTCATTTTTTGAACCGGAACAGGTGAAAAAGGACGGCAGGAACAGAAAAGGTACGTTTTCCTTTACAATATTAAAAGAACTTGCTATAATATAAAATTGCTGATAAATTCATGATAACGGAGAATCTGCTATGGCAACGATTGAATATGATGAATACAAGCAGAAGCTGATCGCCATGAACCCGGAGATTGAAAAGCTCTCCGCCGCGCTGGATCTGGAGGGCTGCCGCGCCAAGCTCAAGCGGTTGGAGGCGGAATCCGCCCAGGAGGGCTTTTGGAACGACTTGGAGCGCTCGCAGAAAGTCAATCGGGAGATGAACCGGCTGCGCAGCCGGGTAATGCATCAGGAGAAGCTGATTTCCTCCTGGGAGGATCTGAGGGCGCTGTGCGAAATGGGACAGGAGGAGGGGGACAACTCCCT
>JBFLFX010000186.1:0-2316 GCA_041859815.1 Dysosmobacter sp. | reverse complement strand
GAGCAGTTCCAATGTGATCAGCTTCGGAACCGTATCCGCAGACGACAGCCTGACCGTGACCGTCGTCGACAGCCGGGGCAACACGGCTCAGCAGAGCGCCGCGCTCACGACGATCCCCTCTTCTCCTCCGGCGATTTCTTCCGTATCGCTTGCCCGCGTGAACAACATCGAAGCCGGGACCATCCTGGCCTGCGCCGGAACCTACGCGGCCTACATGGCGGCAAAGAGCCAATATTCCTTAAAATTCCGGTACAAAACGACCTCCTCCGGGACGTGGAGCGATTACGTCCCGATCTCTCCTACCTTGGACGGCGGCTCCTTTTCATTCGATGAAAACATCGGGGACTTCGATATTGACTCGTCGTTCAACTTTGAGATTGTTGCGTCCGATTACTATACCTCCACCACACGACCGGCCCTGCTGCCCACGGCGAAGCCGGTTTTTTCGATCCGCGACGGGCAGGTGGGCGTCAACAAAATTCCGGAGAACGGCGCGCTGGACGTGGGCGGCGACGTTTACATCTCCGGCTCCAAAGCCTACAGCGACGCCTATCACCCGAGCGCCGACACCGTGGGCGGCCTGCACATTCTGCGAGGAGCGGCTGCCGGCACAACGGCAACGCAAACCGCCTATGGTTCCATCTACTACTCCGCGAATATCAACATCAGCTTCGGAACCACCTTGCCGGGGTCCCCCTATGTCATGGTATCCTTCAACACCAACGGATTCGGCTATTGTGTCGTCAAATCTATCAGCGCAACGGGGTTTATCATACAAATTACGAACGCGGTTTCTTCATCGGGAGTGAACTGGGGAATCCACTGGGTCGCAATTTATGAATCGTAACGGCAGGAAGGCAAAAACATAATATTGTAGAAAATTCTCATCCGGTGATTATTTCACACCAACTTGATGTTCCTGCCTTTCAGAGCTATACTACCCATGATAGGATTTTGCGGGCTCGTTAGGTACTATGAATCTGAGCACTGGGAGGATATGTGCTATTATCCCACAATATGGGATTGGTTTTAGAAATCCAGACTTCAGGGGACCGCAAGGACCGCATGAGCATGGCCAGCGGCCTGGAGGTCCGCGTGCCCTACGCCGACCACCGCATCGTCGAGTACGTCTTCAACGCGCCGTGGACGTACAAATGCCACGACGGCGTGACGAAATCCCTGCTGCGCGACGCCGCCGAGCCCTGGCTGCCCGAGGACGTGCGCCTGCGCCGCAAAAGCCCCTACCCCAAGACCCACAACCCCGGCTACGAGGCCCTGGTGCGCGGGCGCCTGAAACAAGTGGTCGAAAACCCCGGGGAGCCGATCCACGCGCTGATCGACCGCGGCGCCGCGGACCGCCTGCTCACCGCCAAGTCGGATTACGGCAAGCCGTGGTTCGGCCAGCTCATGGCCGGCCCGCAGCTCATGGCCTATCTGCTGCAGATCAATTACTGGCTCAAAAAATACGGGATCCGCATCGAGCTGTGATTCCGGACCCTGCGGCGTTCCCGGCTGAATTGCGGAAGGCTTTTTGCTTCTCCCCGCTCCGGCGGGGGAGAAGCAATTTTCTTTTTTCCACCCCGGCGGGAACTGCTGCGGAAAAACACATTGCCGCGTTCCCCCCCCCGGACTCCAGCTTTTGCACGGCAAAGGATTGGGAAATTGAACATATTTTATTGCTAAGAGTTGGGCAGTACATGCAAATTTGATTTTCTGCGCGCGTTCCCATTGATTTTGTTACCGTCCTGTGATAAACTGTAACTAATTTGTAACAGATAGTGGGATGTGGAACGGACGCGCGGAGGTCACGGAATGAATGGGATGAAAAGATCGCGCCTTCTGGGGATCGCAGCAGGGATTGCCTGCTGCGCCGCGGTGATGGCGTCGGGCGCGGCCGGAGGGCCGGCGGCGCGCGCGGCGGAGGTCAAAACGGGAACGGGCCTGGCGGAGCACGCGCTGACCGCGTACCGGCAGGGCTGGAAATACAGCTACGGCTCCTACGGCCAGCTCTCCGGCGGAGTGCGGCGGACAGACTGCTCGGGCCTGATCAAATCCTACCTGTGGTGGACGGGGCCGAAGAGCAACCCGAATCCCGCGCTGATGTCCGTGGCGGGCAGCTCGACGGGGATGCTGCAATCCGCCTCGGCCAAGGGCAAGATCGATCTTTCGAGGGCCTCCTCCCTGCCGCGCGTCCACGGCCTGGTGCTCTACAGCCCGGGGCACGTGGGGGTCTACGTGGGCGGCAACCGTGCCGTCGACAACCGCTGCACGGGCCAGAACGTCAAGTACCAGCCCGTGTTCGGCGGAAGCTACCGG
>JBFLFX010000185.1:0-2449 GCA_041859815.1 Dysosmobacter sp. | reverse complement strand
CTTCTTGATACCGCCGTAATAATGGGTTTTGAAATAGGCGATCTCGCTGTCCTCATACAGGGGATTGGGTTTCAGATCCAGGCGCGGACAGTCGATATGCGCCGCGGTGATCTGTGCGCCGTTATCCAGTGTCTTTTTGCCCATGCAGGCCAGCATCACGCTCTTGCCGCTGTTGTTCAGGTATACCTTGTCCCCTGTTTTCAGCGCCATTCCGCGCTCATAGGGGACAAAGCCGGACTTCTCGGCCAGACGGATGACTTCCATCGCGCACAGACGTTCCGTCTTGCTGACGTCCAGAAACGCTTTGTAATCCTTGCTGTAGGCTTCGATCTTCTTGTCCTCACCCTTTGCGATCCGATCCCAGCCGTTTTTCTTGACTGAAAACAGTTTCTTCTTCAGGTCCTTATTGGTTTCTGCTGCCATTTTCTTTTTCCTCCTTGATTTGTTCTATTAGCTTTTCAAAGAATATCTTTGCCTGTGCCTGAAATTGTTCCGCCGTCGGAGCAGCGTTTTCCAACTCGCAGTCGCACTTGTCCCGATAAAAATCATCGGTTTTCTGCGCGCTGAGACGCAGACGCGCGTACTGTTCGTCAATTCCATCCCGCGCCATAATCCGCCGCACCCGCAACTCCGCTGGGGACGTAACCGCGACGGTGCGATCGCAGAGCTGGGCGGCTTCGCCCTCAATCAGATTGATTGCGTCAATGGCATAGAGCTTGCAGGGCTCCGCCTCCATGCGGCGCGTCAGCTCCGGCCGGACAAACCGGAAAGCAATCTCATTGAGCTGACCCAGCCGGTCTTTTTTGGAAAACACCAGTGTTCCCAGACGCCTGCGATCCAGCTTCCCCTCGGGTGTAAATACGCTGCCGAACTCAAACGTGATGGCATCGCGCATTTTTTTGTTGGTATCCAGAAGTTCATAATAGATCTGATCGCAGTCCAGAACCTTACCGCCAAGTTCCTCAATGGCGCGCAGCGCGGAGGTTTTCCCCGCGCCGGTCCCGCCGGTAATCCCCAGCACCACCCGCACGTTGTCGGCATCCACGACATGAAATCCGGCCGCTTTTTTCAGCCGGTTTCCGACGGCCAGCCCCAGTCCGTGACTGTCCGGGCACTGCGCAAAAATCTCCGTAACAGCCCTCTCACCGTCAAACGCGCGGAGCGCGTCAAACACCCGCTGCGCCTGGGCGGATTTGTCGTTATAAGAGCCAAGCCGCTGTACGGCGTGCCCGGCAAACAAATCCGCAAATTCGTCGAAGCAGAGAATGCCGGAGTCCGCCTTCATCCGCCGCGTGATCTCCTCCGCCGATTTGCGGGGGGAGCCGGTCACCACCGTCACCGGTGCCTTAGGGGCGTAATGACGGTACTTCATGCCGGGGGCCTTGGGCTTTTCCCCGTCCTTTAAGGACTGGGTCACCGCCCTGTCCACGTCGATATGCCCAATGACCGCCTCCAGATCCTCCAGCGGCAGTCCGCCCGGACGAAGCAGGCGGGGCGGCTGCACCGTCAGATCCAAAATGGTGGATTCCACCCCCACCGCGCAGGGGCCGCCGTCCACCACCCCGTCGATTTTCCCGTTCATATCCTCCAGCACGTCCGCCGCCGTGGTACAGCTGGGGCGCCCCGAAGTATTGGCGCTGGGCGCCGCGATGGGAACGCCGGCCTCCCGGATAATCGCCAGCGTCACCGCGTGCTCCGGGCAGCGGACGCCGACGGTGTCCATCCCCGCCGTAGTCACGTCCGGCACAATGGGCTTCCGCTTGAGAATCATCGTCAGCGGGCCGGGCCAGAACCGCCGCGCCAGCTCATAGGCAATGGGCGGAACCTCCTCGCAGTAACGTAAAAGCCACTGCGGGCCTGGTACATGGATAATCAGCGGGTTATCCTGCGGACGGCCCTTGGCCTCAAAAATTTTCTTAACCGCTTCCGGGTTCAGCGCATTGGCACCCAAGCCGTAAACGGTTTCCGTGGGAATGCCTAGAAGCCCGCCGTCCCTGATAATTTTGGCGGCTGCCTCTATCTGATCGTCCACTTCCTTCTGCGGACGCTTCGTGTCCTTCAGGTCAAAAATCAAAGTTTCCATTCTTATTGTTTCGCCTCATTCAATCCGACAAACCGGAAATTCCGGTTGAATTTACGCCTCTTTCATTCCCTCCAGGCGTGCGGCATTGTCCGCCTCAGTCAGCGCGTCGATGATCTCGTCCAGATCGCCGTCCATCACCGCGTCAATCTTATAGAGCGTCAAGCCAATCCGATGATCCGTCACGCGCCCCTGTGGGAAATTGTAGGTGCGGATCCGCTCGCTGCGGTCCCCGCTGCCCACCTGACTCTTCCGCCGGGCGGCTTCCACGTCCGCCTGTTTCTTCTTTTCCGCTTCCAGCAGCCGGGAGCGCAGCACCTTCAGCGCCTTGTCCTTGTTTTTATACTGGGAGCGCTCGTCCTGACATTC
>JBFLFX010000184.1:0-2475 GCA_041859815.1 Dysosmobacter sp. | reverse complement strand
CTGCCGGAAGATTGATCTTGTCATAATAGGACGGGCTGATAAAGGAGTAGGTGATGATTTCACTGTATCCGCAGGTCCGGCACAGGGAACCTGCCAGCCGTTCCGCCTGCTGCACGGGTGTATAGCCGCCCCGGGAGGATGAGCCGCCCATCAGCGTCAGGGGGATTTTGTCGTAGCCGTGGAACCGCGCGACTTCCTCCGCGATGTCCGCGCAGCCCTCCACGTCGCCGCGCCAGGAGGGGACTTCGATGTTGTCGCCGTCCAGCCGGAAATCGAGCTTTTCCAGAATCCGGCGCATTTCCGCCTCGGCAATGTCGGTGCCCAGCAGGGCGTTGACCTTTTTCGGCTCCAGCTTCACAATATGGGGGGCAGAGTCCCGGGCGATGACATCCAGAATGCCGTCCACCACCTCGCCGGCATCCAGCAGTTCCACCAATTCGCAGGCGCGCTGCACGGCTTTCAGGGTATTCATGGGGTCGAGGCCCTTTTCATACCGGGCGGAGGCGTCGGTGCGCATGCCCAAAGCGGCGGCGGTGCGGCGGACGGAGGCGCCGTTGAAGTTGGCGGATTCAAACAGCACCTGCGCGGTGTCGCCCACGATTTCCGAATTCGCGCCGCCCATGACACCCGCCACGCAGACGGGTTTGCGCTTATCGCAGATGCACAGCATGGAAGGCGTCAGGCGGTGATCCACGCCGTTGAGGGTGCGGATGGTTTCCCCCTCCCGGGCCGTGCGGACGACGATTTTGCCGCCTTCCACGCAGGAGAAGTCGAAGGCGTGCATGGGCTGGCCGTACTCCAGCATGACGTAATTCGTGATGTCCACAATGTTGTTGATGGGCCGCACGCCGCTGTTGCGCAGACGTTCCCGCATCCACGCGGGGGACGGTTCGATGCGGACGTTTTTCACCATCCGGGCGGTGTAGCGGGGGCAGAGGGCGGGATTTTCAATCTCCACGTCCGCCAGAGCGGCAATGCTGCCGCCGCAGCCCCGGATCACCGGCGTGTGCAGGTTCAGCGGCTGATGGAAGGTGGCGGCGGCTTCCCGCGCGAGGCCGATGACACTGAGGCAGTCCGGACGGTTGGGAGTGATTTCAAATTCCACAATGTGATCGTCGTAACCGATGATCTTCGCCATATCGTCGCCGGGAGCCGCACCGTCCTCATGGAGGACCCAGATGCCGTCGGGGATACAGTGGGGGAATTCCGCCTGCTCCGCATGGAGATCCTCCAGCGTGCAGACGTGCTGTTTATCGGAGTCGTAAGCCACCAGATCGCCCGCATGGAGATTCTGGCAGCGGGTTTCCGCTGCCGCCGCACCGCTGCCGGTGTCCAGCTTCAGCCGATAGGAAAAGCCGTCGCCCCGGATGTCTGTGACTTTCGCGGCGCAGATGCCGCCGGAGATCCGGTATCCCGCCGCGACACCGGCGGGAAGGGAAGGCGTCCGGCCCTTCAGCGGCGTGTAGTCGCCAAGAACGGCGGCCGCCGTGATGCGGGCGTAGGGGTAGTCGTGCTCCGCGGTCATGTTCAGCTCTTTCAGGGAGCAGAGCATTCCGTTGGATTCCACGCCGCGCAGCTTGCCCCTTTCAATCCTTTTGCCGCCGGGCAGCAGGGACTTGTGCCGCGCCACGGGGACGAGGTCGCCGGTGTGGATATTCCATGCGCCGGTGACAATCTGAATCGGTTCCGCCTCGCCCACGTCGATTTGGCAGACCCACATATGATCGGAATTCTCGTGCCTGCGCATCTCCAGAATTTTACCGACCATCACGTTTTTAATTTCGGCGCTTAAATCGGTAGTGGCCTCCTGCTTGGAGCCGGAGAGCGTCATCGCTTCGGCAAACTCCCTGTCGTTTGCGTTGACTTCCACAAATTCGTTCAGCCATTTACGGGACAGTAACATACTTCTCGCTCTCCTCTCAATTAAAACTGTTCCAGGAACCGGACGTCGTTTTCAAAAATCAGGCGCATATCGCTGATTTTGAACCGGCCCAGCGCCAGACGTTCCAGCCCCATCCCAAAGGCAAAGCCGGAGTAAACCTCCGGATCGACGCCGCAGCCGCGCAGCACCTTGGGATGCACCATGCCGGCGCCCAGCACTTCAATCCAGCCCTCGCCTTTGCAGGTGGGGCAGCCCCTGCCGCCGCACTTGTGGCACTGAATGTCCATTTCGCAGGACGGCTCCGTGAACGGAAAATGATGCGGACGGAAGCGGGTGACGGTATCCTCCCCGTAAATCTGGCGGATGACCGCGTTCAGCGTGCCTTTCAAATCGCCCATGGTGATGCCCCTGTCCACCACAATCCCCTCAATCTGATGGAACATGGGGGAATGGGTGGCGTCCACCTCATCCTTGCGATAAACGCGGCCGGGCGCGATAATGCGGATGGGGGGAGCCTGCCGCTCCATCACGCGCACCTGTATGGGAGAGGTCTGGGTGCGCAGAAGGACCGAACTGTCCCCGGTGAGATAAAA
>JBFLFX010000183.1:0-2564 GCA_041859815.1 Dysosmobacter sp. | reverse complement strand
GGACGACCTGCAGATGAGCTCCATGAACTCAAGGCTCGGCAAAAAGATTATTGAGATCTGCGGCATCTCCAAACACTATGGCGACAAACAGCTGATCCGGGACTTTTCCTATCTTCTGCTGCGCAGGGACCGCATCGGCATCATCGGCCCAAACGGCTGCGGAAAGTCCACGCTGCTGAAAATTATCATCGGCTCTGTCACTCCAGACAACGGCGAGGTCAATATCGGCGAAACGGTGCACATCGGCTATTTTTCACAGGAATGCGAAGAAATGGACCCGGACGAGCGCGTGATGGATTATGTCAAAGATATCTCGTCGGAAATCCGGATGCCAGAAGGAACGCTTACAGCCTCGCAGATGCTTGAGAAATTTCTGTTCACGCCTGATTTGCAGTATTCCCCCATCGGGAAGCTCTCCGGCGGGGAACGGCGCAGGCTGTATCTGCTTGGCATTTTGATGCAGGCGCCGAATGTTCTGCTCTTTGACGAGCCGACCAATGACCTTGACATTCGGACGCTGACGATCCTTGAAGACTATCTGCAGAATTTTTCAGGCGCAGTCGTTGCCGTTTCGCATGACCGGTATTTCCTTGATAAAGTTGCGGAACATATTTTTTCATTTGAGCAGGACGGTAAAATTCATGATTTTATCGGCGGTTATTCCGATTATTTGGAGCAGCGGCCGCAAATCCAGCAGCCGGAGCCGAAAGCTGCCGCCAGCAAGCCCAAAACAAATTCATCCGCCAGACCGCGCAAATTGAAATTCTCGTTCAAAGAGCAGCGCGAATACGACGAAATTGACGGCGTCATTGCCAATCTTGAAAAGCAGATTTCCGAGATCGACGCTGAAATTGAGAAGGAGTCGAGCAACTACCTCCTTTTGACAGAGCTGACCGGCAAAAAAGAATCGCTCAAAACGGAGCTGGACGAAAAGACAGAGCGGTGGGTCTATCTGAACGAGCTCGCCGACCGGATTGCAGAACAGAATCATTAGCAGTTCCCGGGGTAAACGTAACGCAGGTGCTCCCGTGCCACGGCGCACAGGCGGTCGATGGACGCGACCGGCGTCGGCGCGATGTCCAGCACATGGTAGCGCGGGAAAAAGCGCGAAATATGGAGCGGAATCTCGGGGCTGACCGAGGCAAGCCATGCAGCCTCCGCCTTCATCTCATCTTCCGCGTCGTTGCGGCCCGGAACAATCAGCGTGGTTACCTCAACATGGCACTGCTCCGCGGCAAGCGCAATGGAGCGCTTCACCGGTTCGAGGCCGCCGCCGAGCCACGCATAATACTCCTGAGTAAACCCCTTCAGGTCGATATTCATTGCATCGACAAGCGGCAGGAGTTCCCGGAGCGGTTCTTCACAGAGATAGCCATTCGTGACAAGCACGGTTTTTAGCCCCTCGCGGTGAAGGAGATTACAGCAGTCCCGCACATACTCGTAACCGATGAGCGGCTCATTGTAGGTAAACGCCGCACCGAGGTTTCCCCGCGGACGATGTGCAAGCTCAAGGGCCTTCTTTGTCAGTTCTCCGGGCGAAATCTGCACGGTTTCCGCCGTCGAATCTGCCATGGAGATTTCGCTGTTCTGGCAGAACGGGCACCGCAGGTTACAGCCGAAACTGCCCACGGAAAGAATCCAGCTGCCCGGATTAAAGCGGCGAAGCGGCTTCTTTTCGATCGGGTCAAGCGCAAGGGCTGTCACACTCCCGTAGGCAGCGGGAACGATTCTTTCCTCCCGGTTGACACGGGCCCGGCAAAGCCCGGTCTGCCCCGGCTCAAGAGCGCAGTGATGCGGGCAAAGCGAACAGACGGTTTTCATATATGGCGCACCGCTTCGAACCGCCACAGGTGAACCGGTTCGTCACTGCCGATGCCTGCTTTCCTTCGGGCGATGGCAATCTGCTTTTCTGTCGTTTCGACCCCGTCGAGGTCAGGCAGAAGCAGGCCGCGGCGCGTTCCGTTCTGCACAATGACGCCGTACCGCGACGGATCGAGCTGTTCCGGCGAATCAATCGGCTCCGGTTTGCTCAGAACATCCACGCTGTAAACAAGATCAGGGAGTTCTTCCGGCGTGACAGGAGAAAAGCGGGGATCATGTTCCCCAGCCGAGACGGCATTGCTGAGAATTTCTTCTGCAAGGCTCCCACGAACGGCCTCGATGGTTCCGATGCACCCGCGCAGGACGCCGTCTTTTTTCAGCGATACAAAGGTGCCTGCCCGCGTCGCGGTCATTTTTTCGGGCAGATTCTTCGGCAGTTCGGCATACCGGCCGGTTTTCACATACGTTTCAAGGCTCAGGCGGGCAAGGCCCACAAACGGGTCTTCCGCTTTCCGGCGTTCCATCAGTTTCTGCCTGCGCTCTGTCTCAAACTGCTCGCCGAAATTACGCGTTTCATCTTTGCCTTTCACTTCAAACGAAGCCACGCCGTACCCGACGCCGAACGGGCCTTCATACGATACAAGGCTGCTTTTCACGGCTTTCCGATCGAGAGTGCCAGCCATAATCCAGAAGGAACGCAGCCCACATTCAGCGGCGGATTCGCAGAAATCCGGATCAAGCCC
>JBFLFX010000182.1:0-2575 GCA_041859815.1 Dysosmobacter sp. | reverse complement strand
TTGCGGGGTTGCCTGCGGGAACCGCCAGCACGACCTTGTTCTCCAGAATGTCCACGCGGGTGCCCTGCAGGACATAGTCCTCCCCGTTGGGGTTCTTGGATTTATCCCCTTTCATGGAGGCATCCAGGGCGTTCATCTGCTTCTGCGCGGCGGAAATGAACAGATCGCATGCCGCGCCCTGTTCAATTTGCTTCTCCAGAGTGCCGGAGGAATCGTAGGTGGCGGTGACGGTCACATTGGGGGCTTCCTTTTTGTACCGATCAATTATCTGATTCAGGGCTTCCGTCATGGAGGCTGCCGCGAACACGCTGATCTCTACCTTTTTTGCCTTCTCCGAGGATGCGGAGGATTTGGACTTGGAGGCAGATGCGGAGGATGATGCGCTTTTGCTGCCGCAGGACGCCAGAGACAGCGCCATGCACAGCGCCAGGACAAGAGCAAATAGTTTTTTCATGCAAGAGGACTCCTTTTTACTTTTTATTAATTTTCGCTGATTTACGCTCGGAAAAAACGGCGGGCCGCTGGAGCGCACAGGGCGTCTGCCGTGCGGGCTATTTCGGACACTCGCGGAGCGAATGTGAAATACGTAATACTCTTATGAGAATAACGAAGGAGGAAACCCGCGCCGGGGACTTGCACCTCCCCGGCGCGGGCGGGAACGCGATTATTTTCCGAACGGGCAGTCCGGCCAGTGGCAGGGCTTGCAGCCGAGGCACAGCCCGCCCTCGCCCAGAGCGACGAGATCTTTCCGCTCCACGGCCACGCCTGCGGCGATGCGGGGCAGCACCAGATCAAATACAGTGGCGCCCGCGTACATCACGCAGCCGGGCAGCCCCATAACGGGCATTCCGTCGTCAAAATAGCCCAAGAGGAACATGGCGCCGGGCAGTACGGGCGCGCCGTAGGTCACAATGCGCGCGCCGCTTGCCTTAATGCCGCCGGGCGTATTGTCATCGGGGTCCACGCTCATGCCGCCGGTGCAGACAATGAGATCGGGGTGTTTGCCGCGCATCTCCAAGATGGCGGCGGAGACATTTTCCACACCGTCGCCGGACATGGTTTCTGCAATGGTTTCGATGCCGTAGGCGGCCAGCTTTGCCTTGACCACCGGCGTGAAAGTGTCCTGAATCCGTCCCTTTTTCACCTCGCTGCCGGTGATGACGACGGCGGCGGTTTTCAGCTTCCACGGGATCAGCTTCAGCAGCGGCGTGCCGCCGGCGGCCTGTTCCGCCCGGCGCAGCTTTTCCTCCTCAATGACCAGCGGAATGACGCGCATTCCGGCCAGTTTGTCGCCCCTGCGGACGGCGGTGCCGCCTTTGCGGGTGGCGATCATGACCTCCTCCGCAGAGTTGACGGCAATCAGTTTTTCGGAATTGACCTGAAACAGGCCGTCACAGCCTGCCCGAAGCTCGATCTTGCCCTCCTTGACCTCGCTGCGGGTCATGTTGCCGCTGCCGCAGAGCGCCAGCAAACGTTCCGCCGCGTCGTTTTCATGTACCATGCCGGGAGTCATTTCCCAGACGTAGAGATGCTCTTTCCCCATGGAGAGCAGAACCGGAATATCTTCTTCCGTTACGATGTGCCCCTTGCGAAACCGGGCGTCCTTATAGGTGTCCTTGATAATTTGCGTCAGATCGTGGCACAGGACGTGCCCCACCGCGTCTTCCGTACGGATCAGTTTCATTTGCCCGCCCCCAGCACTTCAATTTCATCGCCAGCCTGGACGGTGCCTTCCCGCACCACCACGGCGAAAATGCCCTCTGTAGGCATGACGCACCTGCCCACGGCTTTTTTGACGGCGCAGTCGTTGTGGCACTCCTTGCCGATCTGCGTGACTTCCACTTCCGTTTCTCCGATGCGCAGATGCGTACCCACCGGCAGATGCCGGAGATCCATGCCGACGGTATTGATGTTCTCCGCAAACGCGCCGGGAGGCAGTTCGATCGGACAGTTGGGCCGCATGGTGTCCACGCTTTCTTCCGCCAGGAGGGAAATCTGGCGGTGCCAATCGCCCGCGTGGGCGTCGCCCACGATGCCGTGGTGCAGTTTCAGTTCAATGCGGGGAACGGGGTGCTTCTGCTCCCCCTTGTGTTCGCTGATGTTAACGGATACAACGTTTGCCATATTGAATTCCTCCTCAGCCGTTTGCCTGATAATGACCGCTCTTGCCGCCGTCCTTTTCCAGCAGGCGGATGTGTTCGATCCGCATATCCCGCTGCACGGCTTTGCACATATCGTAGATGGTCAGCGCCGCCACGGAAACGGCGGTCAGCGCTTCCATCTCCACGCCGGTTTTGCCGTCGCAGGTGACCTGCGCGCGGATTTCCGCCATACAGGGGGAATCCGACAGAAAAAAGGTAATTTCTACGCCGGTCAGCGCCAGGGGATGGCACATGGGAATCAACTCCCAGTTGCGCTTGGCCGCCAGAATGCCTGCCACCTGCGCCACAGCCAACACGTCGCCCTTTTTGAAAGATCCCTCCCGGATTTTTTGCAGAGTGCCCGGGTTCATGTGGACTTCCCCGGCGGCGACGGCCGTCCGGTGGGTAATCTCCTTGGCGGTGACGTCCACCAT
>JBFLFX010000181.1:0-2646 GCA_041859815.1 Dysosmobacter sp. | reverse complement strand
AGTTCGGCATGATGGCGCTGGCTTCCCGCCGCAACCAGTATCTGGAAGGCGGCTATGGCATCGACTGCGCCGACAATACCGCCGCCGCGATGGATCTGGCGGTAAAGAAGATTTTGGACGACTGCTATCAGCAGGCGGTGGAAACCATTCGCCAGAATCGCGGCGATATGGACAAGGTCGTAAAGTATCTGCTGGAGAAGGAGACCATCACGGGCGGTGAGATGGTGGCCATTCTGGAGGGCCGTGATCCCGCCACCGTGGAGGATGAATATGCCTCCACCACCGAGGGCCATTCCGGGGAGATCGAGGCGCCTGCCCGGCATATTCACATGACGTCCCGGAAGATTGAGGCGCCGAAAGAGAACGCGGACGGCGAACCCCGGACGGAACCGGCCGAGAATCCTTCCGACGGGCAGAATCCGAAGACCGCGCCGGAGGAACATGCGGCAGACGGGGAAGCGCCCCCGTCCGGGGAGCCAACCGAAAAGTAAAAGGCGAAAAAGGGCGTTCCTGAAAACAGGAACGCCCTTTTTTTGACGGTTTTCGGCGGGCTTGAGCTTTGTCCCCGCGCCCGCGCGGCGGCTGTCCGCCTGATGCGGTGCCCGCGGCCTTTCGGCGCAAATCCGCAAGGACAGATTTGCGCCGGCGGAGGAATACCGTTCAGCCGGCCGCCGGGAAGAAGCGCGGGGGAAGCCCGGCAGAAACGCTGCGGTGTCTCCGCACCAAAGCTGCCAAAAGGCGGCAAAGAGCGTCGCGGCCCCGCCCGGAGCGGGTTGACGCGTCCTGCCGATCCTCCTATGCCTGTTTCAGATACTTTTCAAACCACTCGGTAATTTCCCGCAGGCGGCGAACCCGGTGTTTGGGCTTCCCGCTGCGGGACAACTCGTGGTTCTCACCTTTGAACATACACAGCCGCGCCTCCACACCATGTACGCGGAGGGCCGTGAACATCTGCAGTCCCTCGGCCAGCGGGCAGCGGTAATCTTCGTCGGAATGGATGAACAGGGTGGGCGTCCGCACTTTGTCCGCGTATTTCAGCGGGGACTGCGCCCATACTTTTTCCAGATCCTGCCATGGATCCGCCCCGATCTGATCCGGCTGGAAAAAATAGCCGATGTCGGATGTGCCGTAATACCCCGTCCAGTTGGCGATGCTCCGCTGGGACGCCGCCGCCCGGAAGCGGTGGGTGTGGCCGATGATCCAGTTGGTCATGAAGCCGCCGTAGCTGCCGCCGGTGACGCCCATGCGCTCCGGGTCGATAAAATCAAAATGGCGGATTGCCTCGTCCGTAAACGCCATGATGTCCCGGTAGTCCTGATCGCCGTATGCGCCGAAGATGTCGGCAAACGCGTCGCCCCGGCCATCGCTGCCGGTGGGGTTGCAGAAAATCACCGCGAAGCCCCGGCTTGCCCAAAGCTGCATTTCATGAAAATAGCCGGAGCCGTAGATGGTTTTCGGGCCGCCGTGAATATCCAGAATCGTGGGATATTTTTGTCCCGGCTCCGCGTCTACCGGGGGGATTCCCCAGCCGTGGATTTCAACGCCCCGGCTGTTTTGGAAGGAGAGCGCCTGGGGTGCGGAGTAGGCGTATTCCGCGCAGATGGCGGTATTCAGGTTTGTCAGCCTTGTTTCCCGCCCGTCCGGCGCCAGAGAATAGATTTCTCCGCCGCCGCCGCCCCGCATGGCGATTATGGCATAACCGCTGCCAAACGCCGTTACGTCGGTGATGTTGCCGCGCTCTTTTGTGAGATTGGTGATTTTCCCCCGCTCCGGATCCAGGGCAATGACCTGCACGCTGTCGTCCTGCGTGTCCAGCAGGATGATGTTCCCGTTCCGGATCAGCGGTGCGGAGGCCATGGCGCGGAATGTGGAGACATCGCTGCCCAGTGCGCCGTAAAAGTTATGTTCCCCGCCGCCGTAGGTCATGCGGTATGTGCCGCCCTCCCGCAGGAATACCCTGCCGTTTTCATTCAGGCCGTGCTTTTCGGCAGTGACTGCGATTACCGCCAGTTTGCCGTCCTCCATCTGCCAGACGCCCATATGTAAACTCTTTCCGGGAACAACGGAGATGTCCTTCGCCTTCAGACTTTCCGTATCCAGCTCGTAAAGCCGGTCGTAAAACGGATCGCGGTCGGTATAGGTACGGGCGGCATACCACAGTTTCTTTCCGTCGGCGGACAGGGCAAACGGCGTCACGGCGGTGTTTTTCTCCGTTACCGCCGTGATGGTTCCGTCCCGCCAGCGGAACAGGCGGCTGCGGATGCCGCCGATGTAGCCTTCCCCGTTGGCGACGAAGGGAATCTCCTCCAAAACCCGGTAGTCCTCGTCCTCTTTCAATTTTTCGGCCGCTTTGGCCGCGTTGCCGCCGCTCTCCTCCAACGCTGCCTCATACGTCCGGGAACAGGCGGCTGTAAAGAAGAAATCCTTTTCAGTTAAAAACCACAGCCCGGTGACGTTGTACGGCAGACGCAGAAACTCATCCGCCTCGCCGCCGTCATAGGGCAGGCGCTGCAAAACCGTCAGGGGGATCCCCTTTTCCTGATTCTCCCGATCTTTCTTTTTCCGTGTGGATACGAACACCACGCCGCCCTCCAGCAGGTGATATTCACCCACGTCGCCGGAGGAGGTCAGCCGCCGGGTTTTGCC
>JBFLFX010000180.1:0-2682 GCA_041859815.1 Dysosmobacter sp. | reverse complement strand
CTCCCCCGCCAGACGCAGACTGTCCGCAGTCACCTGCGGCAGGCCGCGGTATTCCGACACCGTACCCCGCACATACACCGCCGCGCCGGCGTCTTTCGGCGTCACCGGGCCGGCATAATTCCAAATCTGGGCGTCGATCGTGCCGGTACAGTCCGCCAGACTCATCAGCAGAAACGGCTTTCCGCCTCCGGTTTCCTTCGCCACGGCGCTCTGCAGCAGATAAAATCCCTCCACCGCATCTCCAATGTTCATTTCACTGATCGTCATTTAATTTACCTCTTTCATAAGCTGCGGCGGAAGGCCTCCTGGTTCCGCGCTCAGTGCTGCTCCCCGGGCAGCGGCACCTTTTCAAAGTCTTTCACAAAAGCGGCGATGTAATCCGCCATGGAGGAAACCATCTCCCGGCCCCATTCCGGCGTCGCCCTGGACGGCGCGTCCGGCCCCAGCCAGCCGTTCTTGTTATAGCAGACGGCGGGACGGGGAATCATCACGCCCGCGCCGCGGTAAGTCACCCGATCCCAGCCGGAGCTGGGCATTTCCGGAGAAATATCGTTGGTATAAACCAGCGGATCGTTGAGTTCCTCGGTATCAATCAGATTCGGATCCACCGCCATAACGCCCGCGGTTTCCTCCGCGCCGCCGTGGCCGCCTGCCCACGCGGGATTCAGTTCGCCCGCCATAAGCCACCAGTTGAGATTTGCCACATAGGCGCCGCGTTCATACAATCTGCGGCCCAAAAGCTCAATGGACTTCACATTTCCGCCGTGGCCGTTGACAATGACAAACTTGCGGAAGCCATAGCGGTACAGGCTGTCCGTAATGCCGGTCAGCACCGTCAGCAGCCCCTCTACACCCAGAGAAACCGTGCCGGGGAAGCCGATCAGCGACCCCGCCGCCCCATAGGGCACCGTGGGCGCAATCATTACGCCGCTCCGCTCCTCCAGCAGCTCCACAATCTTATCGGGGATCAGGGTGTCGGTGCCGAGCGGCATATGCTTGCCGTGATTTTCAATGCTTCCAACGGCAAAAACCACCGTCTTGCTGTGGGTCAGATATTCTTCTACCTTGGCACAGGTACAATGAGACAAACGCATGTTCAACAACCTCCCATATCCTTCTTCATTCTGTCCGGCGGAGTTCCGCCTTTTTCATTGTAAAGCGGGTTCCTGAAATTTTCAAGGTATCATTTCACCGGAACAAACCAGCGGCCGATATCCGCAATGGCGGCTTTCTGCCCGGCCGCCAGGCTCTCCTTTACAATCCATTCCTCCCGGGTGTGGGCGCCGCCGCCCATCACCGTGCCGAATGTCACCGCGGGAATCCCCAGCGACAACGGGAGATTGGCGTCGGTGGAGCCCTCTGAAAAATGCACCGGCCGGGGACTGTACCGCGCCAGCACCGCCCGGTTCTCTTCGGCAAAACGCCGCTGCTCCTCCGTATTTTCGCCGGACTGACAGGGCCGCACGCCCAGCAGCTTTTGTTCCAAACGGACATCCCGGCCGTCCGTCTCCCGGAGAATCCGGGCCAGCCGTCCCTCCATATACGCAAGATTTTCCGCCCGGTCGGCGCGAAATTCGTACAGCATCCGCGCCGATTCCGCGATGGTATTCACGGAAGTGCCGCCCGCGATGCGCCCCACGTTGTAGGTGGTTCTTCCCCCCGCCGGGAGTACTTGGGCATACAGCTTCTGAATGATCTCCGCCAGCACCTGAATTGCATTGCGGCTGCCGAAGTCCGCCAGAGAGTGCCCACCCTTCGTCCGCGCCGTGATCTCATAGCGCTGGGATCCGACGGCGGTGTTCACCAGCGAATCCATATAGAGATCAAAGGAGACGAAAGCAGAAATCCGGGCACCGTACTCCTCGAAAATCCTCCGGCTGCCCCGAAGATTACCCATCCCCTCCTCGCCGGTGTCCGCCACAAACAGCATTCCCGCTTTCGGGCGCAGTTCCGGACGGCCCAGGAAAAAGCGGACAGCCATCAGCAGATTTACAAGGTTGGCCGTATCATCTCCGATACCCGGCGCATACAGCCGCTCCGCATCCTCCGTCACAGGGATGCTCCCCGGGTCGGAGAACACGGTGTCCATGTGCGCCATGTAGACAACCAGCGGCGCGCCGGGCGGGCCCGCCATGGGCAGCACCACGTTGCCAGCAGCGTCCGTCCGCGCGTCCGTACCGCCCTGCCGGCACAGCCAGTCCACACAAAACGCCGCCCGGCGCTCCTCCCGTCCGGTGGGGGCGGGAATCGCGGTCAGCTCCTTCAGAAGGGAAATCGTGGCCTTCCGGTTCCGGCTGACATATGTTTCCATTTCTTCCGTGAAATTCATGTCAAATGGCCTTTCAATCCGGGCGGAGTTACTTTCTGCCCATTTCTTTTTGTACCGCCTGTGCCAGCAGCTTCTTTCCCTCTGGGGATCGCAGCGTGTCCAGCACGGCGGCATGCAGCGTCTCCTGAAATTTCTTGCTGGTCAGGAAGGAGTCGAACAGCGTCCCCTGCTCGGCTCCGGAGGACGACGCCACCGGCTTTGCGGGCCTGGCGATCCGGCGGGGCACGGGAGCGGGCTCGCCGTCCAGAAACGCGCCGTCCATCCAATCGCCCATGCAGGTTCCGTCCGCAGTCCCCCCTCGAAGATAGGACACGGATACGCCGAAAAACGCCGCCAGCTTTTCCTGCTGTTCC
>JBFLFX010000179.1:0-2694 GCA_041859815.1 Dysosmobacter sp. | reverse complement strand
AGTTCTTTTTCATATTTGCTCATTCCCCCGGCAATAATTTTGTCCAGAATATCGGACGCCATTTTCAGCGTCTCCTTTTGCTTCCCCGTCAGGCCGGACCGATCGCCGGAGAGATACGCGTCGGACAATTTCTTGGTGGATCGGATTTTGTAAGAGCCGGCAATCGTCACGTTGTTCTCCTGCGCGAGATCGATTCCGAAATTCGGATCATCCCGGATGGTCGTCTCCAGACGCTCGATCTTGCTCTGCAGGTGATCACTCCTGCTCACGGCCATCCCCGCCATCACGGTGTTGGCCGCCACGCAGAGCGCCACTGCGCCCGCAATACAGTACAGTGCCGTTTTCTTCGTCGCTGTCTTCATAAAGTCTCTCCGCTCAATACGCCGTCAGGCGTTTTTCTCTGATAGCGGACGGACGCAGCAGGCAGCGGCGTCACCGCCGGACGCCGCAGGTTACGGCCGGCCGCGCCGGCGCCCCGCTCAGGCGCAGTCCGGCGAAAATCACCCCGCCCGCACGGGCAAAGATCCGGAACCCGCGCCGCCTCAGCGCGGGGAAGCGGACGGACGCGGCAATCAGCCCCGCTCCACTGTATGCGGCGGAAAACCCGGTAAACACACCGCCCGGCGGTTGCCGCCGGGCGGCGGCGGGAGGATTCAAATTGGGGGTCCGCGGCCTCCCGGATTTTTGCCGGCGCAAGGCCATCCCTCCCGGCGGCATCGCATCCGGGATCGCGGGAGCGCTCTTTTCCCGGCGCAGCGGGGAGCGCGCGCACCCCGCCCGGCGCGCCGTCCCCCGGGCAGGCCGCCGTCCCCCGCAGGGAAAGCCGGGCATCCCCTGCCGCGCCCCCTGTTTTTCAGTCCTATTGTACTGGAAAAAAGATGAAATGAAAAGCAATATTTTCACCGGGCAGGGAAATGCCGCGGGGATCTTGCGATTCCCGCGGCATTTGAGGGACGCTTACGAATACATGTGGTTTTTCTCCATATAATCGTAAATCATCTTTCCGTGCTCCTGCTCTTCTTTTTGAATGTGGTTCAGCGCGTTCCGCGCGGTTTCGTCCCGGAATTCAAAGACGCTGACGTCGTACCCATGGGACGTGTGCTTTTCCGACGCCAGAAGGTCCGTGCAGAGGTAACTGTCCGCCTGTTTGTCGGCGCTGTCCGACGCGGAATAAGTCTCCTGAGGCGCCGGCTGCGGCTGGCTGCCGGCCTTTGGCGCTGTTTCGCCGCCGTTCTCCATCTGGGTGAGCGTGTCCAGATGTCCCTGCTCCACCTGCGCAATCTGCGTGAAGAGATCCTTAAGCTGGCTGTCTTTGGCACAGGAGGCATGCTTGGTATACTTTTCCGCACATAATTTTTCCTGCTCTTTCAAGTCCTTGAGCAGTTCCGTTTCCTTTCTCGTAAGCTGCATTCTTATCACCCCGGAAGAAGTATGCGCCGCCCCCGGCAGATCTATGCATTCCGCGCGGGAAAAATGCGGGCTCCATGCGTCCGCGGGAGACGGCGCCGCAGTGCCGTATGCTGTAAAAGCGGCGGCGGAACCGTTTGCTCCGCCGGGGAAGAGAGTGGGTTTTTCCAGCCCGTTTTCCGGACGATCCGGCAAAAGCGGCCCCTCCCGGTTTCTTCCGCGGAAGCTATGCGGCGCCTCCGGGGACTTTTTTGAAAGCGGGGCACCCTTTTACGGCTGACAAATTGACATCTGTCTATGCAGAATGTATCATAGCAGCATGGACCGGTGTAGAGGAGAGGGAGTGACAAAAGATGGAGCCTGCCGATGTGGCGCTGATTTGCCGGGCGCTGGGGGATTCCAACCGGCTGCAGATCGTGCAGATGCTGTCCGGCGGGGACAAGTGCGCCTGCAAACTGCTGGAGCATTTTGAAATCACGCAGCCCACGCTGTCCCATCACATGAAAATCCTGTGCGGGTGCGGGCTGGTCAAGGTACAAAAGGTTGGAAAATGGGCGCACTATTCCCTGAACCGCGAGACGTTTTCCGCGTTCCAGGAGTATCTCGGCACACTTGCCCGGGGCCGCGGAACAGAGGAGTGAGGCAGATGATCCAGCGCTCTTCCCGCCGCCCGCCGCAGAGGCCGGCCCCGGGGCCGCGGATCGTTCCCGCCGTTCTGCGCAGGAGCACGATAAGATCCCGGCGCGCGGCCGTCTGGGAAAGTCCGCCGCGTCCTGTTTCTCAGCCTAAATATTGAAAAATTTTTAGCTTCCAAAAAAATTATTTTATTTTTCTCTTGATTTGCCGCCGGGATGTGTTATGATAAAGAGGAAGACCAAGAAACGATCTTGGTGGAAACGATTCTGGGGGCGATTTTTTGAAAGAAGCTATCCGTTGGATAGACAACCATATGCCAAAGAGCGAAGATTCCCGGCTGGGCATTATGTCCTTGAGCAACGTGGCAAAAGCGCGCTTTTTTCACAGCAGCTTTCCGCAGTACACGGATACGCCGCTGGCAAAGCTGGACGGCATGGCGGACTATCTGGGTCTTGCCGGCCTGTATGTCAAGGACGAATCCTACCGGTTCAATCTGAACGCGTTCAAGGTTTTGGGCGGTTCTTTCGCCATGGCGCGCTACATTGCCGGGCAGATGGGCCGGGATGTGTCCGAAATGACCTATGACTACCTGACCAGCGCGGCGTTCCGCAGGGAATTCGGCCAGGCGACCTTCTTTACCGCCACGGACGG
>JBFLFX010000178.1:0-2701 GCA_041859815.1 Dysosmobacter sp. | reverse complement strand
ACGCTTGTTCTATAACAAGAATCCTGTTAAAATGAAAGGCTCCAGTACGGAAGGAAGTGAAAGCATGAAACGAGACAGACAGGCGAAGTGGGACAGGGAAAATCTGGCGACGATAAGCACAAAGCTGCCCCGGAAAGAATGTCCCAGCATGGCGGAGAGCGTCTTTGCATCCATGCATAGAGATCAAACGCGCCGGTCATGTAGTCATAATAGGTCGGCTCCTTCGTGTCCGTCGTAATGGGACTGCCGCCGACTGTAACAGAAATCACCCTCATACAGCGCTGATTGACCGCCGGAACAATACCAATACCTGTGCCGTCATACTCGTTATCATCCACAGAAGCGGGAGAAATCAGAGGCAGTTCTGCAAAAGATACATCCGCAACATTGCTTCCGCCCCACGCGTCGGACGACCCTGTTTCCCGCTTGGATAATACGGCAGAAGGATGGCAGTCCATTCCTCCCGTGGGATCACTTCGTCCATGATCTCAAGAAATTCTTCCCGCTTGGTTTTCCGTTTCCAATTTGCGTATTCCATATCCGAAAAGCTCTGCTGTCCGTTCATCTTTTTCGCCTGCCGTTTTTCTTTTATTATACCTCTTTTGCAGGGCCGATGAAATCAGCGGTTACCTAGGCCCTGTTTAAAAAATCCCCGCGCTCATTTGATCGCCTGATCGCCGAATTTTGTGCCGGCTTGGTTGAATTTCCTCGCCACAAACCAATGGTGCCCGCGAAAATTTACCTTGCCCGACGCAAAATTCGTCAGATCATCCAAACATACCGATTTTTCGAACAAGGCATGGCAGATCTTTGTGATGCCGCCCATCTTTCCAAGCCCTTTTATTGCGGTCTGGCTGCGAGCAGCGCCAAAACGAGGGAGACAACAGCGGTCATCAACGCCGCGATGATCGGTTTTATCCAAAATTCTTTTAAACACAAAAATGCAGGCACACTTTTCATTTTCTTTTATGTTACAGCGCTTTTAAGGGCTTGTAAATCGTTGGGTTCGGATTGGAACACAACCCCAGGAATGGGGTGCCTGCCCGTCTGCAGTCGTCCGTAAAGCGTTTGCCAGATGAATCGGAACATGGGTGCAGTTGATTCTCGCTCCGCTCCAGCTGCCGTGCGTGTGATTAATGCCGTTCACAAGTTTTATGTCCATCCCGCCGGCGTGCCTCCAGCTCTCCGGATTTTTGTATAATCGTCGAGCAGAAGATGCCTGATCACCTAATCAGAGATCGCTGTCGGATAGCCGGAAGCCTTTTGCAACGGGCTAATCGCATACGGACAGCCCTCTCTCATTCTGACGGGCTGCATGTATTATTTGAACAATTCAATTCCGCCCATGGCCACAATCATCAGGAAAAGCACCGGCTGGAGAACTTTCTCCAGCTTTTTCTGATCCGCCCGCTTCAGAAGAAGCGGACCGACGAAGGCACCGCAGATCGTACCAATCGTCAAAAGTCCCACGAGTTTCCAGTCGATGCTTCCGATTCCAAGGTGCGTGGCAAACCCGGTAACGGCGATGCCGAACAGCACAAGGACAGAGGTTCCAACCGTTTCCAGCGCCTGACATCCGAGGATCATCAGCCCTGCGATAATCGGGCCGCCGCCGCTTAAACCCACAAGCCCGGACATGACTCCGCCGATCAGGCCGAAGCAGACCGCCTTGACAGTGTTGGATCTCCTATCAGCCCGATCAATCTCCCGCGCATCGCCCTTTTTTCTGAGATACGAAACGAGCATTTGCAGGGCAAGCAGCAGCAGGATTGCTCCGGTTACCTTGTTGTAGAGACTTCCCGGCAGCAGTCCGGAGCACAGGGAGCCTATGATGGAGCCGGCCACGCCGCCGATCAGCATGGTAAGCCCAAAACGCCAGTTTATATTTCCGGCTTTCCAGTGGCTGAACGTCCCCACCGCTGTGGTGGGAATCGTGGTTGCAAGGGAAGTGGATGCCGCAATCCCGGGCGGGATATGAAAGAAAACGGTCAGAATTCCCACATAAACGGCTCCGCCGCCGCCCCCGAGCGAAATAATCAGAAGTCCGACTACAAACCCAACGATGGGCAGCGCAATATAATGCCCCATATCAATGAACCTCCATATATCAATATTAGCCGGGAAGCCGGTCGCCTGCGTTTGCGGCTGGCTGCAGAGCTGCGGATTGTGCCGCCGGCCAGCTCATTCGAGAATTTCCGTATTCCGTTCAGACGGTTATTCAGGACGGCAAATTTGGCGTCCGGCGTTTCCGAAACCTGAGGCGGCGGGAAATTTACAAATTCCTGTTCTTTTTGGCCGCGTAACGATCTCTGTAAGCTACAATATACACACCATAAACTAATTAAATTAGTTTGTCAACAATATTTCCTCAAGTGTATATGCAAACTACCAAAAGAGCGAGAAAAGCGGAGGTGTGCCTCCCGTTGAAAACGGGAGCTTGAACAGTGAATATTTGGCTTGCCTGCCCTGATGCAAAATTTCCATCCGCTGTCAAGCCGACCGTGAAACAAATCCGGTTCGCAGGCCGGTTTTATGCCGCAGAAGTGCTCTTGCAGGGGGAGATATCTTGTGCGCTGTAAGTAGGGCACGGCATTCTTTTGCCTTTTCACGGGACAGTGAGACGCACGCTGTGGATTATTTTACCATAGCGTGCCTTTGCTGTCCAAATTCGCCCTGACATTTCCGCGCCTCCCTGAAAAAA
>JBFLFX010000177.1:0-2827 GCA_041859815.1 Dysosmobacter sp. | reverse complement strand
TTCAGTGTTTTGATTTCTTTATACCGTGCGCCGCTGCCGAGCTTTTTGGCGGCGATGCCCCAGAGGGTGTCGCCCTTGACCACGGTATAGATTTCATAGGTTTCCGTGGTTGAAGTGCTTTTCCCGGAAAGAATCTCATTGACCTTCGCCTGCACGGCGGTGTAGTCATACCCGGCGGCGGTCAGGCGCTGTTTGCGTGTTTCACCGTTTCCCCAATCCCCGCGGATAACCTCGGCGGTAAGTTCATCAACGCTTTTCTTTGAAGTGGGTTTGTCTTCACCAGATTTATTATTATCTGCAGCAGTCTTTTCATAGCCGTTAAAGCCGCTGTTCGTGATGATGGACGGATAATCGATATATCCATAGTCCATATCCACATTTCCATTGATGCCATCAACCTTGCCAGTGGAAGAATACTGCCAGATACCGTATTAGCCGGAGTAGGTGCATTTACTGGCGTACTGCGCTACCCAGTGGGAATAGGCCTTGAGCTTGCTGTCATCCATGCGCTCCTTAAAACCGGAGACAGCAGAGCCGTAGATACCGACAAAGTATCCGGCGGATTCCATTGTCTCACAGAAAGCGATGGCGGCTTCCGTAATACCGGCTTTGGCAGAAGCAGGCTGCGCTTCGTTATCCATGTAGACAGGATACTCCAGCTGTTTGCCTTTCAGGATTTTGATGAAGCGTTCCGCATCAGCTTTTCCTGCGGCGGCAGTCACGCAGTCCTTGCCGACAAAGTAGTATGCGCCGATAGGGATGCCGGCTGCCTTGGCTCCCATATAGTTTACTTCCCATTTGCTGTCGGTGTAGAAGCCTGCGTCAGAGCCTCCGGCTTTGATGATGGCAAACTTGATGCCTGCCACTTTGACCTTGTCCCAGTCAATCGTTCCCTGCCAGTGGGATACGTCAATTCCTTTGATTCCTGCCATAGTTATTGTTCCTCCTCATCATTGCGGTCATGGAGCTGTTCCAGAACCGCCTTCAGTTTTTCGGGGATGGGAAGCCCCAGACGCCCCGCGTTTTCCAGAATGGACACACCTTCGTTGGAAAGATAGAAAAAGATGACCGCCGTGCGCACCGCGCCGCCGTCTCCCAGCACCTGGCTGTCGATGATGTTTCCAACGCCCACCAACGCAAAAATCAGCACCTTGCGGGAAATGCCCTTGAAGCCGATTTCGCTGGAGAGCTTTTTGTTGGCAATCGCGCACAGTACGCCCGTCAGATAGTCGAGGACAACAAACGCCAGCAGGGCGTAGAGAAAGCCGTCCCACCCGCCGAGGAACCAGCCGAGAAAACCGCCCACTGCCGCCAGCGCTGCCTGAATCCAGACCCAGATTTCTTTCATCGTAAAACCTCCGTTTCATTGCTTGGTATGTATAAAAAAAGCGCTCCCGCGTAAACGCAGGGCGTTTAATCCCAATCCGCCGTGCCAGAATCTGTGACTGCCGCAGTTTCCTTTGCACGGCGGGGGAACACTTCCTTATGAACTGTCACATAAATTGGAAACGCTTGAATTTGTGTTATTACAGCGACAGAATCAATTCGGAAAGCTGATTCATCACCGCCGCACGGGGTCTGCCCGTGCCAAACTCCTCCCAGTCCGGCTCCGGTATGCCAAAACCCGAGGCGGTGCTGTACTGATTGATGAGTGTAATGACTGGCTCCACGGCGGCGCGGATTTCCAGAATGTGAAGCGGCCAGTTCTTCACTTCCGTTTTTCCCGCCGTGATTTCCTCGCTCCATGAAACCGGCGCAAGACCGTAATAGTTTCTCACGGTGTTGGCGGCGGTGCGGAGCGCTGTGATGTGGGAAGCCTTTACCTTGGTCTCGTTGGTCGCAATCTCTTCAAACGGAGACGCCAGCACCGTAAACGAACGGGAAGTCTCCGCGCTGGGCGCTTCAAAATCCGTGTTCACGCACCGTATCGTGAGTGTCTTTACCCCTGTCGATTGTGATTCAGCTTTGAACATCACTTCTTCACTGCCGCCGGCCGCGCCGCTGGGAGAAAACAAAGACGGGTTGTTCACGCCGTCCCGCCAGCTGCCCGTGCCGATTTTCACCTGCGCCACCTGTTTGTCCGGCTGCGCGCCGGTGGTCAGCAGCACGCGAGGATTCGGGCTGTAGGTGGAAGCGCCGTTCTTCGGCGCCACGATTGTCGGCTCGTCGCAGGCGGCCGCCACGCAGAGAATGGTGTTGGACACCTGCTCGGCGGAATAGACATCCAGCGTGTCGATGGTCCACAGGCCGTATTTCGTATAGGTGCCGGGCGTGGTGGAAGCCGCCGCCGTTCGTGTCCCGGAGGACGCGGAGAGATCAAAGGTTTCCAGCACATTCCATGAAGTCCATGTTGAGCCGTCTGTGGAGGTCTTGCTTGCCAGCATATAGCCCTTGATGGGGCTGGTGCCGCCTGACGCGCCGCTCCACGTTAGGGTAACGGGTCCTTCGCTGTAAACCGAGGGAGCCGCCGTCAAAGTTGTCGCGGGCTGAGGCGGCGTGTTTTTGCGCACGGAACTGGAGGACACCTTCCAGCCCGAATAATAGCCCGAGCCGGCGGAGCCCTGCGTCCGTATCCGAAACCGGCGGTAACTGCCCCTCGTAGATGGCGGAGCAACAGATAAACTTCCCGAGGCGGAGGAAGAAGAAACGATACCCAGTGCTGTCCAGCTTCCCCAGTCAGTGTTGTTGGACGAATCGCTGTACTGGATTTCAAAGCCGGTAATGGAGTTGTTTGTCCCGGAGGAAGCGCCGCTCCACGAGAGCGTGGCATTTCCCTCCGCCACCGTCGGGGAAACGGAACAGGCGGACGGAGCGCCGCAGGCGGTGG
>JBFLFX010000176.1:0-2835 GCA_041859815.1 Dysosmobacter sp. | reverse complement strand
AGCCGCCGGCGAGGATGACGGCCAGGAGAATATTCCGGACGGCCAGCCCGATGACCGCGCCGGTGACGCCGGCAGCCAGCGAGAGTTTCAGTGTGTGCTGATACCGGTTTGATTGGCCGATGGTGTCGTAGACCATTTTCGCCTCCCGGTAAGAGCGGCGCATGAAGTTCTCACGTTTTCGGCCGTTGATTCGCTCGACATATTCTTTCGCGGTTTCTTCTCCTTTTTTTCTCTCCTGTGCTTTCTGAATGCCCATCACCAATCCGTTGATTTTCCCGTGGACGCTGATCCGGGGAATGCGGATATCCATTATGAGCAGGCTGCCAACAAGAATGCAAAAGAAAATAATCAAATTACACATGATCTTCCTCCAACAAAAACTGCCGCAGCTGGCTGCGGCGCGCGCCTTTTTTCAGCAGCCGTTTTTGCATTTGCATGGCGAGGGGAGACACTCTGTGAAAATCACCGTCAACACGGGTACATTCGTCGCCGTCATAAATATTGTCCTCAATCTCAAATTCATAAAGAAGGCGAGACTGAATCGCGCCGTTTTCATAACCGGTGACCTCCCGGATTTCCGTAACCCGCCGAACCTTATCAGCGCAGGATTCCATGTGTACCAAAAGTGGAAAGGCTCTGGCGCACATGGAGAACAGGGTGGCGTCCGTCATGTCGTAAGCTTTTTTGGCCAGCGTCACAATACGCTCCGGCGTATCCAGCGTTCCGTTGGAATGTGTCGTGGTAATGACGGTATGGCCGGTGTTGGAGACGCCCATCACCTCGAATGCCTCGCGGCCGCGGATCTCGCCGGGCGCGATGATGTCCGGATTGAAGCGCAGAGAATCTTTGACCAACTTCTCCTGGTCGATATTCTGCGACGGGTCTTTCTCGTTCGGCCGCGTTTTGGTGTGGATGACGGAGGATACTTTTTTGCCGTTTTTGTCGCGTGAAATAAAATTCCACTCACGGCTGCCCTCCTCAATGGTATAGATACGCAGGGACTTTGCCGCGTAAGAGAGCAGGCAACCGGCAAGCGAGGTCTTTCCCGCGCCGGTTTCACCGGAGAGGCACATGGAGACGCCGTGCGTGATGCACAATTCAAGCAGCTCCATCATTTCTTCCGTCAGCGTCGTACCCACAATCTTTTCACGGGCGACCGCCGTCATGTCGACTTTGCGGATGCTTACCGCAACAGAGACGTCGGCATCCACCAGCGGGGTTCGTAAAGCAGTCAGCCGAATGCCGCTGCCAATGTCCGCCGTGGCGTCCGGGATCGCGACGTCAAAGGGCGTGCCGGTCTTTCGCAGGATGCGCAGGATAATATCTTCCGCGTGCTGCGGGCTCAGAAACCGGTAATCGGTCTTTTGCCGCTGTCCCTTAACGATAATTTCAACATCGTCCCAGGCGTTGATGTCCAACTCTTCAAACCCATTGATATCAAAGAGGTGCTCACGGGAGATAAAGGACAGGCCGGCCATATCATGATAGATATAGTCGGTCAATTTTTCGGCGGAATTGGTGAGATCGCATTTGATACGATGATCGCGGATGTGCCGTGCAATAATTCCTTTTAGTTCCTCCTCTGTCAATTCGTCCACTTTACGGGTCAGGCCGCGCGCCACTTCGCTCTGCACCATCGGCAGCACCTGCTGATAAGGCAGGGAACCGAGAGGGTGGAGCATTGCGTCGGCGATGCCGGCATCCAGCGGCTGAGCCGCCTCATTCGTCCGCGGTTCCATGTTCATCCGCCTCCTTTTCAATTTGATTTGCAATTCTTTCAATTTCCTGCTCAAACATCACGCCGGACGTCGTGTTGAATTTGGAAAGAAGCTCTCCGGCCATCATCTTTTCCGCAGCCTGCGGCGTAAAGGGCAGAGAATAAGGAAAGCCGCCGAACAGAGCGGCGGCGTCTTTGACCGGGGTGTGTGAATAAACCGGGTTTGCAATTTTAATGAATTTTTCGACATGAAAGACGTCGCTGTTTCCAAGCCAGCGCATTTGCGCCTTCATAAATTCATACCCCTTGGTATCCGGTGTCAGCGCCATCAGGCCGGTCTGCGCGTACTCCAGCGCCGCCAGAGTCGTCTGATCATAAAACGGCGTAGAATCGCAGTCTACGATGACAAAATCAAAGGGGGCCTGTCCCAGCAGCTGAAACAGGTTGATTGCCGCTGCCCTGACGGGAGGGCTGTAAGTAATCGACGCTGTCTCACCGGATGCCAAGCCCATGCAGAAGATGCGGCTGGAGCCGGGGTGCTGAATGATGCGGTCTTTCAGAGCTGCCTCGGATAATTCCATCTGGCCGCTCAGCAGCGGGCCGATGGAATTCCTGCCGCTTAATCCGGCCATGGTGGGCAGCAGCACCGGCAGTTCCGGCGTCCGCATTTCCGTGGAAAGGATTAACACGTCCTTTTTGCGGCTGGCAAAAGCGGAAGCCAGCGCCATTGCAACAGTCGTTTTTCCCGCTCCGCTGCTGCCCCAGGATGCAATCAGATACATCGGTTAATTTCCTCCTTCCGCTGTTGTATTTTCCGCCGCTGCCGGTGCAGTCTGGGCGGCAGGCGCGGTATGATCGGCAGACGCAAAGTATTCCTCCTGCGCCGCCAGCGCCTCTTTCATTGCCGCATGATTTCCGCGCGTGACCAGGGCTGCGTGGAGCGTTGCGTTGTGATCCAGCCCCGCGAGGCAGGCCGCCTGCTGCTGATTAGCCAGCAGCGTAACCGTGGCAAATTTATTTTCTTCCTGCTCCCCTTTGGACGCTCCTTTCTTCTGCGCGTCTTCGCCGTCAGAGTACGTCGCAGCCAGGACTTCGACGTACTGCAGTTCCGGAATTAC
>JBFLFX010000175.1:0-2874 GCA_041859815.1 Dysosmobacter sp. | reverse complement strand
CCGGTCTTTCCTGCTCGATCAAAGGTAAAGTCGTAATTTTGAACCGTGAGTCGCTGCCGCCGTGCAGCCAAAATCAACTGTATTACTGCCTCTGCGGAAACGGAGCCGGGGTCAATCCCACAGGCCGCGCTGTGTTTCTGGTATCTCTGCGTACCGGCGAGTTTTCCCTGAAAAACCGCAATGAGGTCGTCGGCGTGCTGAAGTCGGAGCTGTTGCCGGATCAGGCAAAACTTCAGCTTTCCCAAATCAGACCGCTGGGAGCGCTGGACTTGAAGAATCATGAACCGAAGTACAGCGGCTACAGCTTTCTGCCGGATGGCAGGTACGCCGCTGGCGTGTGGTTGTGCAGCGAACAGGAGGCGCTGGATTATGTGGAAATGCAGAGGCCCTACCAGCATCGCATCATGATCTGCGACCGGGAGGACTTCTGTGTGCTGGAAATGGAGAGCGGCAAGCTCCTGCACCCTTCTCAAAAAGAGCTGGAAACTTTCCACAGTCCGCAGGACGGAGGGATAGAAATGATATAAGAAAGGGGGATTTTCCATGCGCGGGATTCGAATGGAGAAGGACACCATCCTGTATTATGGGAATGCCGCAGGATACATTTCAAATGGCAAGGCCGTGGTCGATCCACTGTTTCAATCGAAAGAACTGCAGAATTTTCTCGACCGTCAGAAGGACGTGACCGATGTGAAATGGGTAAACGGCACCTTCGACCGCCTCACAAACGGCAGGCTGAGCCTGCACTCAAGCCGCGATCCAGACTATACAAAATACTGTCATACTGTCGCTCGCGTCGCGGGCATCGCGGGTTCCGAAACCGATGATTCTACGTGCGCGAATTGTCTGCGCGGACTCCGCGTTCGCATTTGGCAGCTCAAACCGGATGTGGATATCCGGATGAAATTCATCGGCTACGACGAACTGCTGGAACGCTTCGGCGAGCCGGTTCCCAAAAATTATCAGGCGGCGTATGACGGGATTCTGGACACCAACGATCTGGAAAGCATTTACGCCAAATTTAACGTGGAGCACCCGGAAGGCTTCACCGGGCATTCCCTCTCCATGTCGGATGTGGTGGAGCTTTACGACGAGGCCGGAAGCGAGTTTTACTATGTCGACCGTTTCGGCTTCAAACAGATCGGCTCCCAGCCTCCCGCCCAAACGCAAACCATGCGGCTATAACCCAAGGTTCACAGACAGCGCAGACTGCCTTTTTTTGTACCCATTAAACAAAATTAACGGAGGTAAAACGAATATGAAAAAGAGATTTCAGAAGGCTGAAAAGACCCTTGTTGTTAAAATGCTGGCCGCCAAAGCCGCCCTTGCGGACCGGCGCGGCGAGGGCTTCATTGATACCGCAATTAAAATTTTGATGGCCGTGGTTATCGGTGCGCTCATTCTCGCTGGCCTGTATGCCCTGTTCGGCGATACGATTCTGCCCACCCTGACGCAGCGCATCAAGGAAATGTTCAACTATGCGGGCTAATTGCATTCGCTTTAGTAATCTGCCGATGCCGCCGGTCCATGTGCCGATTCTGCCGCCCGAAACCGTATTGCAAGCGCTGCCGTATGTACAGGCGGCACTTTTTATTGCCTTTCTCGCCGCAGCATCGGCGAAAGATATCAAGACCCGGCTAATTCCCGACTGGCTGCCGCTTTGCGTCGCCCTGACGTCGCTGCTGGATTTTCATCTGATAAACCTGTGGAGCGTCCTTGTCGGTTTGCTGTTCCTCTTTGTCAGCGTGCTGCTCGGAGGAATCGGCGGCGGGGATGTCAAGCTGATGCTGGCCGCCGGTCTGGTGCTTGGACTGCCCGGTGCCGCCGCAGCCGCCGTCATGGGGCTTGCGGCGATGGTGATGTATTATCTCGGCAGCAAAATGGCTGCCCGTCTACGCGGGAGGGAGGCTTCCAAGCGCCTTCCCCTCGCGCCTTTTCTGTCGGTCGGCTGCATCGCCGCCTATTTCATGATCAAGGGAGGACTGATTATATGAACTTTTTCAAAAACAGAACCGTCGTCGGTGTGATCTGCATTGTGTTTTCTCTGCTGATCTGCTTCGCGGTCACGCCGCTTTTTAACGCTGGAATATCGCAGAAAACCAGCATTGTGCGCGTCGCCAAAAACATCAAGGCCGGGAATCAAATCACCAAGGACATGGTGCAGAGCGTTGAGGTGGGCGGCTACAACCTGCCGGAAAACGTGCTGAAAAGCAAAGACAGCGTCGTTGGAAAATATGCCGCCGCAGACCTGTCCGTCGGGGACTATCTTCTTCCCTCCAAGCTGTCCGATACGCCATCCGCCGAGAACGCCTATCTCTACAGCCTGACCGGGGAAAAACAGGCCATCTCCATCTCGGTAAAGACCTTTGCGGACGGGCTTTCCGGCAAACTGATGGCCGGGGATATCGTCTCGGTGATCGCCCCGGATTACAAAAAGCAGGGCGCGGCCGTCATCCCTCCGGAGCTGCAATATGTGGAGGTTATCGCCGTTACCGCCAGCACTGGCTATGACACGGATACGGAAAGCAACGATGAAAAATCGTCCGGGCAATCGTCGGATGAGGGAAAGAGCCTGCCAAGCACGGTCACTCTTCTGGCCACTCCGGAGCAGAGCAAAATTCTCGCCATGCTGGAAGCGGATGGCACGATGCACCTGTCCCTCGTTTATCGCGGCGATAAGGAAAATGCCGACGAGTTCCTCAAGGCGCAGGACGACGCGCTGGCCAAGCTGTACCCGGAAGAATCAACAGGAGAAAAAACGGAAAGCGAGGCTTCTTCGGATACCGGCTCTTCCACTGCGGGACAGGGGGCCGATTAAATGCTGAATTTCATCAAAACCGGCATTTTCAGCCGCCAGACTGAAGAACTCGCGCC
>JBFLFX010000174.1:0-2875 GCA_041859815.1 Dysosmobacter sp. | reverse complement strand
GCAGCAGTACCATTTCAGCGTCGCGGGAGCTTTTTTCACCAGCTCCTCAGAGTGGGCGAACAGTACTTCACAATCGGGAAGCGCTGCTGCGGCGTCGGATTCCCGATCAAAGAACTCTACGGAAAATCCATTGTTTGCGGCGGTTTGTGAAATTTCCTTTTTTAATTTGTCTGTCAGAAATTCCAGGCAGACACAGATTTTACGGGACATAAAGACTACCTCCTCATTTTATTTTTGATCGGATTCACAGATTTTTTCCGCTGCCCGCATCCCGTCAGCTGCCGCGGACAGGATACCCCCGGCGTAGCCCGCGCCTTCGCCGCAGGGGTAAATCCCGCGGACAGAGGACTGCCCGCTCTTGTCCCGGAGAATCCGGACGGGAGAAGAACTGCGGGTTTCCACCGCCGTCAGAACCGCGTCCGGGTCGTCGTAGCCCCTCAGCTTTTTGCCGAGCAGAGGCAATGCTTCCGCCAGCGTGTCCGCGATAAATTCCGGCAGGCACTGGTGAAGATCGGTGAAGTGAACCTTGGGGCGGTACGTGGGCGTCACCTTGCCGGCGCCTGTGGAGGGCCGGCGGTTCAGAAAATCCCCGACCCGTTGGGCGGGGGCGGTGTAATTTCCCCCGCCAAGCGCAAACGCCGCGCTTTCCAGGTTTCGTTGGAAGGCGATGCCGGAAAGCGGCGCTCCGCCAAAATCCTCCGGCGTCACGTTGACCAGCAGCGCGCCGTTGATATTTTCGCCGTCCCGGGCAAATTCGCTCATACCGTTGGTGACTACGCGGTTTTCCTCGGAAGCGGCGGCAACGACCTCGCCGCCGGGGCAGACGCAGAAGGAATAAGCCGCCCGCCCGCCGGGCAGATGGCAGGCCAGCTTATAGGTGGAAACGGGCAGCCCCGGGTGTCCGGCGTAGGTTTTATACTGCACCGCGTCGATATCCGCCTGACGGTGCTCAATCCGGACGCCTACGGCGAAAGGTTTCGCCTCCATGGGAACGCGGCGGCGGCACAGCATTTCAAAAGTGTCTCGGGCGGAATGGCCCGGCGCCAGAATCAGGTTGGTACAGGGAAGGGAGCGGGTGCCCTCCGGACCGGAAACCGTAATGCCGGTCAGCTTGCCGCTTTGAATCTGCAAATCCGTTAACTGCTGAGAAAAGCGGATGTCTGCACCCAGGGAAAGCAGCTGTCTGCGCAGGGCGATCAGCACGACATGCAGCTTGTCGGTTCCCACATGGGGCTTTGCGTCAATCAGAATGTCCTCCGGCGCGCCGCAGGCGACGAACTGTTCCAAAATAAACCGGTGGCGCGGATCTTTTGTACCGGTGTTCAGCTTGCCGTCGGAAAATGCGCCGGCGCCGCCTTCGCCGAACTGTACGTTGGATGAAACATCCAGCCTGCCCAAGTGCCAGAAGCGTTCCACGTCCTGCAGGCGTTCTTCCACCATCTTGCCGCGCTCCAGCAGAATGGGACGCAGCCCCGCCTTTGCCAGCACCAGCGCACAGAACAGCCCCGCGGGACCTGCGCCCACCACGACCGGCGGATGCTCCGGCGGGGACAGGGGAGCGGGAAGCGCATAGGGCGTGGACGGGATATACCGGGACACATGAGGACTGCGCGCGCAGTGCAGCGTCCGTGGTTCATCCCGCACTTCGGCGGCGAGAGTGTAGACCAGATGCACGCCCTCCCGCGCATCCACGCTGCGGCGCAGAATGCGGCAGGAGAGCAGGTCATGTTCCTGAATTTTCAAAATGCCGGCGCAGCGCCGCCGCAGGATCTCCGCGCCGTCTCCCGGGCGCAGCCGGACTCCCTCAATTTTAAGCAAGATTTTATCTTCCTTTTCTAAGATGTTAAAGTTTAATTTAAGATAAGCATACTATACTTCAGTCAAAGGTTCAAGAAAGAAAGGCATTCTGAGCGCCGGGTTTTTCCCAAACGGAAAATCCGTTCATTTCACACAGTCCCTTCAGATTTTGCACACGACCACCCGCTGAGTGAGCCCATCAAAAAGGGCGGGAGATTTCACATAGGAGGTTCATAAGATGTATAACGACGAAAATAATCTATATCATTATACTTATCGTAAAGACGGCAGGGAGACGGAGGGGGACCGCCCGTCTGTTGACGAGCAGCTTCACAGTTATCAGACGACCCGGGAAAATCCGGACGGCAAAACGGAACCCCCGGCAGGGGCCGTGATCAAGCCAAAGAAAAAAATCCGCAGGTTCAAGCCCCAAACAAAAATCGCGGTGCTGCTTCTGGCCTGCGCAGTGGCGGGCGGCGCGGCGGGCGCCGGGGTAACCATGGCGGTCAACCATTCCATCGGCAGCGAGACGATTAACGTCAGCGGCAGGAAAGCAAGCTCCGTATCCCTGAAAACCGTGGACGGAAAGAGCTCCATGACGGACGCGGAAAATTATGCGTCCAACGTCAACAGCGTGGTTTCCATCAATACCTCCGGCACGTCCACCAACGTTTTTGGCCAGCGTGTGGAGGAGGCTTCCGCCGGAACCGGATTCATTATTACAAAAGACGGCTACATTGCCACTAACTACCATGTGGTGTCGGATGCCTCCAGCGTCAAGGTGACGCTTTATAACGGCAAAAGCTATACCGCCAAAATTGTCGGTGACGACGAGGACTATGACATTGCGGTGCTGAAAATCGACGCGACCAATCTGAAACCGGTTACATTGGGCAATTCCAATAAAGTAAATGTAGGCGATCATGTGCTGGCAATCGGCAATCCGCTGGGCGAATTGACGTTCTCCATGAGCGGCGGCATGGTTTCCTGCGTGAACCGCGCCATCAATGTAAACGGTACGCCGTTCAACATGATCCAGACCGATGCCTCCATCAATTCCGGCAACTCCGGCGGCCCG
>JBFLFX010000173.1:0-2899 GCA_041859815.1 Dysosmobacter sp. | reverse complement strand
CGAACGGGAGACGCCCTGCTATACGAAGCAGGACGGAGTTGACTACGTCCCCATGAAGAGATGGAAAAACAGTCTCATCAACCTGCTGAATATCGCGGGAACCGGCCCCATCATCGGACCGATTCAGGGCATTCTGTTCGGACCTCTCGCATTTCTGACCATCCCCATTGGCAACATTATCGGCGGTGCCATGCACGATTATTTCTGTGGCATGATTTGCACCCGCGACGGCGGTACGCAGATGCCGGAAATGGTTAAAAAGTACACAGGGAAAAAGGTTTTTTGGGTTTATCAGGTGTTTGTCTGCGTCCTGCTGCTGCTGGTCGGCGCGGTGTTTGTTTATACGCCGGGCGACATTGCGGCGACACAGGTCTTCGGGTTTTCCGGCAAGCCCACCGCCGTATCTACGTGGGTGATTTACGGCGTCATCTTCGCTTATTATCTGATCGCAACCGTATTCCCCATCGACAAAATCATCGGCAAGATTTACCCCGTTTTCGGCGCGATCCTGATATTCTCCGCACTTGGTGTGTTTATCGGCCTGTTCGTAAAAGGCTATCCCCTGACCGAAGTTTGGGACAACTGGAACGGCGGCATGGTTAAGTACGGTACTTACTTTACAGTAAACCACTTTGTTCCCATCTTCTTTATCACAGTGGCCTGCGGCATTCTGTCCGGCTTCCATTCTACCCAGACGGCTATTATTTCCCGCACGATGACCAGTGAAAAAGAAGGCCGTCACACCTTCTACAACATGATGGTTCTGGAAGGCTTCATCGCAATGGTATGGGCGGCTGGCTCCATGGCCATTTACAACAAGGGCCTGCAGGCTCCCAACCCCACTCTGGCCACCGGAACGATTGGCATTGTCTGCAAGGATTTGCTGGGCCGTGTCGGCGGTCTCATCGCGCTGCTGGGCGTGATCGTTCTGCCGATTACCTCCGGCGACACCGCGTTGCGCTCGCTGCGCATGAGCATCTCGGAGAGCTTCCACATCAATCAGAGTACCAGCGCGAGGCGCATAGGCTTAGCAGCGCCAATCTTTGCGCTGGTTGCGGCGATTCTGTTATGGGCAAAGTTCAGCGCGCAGGGCTTCGCAACTCTGTGGAGATATTTCGCGTGGGCTAACCAGACGCTGGCTCTGTTCGCACTGGCTTCCATCGCAATTTACCTGATTGAACATGATAAGCTTAAATTTGCGTGGATGCCAATGATTCCCGGTTTCTTCTATGCGTTTGTGACATTTACTTATATCTGCAACGCAAAGATCGGGTTCAATATTCCATGGACGGGCGCGTACATTGCCGGTGCCGCATTTGCCGTTGTGTACACCGTTTTGACAATCCGTTACGGCAAGAAGCGCGCATCCAACATTCTGAACGCGCCCAGAGCGTAAAGGCACATGAGCGAAAAAGTCCTTTCCTAAAAAAGGATTCCGGCACGGTTTATTCCGTGTCGGAACCTTTTTTTGAGGAAAAAAGCATAAAAAGCGCCCGCTTCCCTTTACTGGGGGGCGGGCGCCGAGTCTGCGAATGAGCGGCGGGACTCTTATGTGAACTGTCAATCAGCCGAGAAACAAATAACTGGATTGGGAACTGTCGACAGTTCCGGAAACTTCGGGAACAAATGCCGTAGACTTATTTGACGCAGTAACCGCGTCGGACAGCGCCTGGGACTGTGCGGCGGTGGTCTGTGCATAGATACGATCCACCAGCGGGGCAATGTCGGCCAGATTCAGTCCGGCCTCCGCGTTGGATCCGGTGGTGATCACGTCGGCGGGAAGCTCTATGGAAAGCTTCACCTTGGTGCCGGCCAAAGCGGTTTTAATGGCGGTGAGACAGGTTTTCAGGTTTTCACTCTTCTCACCCGTACCATAATCAATTCTACTCAGGCGCCCCTTGGTGGGGTAAGAGAAGTCCGTCAGTAAAATTTCCTTGAAACCCAGATTCGCGCATTCCTTCGCCAACGCCGCCAGATACTGCTGCGTGGCGGGCTTGGCAGGATCCATCCAGTTCTCGCTGTTGCCGTCGTAGAAAATATAGCCGCCGGTGTTTTTCAGTCCCTTGCCGTTCAAATCGGCGCGGGAAGCACGCGCATCACGCAGACAGGACAGCCGTGCAACGGAGCTGTAGTCAGCAGAGGCGGTCATCGCCGCGACAGCGGCTGCGGTGGAGGACTGTGCCCTTACCGCACGGCGGCTGGCAGCCGCAGCGGCGACGGAATTGTAGTAAACATAACCCTTTGCGTCCTTCAGCGTGAGAACGACGGAATTGTAAACGGTGCCGGTACTCTGAATCCGCTGCTGTACAGATGCCCAGTCCAACAGGGGCGTTTCCGAAAGCTGAAGCTCCCGCACGCCCTTTTCCGTTGACTTCTCAATTTTAATGTTGAGATCTTTCTTGGAAGAACTGGCGGTGCTGGAAGCAGCCGTGCCGGAAGATGCGCTTTTGCCGGCGGATGCAGAAGTTTTTTCCTTTTCAGGAAACTGGAAATGGGGAAGCCCCGATCCGTCGTAAACCAGATACCGCTGCAACAGTATAAATCCGGCTGCGGCGACGATTATCAGAATCAAAAGAATGACCACTATAATTTTCCATTTTGGAAATCTGCCGTGATAGCTGGAATATCCCTTCGGTGTTGCCATGCCTTCTCACCTCACTCAGGGCTCGATGGCGTCCAGCTCGCCGACGCGGCGGGCATGACGACCGCCCTCAAATTCGGTGGACAGGAAGGTTTCCACCATGGCACAAGCCAGCCTCGGGCCGGTAAAGCCTGCGCCGATAGCGATCATATTGGCATTGTTGTGCCGGCGGCACAGATCGGCTTCCAGTGTGTCCGCGCAGTGAGCGCAGCGAATGCCGCGCACCTTATTGGCGGCAATGGAGATGCCGATGCCGGT
>JBFLFX010000172.1:0-2907 GCA_041859815.1 Dysosmobacter sp. | reverse complement strand
GCCGTCGCCGTAGCCGAAGGAGACATGGCTGAATACCACGGCGGCGGACTGCGCGTCGGCAAGATCTCCGGCGGGCGGCTCGCGTTCCGGCTCGCCTAGAAATTCGTTGATGCGGCGGACGCCCGCCACGGCGGACTGAATATTCTGAATTTCCATGCCGATGCTCTCCAGCGGGTCAAACACCTTGCCCACATAGGCGATGACAGCCACCGCCGCGCCGACGCTCAGCCCGAAGAAGCTGCGGATACCGCCGCTCATGGCGGAAAAGATCATCATGGCCGCAATGACGCAGGAGGAGACGAACACCACAATGGGGGAGTAGAGGGAGTTGTAAAGATTGGATTTTTCCATGGCGCGATAGCTTTCCTGAATGTAGCCGTCGTAGCGGGTTTCCATATATTTCTGCCGCAGCAGATTGTGGACGGTGCGGAGGTTGCGGATTGTTTCCGGAACGTGATTGGCGACCCGCCCCACGGCGGCGCGGTTGTCCAGCTGCGCCCGGAGCATCCGCCTTTGGAAAACCCGGGTCAGCCCAAACAGCAGCGGCGTCACCAGCAGCATCAGCAGCCCCAGTCCGGTGCTTTTGAAAAAGATGACGACGATGACGCTGATAACCTGACAGGCGTCGGCAAACATGGAGACAACGCCGCTGGTAAAGAGATCGTCCACAGTGTCCACGTCGTTGACGAACCGGGAGGTGACCTGCCCGCTGTCCTGCTCCGTGAAATAGGACGCAGGGAGCCGCGCCAGCTTGGCGCACATCCGGGAGCGCAGTCCCCGGGTGATTTTCTGCCCGAACACGGTGACGAGAATCTGCTGTCCCGCCTCCAGCAGTCCCGCGGCGGCCAACAGTGCGAAATAGAGCAGCGCCAGGGATAATTTTATTCCCTGCCGGGCGACCAGGCGGTTGACCGCGCGCTCCAGCACCAGCGGCGGTAGAAGCCCCGTGAGAACCGACGCGGCGATGAGAACCGCCAGTCCGGCGGTCAGCCTCTTTTCCCGGCGGAGGATGTCCCGCACTACGGCGGAGAGATTGCTTTTAGGCTTCATCCAGATCGCCCCCTTCCGTTTGCGCCCGGTAAAGACGCGCGTATTCCGGACAGGCGCGCATCAGATCTTCATGGGATGTCAGGGTGCCGCTGCCGCCGCTCATCCAGAGAATGCGGTCCAGGGTTGGGAAACGGCGCAGACGGTGGGAAATGAGGAAGATTGTTCTTCCATCGGCCAGGTCCCTCAGATTGGCGAGAATTTCCGCTTCCGTTTTGCCGTCTACGGCGGAAAAGGGATCATCCAGAATCAGAATCTCCCCGGCGTTAAACAGCGTGCGCGCCAGGGCAAGGCGCGCCTGCTGCCCGCCGGAGAGCCGGACGCCGCCGGCGCCCACCGGCGTGTTTTCCCCCTCCGGCATGGCGGAGACTTCTTCATCCAGCCGGACAGCCCGCAGGACGGGCCACACGTCGCCGGACTTGCCCATGCGGATATTTTCCGCAATACTGCCGCTCATCAGCTCCGGCTGATGCCCCAGATAGGTTATCAGACGGCCGCGTTCAAATGCGGAGAGCGATGAAGCTTCCCGCTCCCCGATCCGCAGGCTGCCGCCGTACGGGACTTCCCCGAGAAACACGCGGCCCAGCGTGGATTTTCCGCAGGCGACCGGGCCTGTAACGCCGATCATTTCTCCCGGGGAGACAAAACCGGAGAAATCCAGCAGCACCGGCGTTTTGTCCGGCGCGGAAACGGAAAGATGCTCCGCGGCCAGCGGAGAACAGGCGGAAAAATCCAGCGCCGTGGCGGTGTCCAGCTCCGTGTAATCCCGCATCATGGGCTGAATCCGCCGCCAGGAGACCTGCGCCTTCTGCACCGAATTGAACAGCTTCGCGGCATGGGATGCCTTGACCGCCAGTTTGGTGAAGCAGGCGAGAAACGTGGTGAAAGATGCCAGATTCCAAGCTGCCCAGCCAGTGCCCAGAACGTTTTTCCCGCCGAACCAGAGGATCAGCACCGCGCCGCTCATGGCGATAAGATTGTAGACGGGTTCCATGGTATTTTCCCAGAGATTTGCCGCCACGGCGCGTTTTTCGTAATCCGCAAGCCGGGTTTCATAGACGAGGTCACGATTATGCTCCTGCCCGTAAATCCGGTAAGTCAGCGCGTTGGAGACGCGGTCCAGAGTGGCGTCGGCCAGCTGCCCGGCGCTTTTTTTATAGGCGGCGGCATACCGCGTGACGACGGTTTTCAACTCTGCGGCGATGAAGTAGGCAAGCGGCGTGAACAGACAGGAGAGCAGGGTCAGACGCCAGTCGTAATGCAGCAGCATGGCGAGATAGGCGATGAGCACTACCCCGGTGTCAAACAGCTCCGTGGTGAATTTCCGCATACCCTCCACGCAGGCGTCCACATCGGAAATGGCGCGGGTCATCATGGCGCCCACGCTCTGCCTGTCCATGTCGATTTTCGGAGTGTGAACGAGACTGTTGTAAAGCATGTGGCGCATATTCCGGGCGGTGTTGTTGGCGAACCGCCGAACGTAAAACCGCTTTACGCACCGCATGCCCTGCACAAACAGAATGACCAGCAGGTAGACGCCCGCCAGAGAAACCATGTCCCAAAATGTTTTCCGCCCCTGCGTCACGTCATAGAGCCGCTGGGCCAGCTGGCCTTCAAAGTACGGCCCCGCAACCATGCCGATGTTGTAAAAAAGGCCGGAGACGGTCACCAGAGCCAGGGTGGGGCGTTCCCGGCGAAAATAGGAGATCAGCCGGTTGGGACGGATGATTTTCTCAATTGGCTTCATTTTTGTCATGGCCGGAAGTTCTCCTCTCCGCAAGCCGGGCGGACAGAGTGGGAAAGTCCGCCTTGCTCTCTTGCTTGGATTTTTCATAGAGCAGATTCAATATCCGTATGAAG
>JBFLFX010000171.1:0-2933 GCA_041859815.1 Dysosmobacter sp. | reverse complement strand
CGAAATCAGGGAAAACGCAAAAAACGCAAAAAGGGAGACGATCACCATGGTAAGCAGCAGCGTCAGCAGTTTTTTCGCCACATATTTCACAACGGCTCGTCCCCCTTCCGGGAGGGACGGCGGAAAACCGCCGCCCCGTTTGTACGCAGATTTACAGCGCTCATTTTATATAGTGTACCGTGGAGAAGTCCATCACATAGATGGGATAAAAATGATATCCCGTCAGATTCTTCTTGATGGCCACCAGATCCGCCAAGTCCTGAATGTAGACATTGGCGGCGTGCTCCGTCAGATTCTTCTCCATCTCTTTGTAAATTTCCGTCCGCGCCGCGTCATCCTTCTCGGCCAGCGCCTTTTGGAACAGCGCGTCGTAATCGGCGTTCCTGTAATTCACAAAATTCTTGCCGTTGGTGGAGACAAACCGTTCCAGCAGCGCGCGGGCATTCATATTCGGCGCGTCAACCCCTACCACCGTGGACTGGTAGTTCCGTTTGGCATAGACGTCGCTGAGCCAGGTGTTCCAGTCCACAAGCTTGATTTCCGCAGTCACGCCGATGGCTTTGAACTGCTCTGCCAGCACCTGCGCGGTGTCCACATGTGGCTGATAGTTGGACGGAACGGTGATGGTCAGGGTAAATCCGTCGGGATACCCCGCCTCCTTCAGCAGTTTCTTTGCTTTTTCCACATTCTTTGTGTAGTAGTCGGTTAAACTCTTATCAAAATACTTGGAAAACGTCGGGTACATGCTGGAGCCGATGGCCTTCCCGTGTCCGTCGGACACCAGATCCATCACCTCCTGCTTGTCAACGGCATAGCAGAGCGCCTGCCGTACTTTCTCGTTGTTCAGAGGCTTCACGGCGTTGTTCAGATACAGGGCCTGCACCAGATTCATGGTGCCCTCCAGCACATTGTAGTCACTTTTGGAAATCTGGTTTACCTGCGTGGCGGTCAGATGAGGGCACATATCGACGGATCCGCTTTGCAGCGCCAGCTGCAGCGCGTCCGCATTCTCATAGATCTTAAAGGTGATTTTGTCCAGGTACGCCTTCTTGCCCCAGTAATCGTTAAATTTCTCCAGCACAATGGAATCCTGCGCCTTCCGGGAGACGAACTTGAACGGGCCGGTACCGATGGGCGCGGTGTCCTGTTTGTCGTAACCCTTGGGAATAATCGCGGTGGTCAGATAGGACAGAAATTCGTTGTCCGCCTCTTTCAGCGTGATTACCACGGTGGAATCGCCGGTTTTCTTCACTGACTGAATATTGGAAAACGCCGCCACCAGCGGCTCGCCCGCCGAGGTATCGGCGCAGCGCTGAATGGAATATACCACGTCATCCGCGGTAACGGGTTTCCCGTTGTGGAACTTCACGCCGCTCCGCAGCGTAAAAGTGTAAGTTTTTTCATCCCCTGAAACTTCATATTTCTTGGCAATTGCGGGCCTCAGCTCCCCGTTGCTCGCGGGCTTTACCAGCCCCTCGAACACATTGAACAAAATCTCTTTGGTTGCCGCCGCCACCGCTTTATCCGGATCCAGACTGTCGTCCAGATCTTGGACAATGCCCACGGTAATCGCTCCGCCCTGCACAGTTTTCCCGGCAGAACCGCTCTTTCCTGCTTTCACCGAGCCCGATGCTGCGCTGCCGTCTCCGCATCCGCAGAGTATGGCGCTCAGAAGGGCAATCAGAAGCAGAAACGCCAGAATCCGTTTCTTCATGATTCCTTCTCCTTTTGTGGCCGCCGTTTCCGGTCGGCCCGTCAGATTTTCAGACTGTCCGATTGGAAAATACAGCCCGGCAGATTGTTATTTTTATAACGGATCTGCAAGGCTGTATTGTACACGAACTATCCTTGAAATGCAAGCAATTTTCACAATTTTCAGCTCTGTTTTTCCTTCTTTTCCGTCGCCCGCGCATCCGTCGGGCAGTCCGAGCGATAGCGTGTGGAGGCGGTCGGCAGGTTTCTGGTCCGCAGGCGGGAATTGATCAGGAAAGAAAACAGCGAGCAGATGCAGGCGAACACCGGAACGCCGAAGAACATGCCGGGAATTCCGAAAAAGCTGCCGCCCACCAAAATGGCCACAATGACGCCGAGGCCGGAAAGGCCGGTGCTGCCGCCCAAAATCTTTGGGCCGATAATATTGCCGTCCACCTGCTGCAGCGCAACAATGAAGAGCAGGAAATACAGCGCTTTGACCGGCGAGACCAGCAAAATCAGAAACAGGCTGGGAACCGCGCCCAAAAACGGGCCGAAGAACGGAATCACGTTGGTGACGCCCACAATCACGGATACCAGAGGCGCATACGGGAATCTGAAAATCTGGCTGAAAATGAAACAGATAATGCCGATGATCAAAGAATCCAGCAGCTTGCCACGGACAAAGCCGGAGAAAATATCGTCCGCCTTATGGATCCCGCGGAACAGCCAGGGAATGTCTTTTTCCTTTGCCAGCGCGTAAATCATTTTGCGGCTGCGGGCGGCGCACCGCTCCTTGGTCGCAAGCAGGTAGACGGACACAATGACCCCCACAATGAAATCCTTGAAGAAAATAATTGCCGTGCGGATCCTTCCGGTCACAGCGGTCATGATCTTCTGCGTCTGCGGGAGCACCTTTTCAGACAGCAGCGTCATAAATTCGGTGTAATAACGTGCAAATTTCCCGGTTACCCAGGCCTGCACCGTCGGGTTCTTGGTCAGCACATTGTTCAGCCATTTGTTGATGGTATCGTAATACCCCTCCAGATTATCAAACAGCTGCACCAGACTCTTATACAGTTCCGGCAGAAGAACGCTCAGCAGCAGGTAAAACAGTACGCCGATGATAATCCAGGTTATCAGGATACTCACCGTCCGGGGGCCTTTGGCGCAGAATTCCCCGCTCTGCGCGGAACGCTCCACATAAGACGGAAACAGTTTCTTCTCAAAAAAGTTAATCA
>JBFLFX010000170.1:0-2997 GCA_041859815.1 Dysosmobacter sp. | reverse complement strand
GGGGGAGCTATGATGAATTTTATCAGGTTTGTCAAAAATATGCCATGCTTACGGTCCTGGTCGTGTTATTCATTGTGTTTTCAATCGCCACGCCGGCCTTTCTGCAGATTTCAAACCTGCTGGACCTGACCCGTCAGGCCTCGATGCTGGGCGTTGCGGCCGTGGGCATAACTTTCGTCGTGCTGCTGGGCGGCATCGACCTGTCGATCGGCTCGCAGATCAGCATGATCAACGTCGTCACCGCTTTCATGATGGTCAACGGCAACGTGAATCCATGGCTGGCCTGTTTGGCCGGCCTGCTCATGACCACGCTGATCGGCTTTGCGAACGGCTGGATCGTCGCCAATATCGGCATACCCGCCATTATCGTGACGCTTGCCACGCAGATTATCCTGCAGGGCGCGGCGTATAAGATCTGCGGAGGCCTCCCGATTTTCGGCTTCCCGGCGGACTTTGCGATCATCGGGCAGGGGTATCTGTGGATCATCCCCATTCCGGTCATCATCATGATTATCGCTTTTGTTCTTGGCTCCTTCACGCTGAACAAAACCTATTTCGGCAGATATTTCTACGCGGTGGGCGGCAATGAGGAAGCTTCCCGCCTTTCCGGCATTAAAGTCAAGAGCATCAAGTACCTCGCGTATACGCTCTCCGGCTTTTTCGCCGGCGTGGCCGGGATCGTCATGCTTTCCCGCACCAATTCCGCACAGCCCATCGCCGGGCAGGGCTTTGACTTTGACGCGCTGACCGCGGCGATCCTCGGCGGGGTCAGCATTACCGGCGGTTCCGGTAAGATTTCGAACGTCGTTGTGGGCACCCTGATCATCGGCGTCCTGACAAACGGCTTCGTCCTTCTGAATATAGACAGCTATACGCAGATGATTATCAAAGGGATCGTCCTGCTTCTCGCCGTAGGCTACGACTGCCTGCAGAAAAAGGGAAAGGTCAGGGCGGCGGCTTCATAACGGCCGCTTATGTTGAAACACTTAGGGCACGTTGGCTTCGTTTGGACAATCCGGGGGGTCTGCCGACCTCGTAGGCGTACTCTCCCGGGTTGAACGGACGCGGCAGCAGCAGCCGGTGAAAGCTCCGTCTTGCCAATGGAACACGGGCCGATGTCGTCTTCCTTCCACCCGGAGAAGCCGGGGCGCGCGGTTTTCATAAAACACCCTCTCACATGTATGGATATCCCCAGATTTACCGTTTTACAACATGCTGAGCTTTTCTTGCACCGCCTCATAATTTGAATAAAACAAAGGCGCCTCCGCGTGGTTCTCTTTTCCGCAATCATAAACGTTTTTGCAGACGTACATCAAATCGGCGGTATTGCTGTGAAGCGTCATGATCCGGCGTGTCAGTTCGTTTTTCCGAAACATCCGTTTCATCATAACGCCCGCTAGCTTCGACGGGATCCTATACGGCAGCAATTCGCCGCCGTAATTTTTGAGCGCGACGTTGCGGGAGGCAACGATTCCCGACGTCTCCCGGATGGCAAGCACGGCCTCCGACAGCGCCCTGGCCGAATCCATCACGGTTTCCGCGGCTTTGGCCGTGTCGCGGATGTCGCCGTATTTTCCCGCCGTGGTGATCACTCCCGCGTTGATCGCCATGTGCAGCCAAATCCATTCCAGCATATCGAACGGCGTCTCGGCTTTCAGATAAGAGCCGGAAAGTAGTGCCAACAGGGCTTCATAGTTTCTGATATTTGTTTTCTCTTTGCGTTCAAGCATAATGTGGTCGAAAACGCAGCCATTCAGCTTGCCGCCGTTCATACTGCCGCCCGCGACGGGGTAGCCGAGGACATACTCCCGGCCGCTTAGCATCCCGTCCAGCCACCGCCTGTCTTCCCATATGCCGCTCATAATCAGCAGCGTGCCTTTCACGTCCTTCTCCGCCAAAGTCTGGACGGCGCCCTCCAGCTTGCCTGCCGAAACGCTGACTACGATGAAGTCATAGGAGCCCCCGCCGTCCGCGATATGGACCGGATAGGAGTCCGTTTGCTCTCTTCCCCGGCCGCCCAGCCTGCCGTCCAGCAGCTCGATTTCCAGTTTATCCGGCGCGGCGCCTTTTCCGCCCGCCCTGACCAGATGCCCGACCTGATGGCCGGCTTTTTGAAACAGATATCCATATGTTGTCCCAATTACGCCTAAGCCCATAATCAGCACTCTCATTCCACGGCCCCTTTCAGCCTTGCCCAACCGTGCTTTTTCGTTTTTCTCTCGGCGATAGATCAGGAAAGCAGCGGTTTTATCGCATTTTTCTTTTCGGGACGGCCGTAAATCCGCTTTTATTTTATGCGGATTAAATCCGCCACGTCGCGCCGCATGCTCAGCGGGGTGTCCTTGGTAGGCTTTCCCACGCGGAAAAGCATCTGCACGGTGCCGCCGTCCGGCGCATATGCCTGTTGAAACGCCGCGTGAGGGACCTCCATCTCGGGGTATTCCTCCAGCACCTGGCTGAGCGGCTGCATCACGAGGCCCAGCGTATGGCCGGTCAGCACGAGCTTGCTATAGAGCATGCCGCTCTCCACCTGGGCCAAACGGCTGTTGTCCGAAGTTACGACCGTCGCGTAGGCGGGCGTATTGTCGACCGAAATCCGGGTATAGTTGATAAAGTTCCGCGAAGCGGCCTCGCCGGTATTCAGCGCCGGGAAAACAGTAAGGAAACCCTGAAGAACGGTTTTCATAATGCCGGAGGCGCCCTGGCCTTCCACCGAATAGCCGTAGCGGTATTTATTTTTCTGGCGTTCGTTTGCCTGGAAAATGGCGTTCGATTCGTCCATGACACGCGCCACGCCGGCTTCAATGGCGGCGCTTTGCATGGCGTATCCGCCGATTTTCTTCAAGTCGGCTTCATCCTGATAGACCTGTATGGAAACGCCGTCACTGTCGGAAAGGGACTCGAGAGCGGAGACCTGCGTGGGGGAGAGCTTGTCTTTTGCGTAGCCTTCCCGGTTGGTGTCCGGCAGAAAAGTGGCGTCGTAAAGCGGGGCGTTCT
>JBFLFX010000169.1:0-3054 GCA_041859815.1 Dysosmobacter sp. | reverse complement strand
CGCGCCTCCCTGAAAAAAGCAAAAGAAGTGCTATTCAAAACGTGGAAAACGTGTTATGATATTGAAGTTAAATTATGCATAGCCGGGACTTTGCGAAAGGAGCGGACAACCGTGGGAAATAAACTGAAAGCAGCGCTGACGGTGCTGATGGCGGCGTTGCTGTGCCTTCTGGCGGCCGGCTGCTCGTTCCGTTTTACCGTCTCGCCTGATGATTTGTACTCCCTTCCGCAAATGCCCCCCCAGTATAAAGAACTGAAAAACCGCATTGAAAAGCTTCGCCAGGGGGGGGCGGAGTATGCCTCTCCGGTGTCGGGAGCGAATGTTCAGACGGTCCAGATGGTGGATCTGGACGGAGACGGCAAAGAAGAGGCGCTGGTTTTTATGCGGAACAGCGAGCAGTCCGATTCTCTGGCAATTTACATTTTTAAGGCTATGGGCTCCACCTACAAGCAGATGGCCGTCATTCACGGCAGCGGTACGGCGATTTACAGCATTGCATACAGCGATTTGAATCAGGACGGGTACCTGGAATTGATCATCGGCTGGAAAACGGGAACAGATTCGCAGTCTCTCTCCGTTTATTCCCTTCGGAGTAAAAAACCTCATGAGCTGCTGCATATTGCATCCTATGTCCGGTATGCCGTTACGGATTTGAATCAGGATAAGCGTCAGGAACTTGTGGTGCTGCATTCGGGCAGTGACGGCGGACAGGCGGATTATTACACCTGGAACCATTCCGGCAATTTGTCGCTGAAATCCTCCGCCCCGGTTTCCATGACCATGGCCGAGCTGAGCAATCTGGGCCGGGTTCGCAGCGGAACGCTTTCCACCGGAAAACCGGCGCTGTTTGTCACCGGCATTTCCGATTCCGGCACTGCCATTACGGATATCCTGACGGATAAAAACGGGGAGCTGGTCAACATTGTCTTGTCGGATACCACCGGCGTTTCCAAGGAAAACTATCGCAGCCTGTCCCTGTTCCCAACGGATATCAACAGCGACGGCGTGACGGAGGTCCCAGCGCCGCAGGCCCTGCCTACCAAGGCAAAGACATTGGCGGATATGTGTTACCAGGTCAACTGGCAGACCTATGACGAAAGTGGAAACCGAAGAACCGTGGAATCCACCTGTCACGATACGGAGGATGGGTGGTATCTGGTATTGCCTAAAATATGGAACGGCAAAATTGCGGCGACCCGGGGCGCTTCCGGGTTGGACGAGATGGCGGTGACGTTTTCTATTATGCAGGGCAGCAACCTGACGGATTTTTTGCGGATTTACACGATCACCGGGGAAAACCGTGAGACAAAGGCGATCAGCGGGAATCGGTTTGTGCTGGTTCGCCAGTCCGGCACCATCTATGCCGCAGAATTTCTTGCCGCGGATCAGAACTGGAAATACGGCATTTCCGCAGATCGGCTGCGCTCCATGTTCGGTTTGATTACAACGGAGTGGCAGTCTGGCGACAACTGACGGCACGGCCGATAGATGGCTTGCTGTTATTTTCCCCTGGGGAGGGAGAACCCCGGAAAGGAGAACGTTCCATAATGAAAAAGGTTCTTGTCCTGGAAGATGAATCCAGCATCCGCAGCTTTATTGTGATCAATTTGCGCCGGGCCGGATATGATGTGATTGAAGCCGAGAGCGGCGAAGAAGCGCTGGAACTGTTGAAAAAGAACGCGGACACGAGAGTGGCGCTGCTGGATATCATGCTGCCCGGCATCGATGGTTTTGAAGTCTGCCGCCGGATACGGGCGACAAATACGAAAATCGGCATTATCATGCTGACGGCCCGCTCACAGGAGATGGATAAGGTAACGGGGCTGATGACCGGTGCCGACGATTATGTGACGAAGCCGTTTTCTCCGGCGGAGCTGACCGCCCGGGTAGACGCGCTGTTCCGCCGTGCCGGCGGGGACGAAACCGCCCAGAACGGGGAGATCAGCCAGCCGCCGTTTCTGCTGAACACCCGCAACCGTACGCTGGAGAAGAGCGGGCAGCGGATTAAGCTGACACAGGTGGAATATTCCATTATGAAGGTATTCATGGAAAATCCGGGAAAGGCTCTGTCCCGGGAGGAAATTCTGGATATGGTCTGGGGGCGGGACTACTTCGGCGAATTGAAAATCGTGGATGTGAATATCCGGCGCCTGCGCCTGAAAATTGAGGACAATGTCCAGAACCCGACTTACATTACGACAGTCTGGGGCTACGGATATAAGTGGGGGTTCTGAGAAGCGGCCGCCCCCGTTTTCAGGACGGCGCTGGCGGGAGATACAGCCATCCGCGGGGCTGAGAGAAAGGAGGACTTGATATGCCGGAGACTGCTTCAAAGCTGAAAGTAAACAGTAAGCGCCGCCGCGCGCTGCGTATCCGCGGCCTGCGCCAGCGTTGGATTGCCAACACCGTGGCGCCGATTTTTGTCCTCCTGGTGGTTCTGGTGACGCTGTGCTCGGCGGGCATTGCGAGTTATTATTACAGCAGTATGCAAAAGGGGCTGGAAACGCGCGCCCGTTCCGCGGCCAATGTTTTCAGCGACACACAGATTTCCAGCTATTCGGACTATTACCGGGCGGCGGTCAATTACACCAGCAATTTTAAGGAGAAGAACCAGATTGAGCTGCAGTTTCTCAATACCAGCGGCAAAATTCAGGTTTCCACCTCCGGCCTGACGGCGGGGACTTCTCCCAACACAGCGGATATTTCCCGCGCCGCGTCGGATGGGGAGATGTCCGTTTTTCAGGGGAAAGATCCGGAGACGGAGGAAAATGTCCTCTCCGTCTCCTATCCGATGACCTACAACGGAAAAACAGTGGGGATCCTGCGTTTTGTAACTTCGCTGCGGGGGGTAAACCGTCAGATTTTGTTCTCCGTGATTGTGATTATCATTGTTGCCGCCGTTTGCATGGCATTGGTGGTGATTGCCAACCTGATTTTCATTAATCATGTGGTGGAGCCGGTGGCGGTGGTTTCCGAAGCGGTAAAGCGGATTTCCGCGGGAAGCTACGGCACGCAGATTGAGAATAAATACACGGATGAGCTGGGCCAGCTGGT
>JBFLFX010000168.1:0-3060 GCA_041859815.1 Dysosmobacter sp. | reverse complement strand
TTCCGCCGCGGCGGAAAACTTCCAAAGACTTTTTTCGCAAGTTGTGTTAAGATAGGTTTGCATTTATTGCGTGCCGAATCCCATACGGCTCGGCACAGCCTATTCTACCATAGGGAGGCTGCGTTTTCCATGCGTCAAAACGAATTTACTTTCCCGTCCAGTGACGGAAAAACTTCAATTCACGCCATTGAGTGGCTGCCGGAGGGAGCTCCTCGCGCCGAGCTGCAGATTGCCCATGGCGTCAGCGAATACGCCGGGCGTTACCAGCCGCTGGCGGAGTTTCTCACCGCCCGGGGGATTGCCGTCGCCGCCAACGATCACATCGGCCACGGCAAGTCCATGGTGCCCGGCGCGTCTGTCGCCCATTTTACCTCCGCCGACACGGTGGTGGACGACATGTACCTTCTGCGGAATCTGGAAAGCAAAAAATTCCCCGGCCTGCCCTATTTCCTGCTGGGGCACTCCATGGGCTCCTATCTGACCCGCTCCTACCTCATCCGCTACCCCGGCACCCTGACCGGCGCGGTAATCACGGGAACCGGCCAAATGAATCCGGTCGACATTGCCTACTGCACGCTGATTGCGCGGCGCGATGCCAGAAAATATGGCTGGGAGCGCACCAGTCCCGCCGTGAACCGGCTGTCCTTCAACAAATACAACAGAATTTTCAAGCCCACCCGCACAGACTATGACTGGCTTTCCGCCGATACGGACAACGTGGACCGCTACATTGCCGACCCGCTCTGCGGGGCGGATGCCTCGCTGGCGCTGTGCCGGGAGACACTGCGCCTGATGTACGCCATGCAGCGGCCGGGCAATCTCCGGCGGATGAATCTGTCCACACCGGTGCTGTTCCTCTCCGGCGCCATGGATCCGGTGGGCGGCTGCGGCAGGGAGGTCACCCGGGCATACAACAGTTTCCGCAGGGCCGGCGTCCGGGACGTGCGGATGAAGCTCTACCCCGGTGCGCGGCACGAAATTCTCAACGACGTATGCCGGCAGGAGGTGTACGACGACCTGCTGGCGTGGTTCAACGCCCACGCCGCACCGGAAAACACTGCGGCAGAATGAGCAGATGTCCTTCTCTTCCGTACATAGCTCCGCGTTTCAGGCGCTTTTTAATACAATCCGTATCTTTTCTTTATGATTCTACAAATTGGATTTTATTTTCGGTGGAAACTCCGCCGGGCGAAACAGGGTTTGCAGGTGCAGGCTCTCCGTGTCCCCGGTCCGTTTCAGCAGCCGGACGGAGCAGACCGCGTCGGCGGTGACCAGCAGCGCGGCGGCAAAGGTCACCGCGGGGGGAATCCGCCGCATCAGACGGGTAAGCCCCGGCTGCAACACCGTCAGGGCCGCCGCGCCCAGCAGTCCCCAGACGAGGGAAAACGGAAGGCTGACCCTGCCCCTGATGCTTCCCAAAACGCCCGTATAGTCCCAGAATTTCACACTCAATATTTTCTCGCACGCCCAATGATACCCGTATTCCACCGCCGAGCAGATCGCCGCGGTGACCAGCGGCAGCCACGGCCACGCCCGCGCGGGGGCAGGCAGCGCCAGCACCGCCGCCATGGCAAGGCCGTATACCGGGCAGAGCGGCAGCAGAATCAGCCCCTTGCGGGTTTGCTTTTCCGCTCCGGTGCGTCTGGCAAACCATTTTTCCAGCAGATAGCCTCCAAAACTGTAAAACAGAAAATCCCAAAACAGCATTTCCACGCCTCCCTTCGGCATCAGTCTGCCCCGGGGCGGGAAAATCATTCCGGCAAAACAGGAGGAGAACCATGGATACCTGGCAGGATTTGAAAAATGAGTGTTTTAAATGTCAAAATTGTTCGTTGGGCCAAACCCGGACGAATCTGGTGTTCGGCGACGGTGCGGCGGACGCGAAAATCATGCTCATCGGCGAGGGCCCGGGACAGCGGGAGGACGAGCAGGGCGTGCCCTTCGTCGGCCCGGCGGGTAAACTGCTGGACGACATGCTGGCCATCATCGGGCTGAATCGGACAAAGGTCTACGTCGCCAACATCGTGAAGTGCCGTCCGCCTCATAACCGCGATCCGCTGCAAAATGAGCAGGATGCCTGCATCGGCTGGCTGCGGCGGCAGCAGGCGCTTCTGCGCCCGCAGATTCAGATTTGCCTCGGCCGCATTGCCGCCGTGGCGCTGATCAAGCCCGACTTCAAAATCACCCGGGAGCACGGCGCCTGGTTCGACTGCGGCGGCGTGGAGACGACGGCGATTTACCATCCCTCCGCCCTGCTCCGAGATCCCAGCAAACGGCCGGAGACATTCGAGGATCTCAAGTCCATTCAGGCAAAAATCCGGGCGCTCTGCCCGGAGGTCTACGCCGGAACCTGAGCGTAAACTTCTAAATGCCAAACCGCCCTGCCGGAAAAATCCGACAAGGCGGTTCTCTTTTTCCGGACCGCGGAAGCCCGCTCAGTTATGGTGATAAACCCGGCGATCCAGCGCGAAAATCCGGCGGCTGAACTCGCCGGCGGGAACTTCCCGATAGGTTTCGCGGTAAATTTCCATCCGGCTGTCAATCATGTCCAGAAAGGACAGCAGCTCACTCTCCGCGCAGACGGGGCGCACCGCCGCGCCGTATTCCGGCTCTCCGTGGTGCGACAGCAGCAGGTGCTGCAGCAGCACGGATTTTTCCTCCGGCACGTTCTCTTCCTCCGCAACCCGGGCAACCTCCCCCGCGCCCATCACCAGATGGCCCAGCAGCTCGCCCTTCACGGAATAATCCACCGCCACACCCAGCGGAGAGAATACAAATTCCTCCGCCTTGGCAAAATCGTGGAGCAGCGTTCCGGCAAGCAGCAGGCTTCGGTCAATCACGGCGGAATACAGGCCCGCCATAAAATCCGCCGCCCGCAGCATATAGGACGTGTGCATCAGCAACCCGTTCAAAAAGGCGTGATGCACGCTTTTTGCCGCCGGGATCTCCCGAAAGCGATCGCCGTACCGCCGCAGCATTTCCCGGCAAATTCCCGCATAATCCGGATCCTCCATGGAATCCACCAACGCCTGAATCTCCCTCCACGTCTTCTCCGCATCA
>JBFLFX010000167.1:0-3080 GCA_041859815.1 Dysosmobacter sp. | reverse complement strand
GTCCAGGCCGGCGGGGTTGTTGAAGGTGCCCAGCACCACGCGGCCCAGCTGCACCTTGGTCCCGTCGGAACGCTTTGTGGCGCTGACATATCCGTTGGTATCAATTGCGTAGTCGGAATACTGCGTGCCGTCAATGTTGATATTGCTCAGCGTGCCCACCGCGCCGCTCAGCGTGCCGCTCCCCAGCACGCCCTGCACCAGCATGCCGTTGGCGGTCACCAGATTGCCGGCCTCGTCCAGGCTCAGATTGCCGTTGCGGGTGTAATAAGTCTTGGTGCCGTCCTTCACTGCAAAGTAGCCCTCGCCGTGGATGGCGAAGTCCAGCGGGCGATCGGTGGTCTGGGTGCTGCCCTCGGTCATGTCCCTGCCGATGCCGGCGACGGTCATGCCCAGGCCGATCTGCTTGGAATTCCTGCCGCCCAGCGCGGCGGTGGGAGCGGAGGCCGCGCTGACCGTCTGGCTCACGATGTCCTGAAAGCCGGCGGTGCTCGCTTTATAGCCGGTGGTGTTGATGTTTGCGATGTTGTTTGCAATCACGTCCATCGCTGTCTGATGGTTATTCAGTCCGGAAGTACCGGAAAACAAAGATCTCGGCATAATTTTACCTCTTTCTTTATAGCTTTTTTATTCCCCGCCGTCAAGCACCAGCCTGCGCGGTGTCCGCTGTTTCAGCGGAATTTCCGCCGTCGGAAGAAGTCCCGGCGGTTTCTGTGGTTCCTGTGGTTCCTGTGGTTCCTGCGGTTCCTGTGGTTTCTGCGGTTCCTGCGTCCGCCGGAGCGTCCACTACGCCGGTGATGTCATCCACGGAGATCGCGTTTTTGCCCACCATGACGTAAGCCATCCCGTTTTTGATCACCACACCGGTAACGACGCCGGAATACTTTTCCTCCACGCCCGTGTCGGCGTCCAGAACCGTGGCGTAAATCTGCTTGCCGATGTAGTTCATGGCCTTGGAGGTGTTCAGGGAGCCGTTCATGGTCTGCACCTGCTCCAGTCCCGCCATCATGGCCAGCTGGGCGACAAAGTCCGAGTTGGACTGAGGCTCCAGCGGATCCTGATACTGCATCTGCGCCACCAGAAGCTTTAAAAAAGTCTCGGTGTTGATGTTGGAACTGCCGGTCTTTTTGGAAGTGCTGGATTGGATATAATTCAATCCGCCGATTGAATTGTCCGTTGTCGTGCCCGATACCGCTGCGGCTGTCGTATCCGCCATCCGCTGTCCCTCCTTAAACCCTGTATTCCACGCGCTGCCCGTCTTCCATAGAAGCCGTGCAGGTCTGCGTGGTTCGCTCATAATCGGTCAGCGCGGAGCTTTTTTCCGCTGCCGCGCCCCGCACCGCGTAAATCCGGGGCGTCTGGCTCTGGTACTGCTGCGCCGCGTTCCCGCCGCCGCTGCCAGTGTTTTGCTGCGGCGTCTGGGTCAGCACCACCTCCACGTTCTGCACCCGGACGCCCTTGGCCTCCATGGAGTCAATCATCCGCTGAACCTGGGCGGAGAGCAGGCTCGCCGCTTCCGCGCTGGAGGTTTGGATCTTGGCCGTTACGCCGCCGGTGCCCGCCGCCAGCGAAATGGACACCGTGCCAAGCTCCTTGGGATGCAGGGAGATTTCAATGTTCCTGTTGTCGGCGCTCACTCCCTGAAAGTCCCGGTCAAACCGATCCAGCGCCCGGTTTACCGCCGTCTGCATATCGGCGGTCTCCTGCGTTCGGGACGGCGTGTGGGCGGCGGCGGTCACGGAAAACTGCGGTGCGGCGGTTTTGCTTCCATCCGCCTTTTTCGGTTCGGCCCGAACCGGCGCCGCGGCGGTTTTGGCCTGCGCCGCGCCGTCCTCCCCGCTCTGTGCGGAAGCGCCCTCAAAGTTTTTTGTCTGCCCCGCCGCGGCCGCGGGCTGCGAGCCCTGCCCCGCCGCCTGTTCCGCGGGCTTTGAAGCCTGTTCCGCCGGTTTGACCGCCTTTGCATCCGATTGCCCGGAGACGCTCCCCGGCACGGAATCTTCCGCCGAAACCGCCGCCTGCGCGGCGGAAGCCTGCGCTGTCTGGGGGTTCTGCGCCGTCTGGGGGTTCTGCGCCGGCTGTGCTGTTTGGACAACTGCCTGCGCGCTCTGCGCCGTTTGGACTGTCTGCGCGTTCTGTGCCGCCTGCGCCGCGGAAGCGCCCTGCGCCGTCTGCTGAAGCCGGGTCTGAAACGTATCCGCGGTTTTTTGCAGCTCCGCCTTCACATTGGCCGTGAATTCCTCCGGCGTGAGAACCGCCGTCCCGGCCGCTGTGGGCTCCGACGGCACCGCGGCTGCCGCCGTCTGCGCGCCCTGCTTCGTCTGGGCGGTGGCGGTGCCCTGCGCCGGGGCTGTGGAATCCGCGGCGGCCGTTGGATTTGCCGCGCCCGCCTGTGCCGCGGCCTGCCCTGCGCCCGCGCCTGCCTGCGCGCCCGCCGGCGAAGCCGTATTCTGCCCGCCGGTTGTCTTGGTAGCGCCGTCCGCCTTCTTGCCCGCAGTTTTTTTCGTGCCGCCGGCGTCCCGCTTTTCGGAATCTCCCCTCCGCGTTTTCTGCGGAGGTTCCGATTGATCCCCGGCGTTCAAAATTTTCCCCAGCACGCTGCCGAAATCCGTTCCGGAGTCCCGCTTTGCCGCCACGCCGGGGGGAGCTCCCGCCGTCGGGAGCTTCCCGATTCCCGTAACTTCCATTCTCTTTCACCGCCTTTTATCGTTTTGTGTCTCCGCAGTCCTACTTTGACATAATCGTGGTCAGCGCGGCCGACTGTTCCGCCGTCATCACATCCAGAATCGCGGCGGACGCCGCGGGCGTCATCTCGTAAAGGATCACTGCGGCCTGGTTCTGGTCGCCCATCTGGTTAATGACCGCGGCAGCCGCCTTGGAGTCCATTTTGGAATAGATGCCGGCAATTTTTTTCAGCGACGCCGTTTCCTTGGCGCTCAGGGAGCTCAGATACTCCTGAAAGCTCATGTTCGCGGTCTCCTGCTGCTGAATTTGAACCGCGCGCTTGTCCAGCTTGGCCTCCCGTTGGTCAAGGCTGGTCTCCCTGGCGTCCAGGGATTTTTTCCGATCGTCCAGGGCCGCCTGCT
>JBFLFX010000166.1:0-3116 GCA_041859815.1 Dysosmobacter sp. | reverse complement strand
AATCAGGCGGGAAGCCGGCGTTCCGAAAAAGTCTTTTCGCCCCGCTGAGCGAGTCTTGAAAATTTGAAAAGAGTTTTTAAAACTTCTCATTCAAAACGCAGGGAACCCCTCCCGGGTTCCCTGCGTAACTATTTTCTTTCCCGTTTCATCGGTCCTTACCACTTGCTCGCCAGTCCCGTTTTCCGCTCGTCCCGTCTCCGGGGAAAACCTGCCGAAAATACGGGGGATTCACGGGGGCGGAGCCGCCGCGGACGAAATCGGGTACGCGGCGGGCGGCGGGGGCTTATTTCGCGGAAGCTCCCGCATGGGCGGTGGCGGCAAACTGCCTGTACAGCGCCACCTGATCGTAAATGCAGCGCCAGCTGCCGGCGGACATGCCGGTGACGCAGATATAGCCGTCGCCGGCGGCGTCCGTGGCATAGCTGGCCGCGCAGGAGCCGGACTGGTGAATATAGCCGGTTTTCGCGCACTGGACGGAAATGCCGCCCATATCCTTGTCCTCAATCCGGCGGAGAAACCAGTTGGACACCGTCAGCCCGCCGGGGTGCTGGACAGTGGCGGAGGTGGTGTAGGTGCGGGTGGAGAGCACCTGGCGGCAGAAGTCGTTTTCCACCGCCGCGCGCAGGATGACGGCCATGTCCCGGACGGTACAGTGGTGGTTTTTGTCGTAAAGGCCGATGCAGTTGGTAAAGTGCGCCGTTTTGGACAGGCCGAGAGCCTTCAGTTTGTCGTTCATCAGGGCGACAAACCCCTGCTGCGACCCGCCGGCAGACTTGGCCAGCGTCATGGCGGCATCCGCGCCAGAGGGGAGGATGGTTCCGTAAAACAAATCCCGGACGGGGATCTGCTCGCCCGCGCAGAAGTTGACGGCGCTGCATCCGTTGCGGAAGCAGTAATCCGTCACATCCGGGGTGATGGTGCAGAGGGCGTTCAGATTTTTTTGCCGCTCCGCCGCCACCAGCGCGGTCATGATTTTGGTCATGGAGGCGGGGTTGATCACCGCGTCGGGATTTTTTTCCGCCAGCACGGTGTTGGTTTTCAGATCAATTAGAATGGCGTATTTACTGACGATTTCTTTGCCCAGCCTGACTGTGGAGGCGGTTTCCCTGGGAGGGGCGGGAATTTTGCCGCGCCGCGCTTTTTGGGCCGCTGCGGCTTTTGCCCTTTTTTTCACCGCTGTGGAAGCGGTCTCCGCTTTCGCGCTCTGGCGCTGGCTGAAATGCACCGCCGCGCCGATCACGCCGGCAGTACACGCCAGAACGGCCAGCATCACAAGCAGCCGCTTCGTCCGCAGGCGCAGGGTGCGGCGGTGTTTCTTCTCCCGCTGCCGCCCGTGCGTCTGTTTTTTCCCCAATGTCTGTTTGTCGTCTGCAGTCTCAATTCCCATCGTCCGCGCCCCGCTTTTCCGCATCAAGATTGGTTCCTATTATAGCAGAGGCACCGACAAAAAAACAACTCTTTCGCGGCGGGTTTTACAAAGGTGTCGGAATTTTTCGCAAGTGGGACACGCGGCGCGCATATTGTTATTCCAAGGGGGAATGCGGTTATGAAAATTGTGGTTCTAAAGAAAAAAACGGCGGGCATCGCGGCGGGAATTTTAGCGCTGTGCATCGCCGCCGCCGCGGCGTATCCGGCGCTGGCGGGCGCGTGGCGGGCGGATCGCCAGCTGCCGGTCTACTGCGTGGACACCTGCCAGAAAACCTGCGCGGTTTCCTTTGACGCCGCATGGGGGGACGTGTCCACCAAGGATCTGGTGAACGTGCTGAACCGCTATCAGGTAAAGGCGACGTTTTTTGTGATCGGCAAATGGGCGGAGCAGTACCCGGAGGATGTGAAGCTGCTGGAAAAAAACGGCATGGAGGTGATGAGCCACTCTTATGACCACGATCACATGACAAAACTCTCCGACCAGGCGATTTCAGCGGATCTGGAGCACTGCTGCAAGGTGATTCAAAAGATTACCGGACAGCAGCCCACGCTGTTCCGCTGCCCTTACGGCGATTATGACGATCACGTCATCAACACCGTCCGCGCCTGCGGACTTCAGCCCATCCAATGGGATGTTGAGGGACTCCGCCGGGTTGGAGTAATTTTATGCCGGAGCGGCGGCGCTTCGGCTGAAGCCCTATAAGATTTATAAATAGACGATTGTGGCGGGACCGCTTGACAAAGTTTGGAATTTATGATTAACTGGCAAGGTGACCGAAATTTTCGGAAAGAGAGGTAAAAATTATGTCTATGAATTACAAGAATAAGAAAGCGTTGAAAACAGTAATCATAGGGATCATTCCCTCTCCGAGTCTCCGGTGTTGACGGTTTGCCGATTGATGCGGGCAGTTTGCGCAAGCGCGGCTGTACCGGGTGCAAAAACAACGAATGGACTTTGAGACCGTGGTGATACACCGCGGTTTTTTTATATTTTCAGAGCCGCCGCGGCGTACCGGGGGAGCTTGGAGAGAGGAAAGACGGGAGGGGAAGTTTTGGAAAAGAAGAAGATAAGGCTGGGCAGATTTGCCAGACAGCGGTGGAAACGGCTGACGTTTGCCGTGTTCTGCATGGTGATGTCCATTGTTTTAAATATGTACTATCCGCAGCTGACGGAGAAGATCATCGACGACGTAATCACGGGCGGCAATATGGCGATTTTGCCCCGGCTGCTGGTGATGATTCTGGTCATCGGCGTGGGCCGCGCGTTTTTCAATTATTATGAGGAGTACACGTTTGACTGCGTGGGCTGCGGGGTGGGCAGCGATCTGCGCAAAGACCTGTTCCGCCATATCCAGAGCCTGTCCATGGACTATTTTGACAAGACCAGCACCGGCGAGCTGATGGCGCGCGTGAAAGACGACGTGGATCGCATCTGGGACGCTTTCGGCATGGTGGGGATGCTGACGCTGGAGGTCATCATCCATGTGGCCATGGTGCTGTGGTGCATGTTCCGCATCAGCGTAAAACTGACGCTGATTCCTCTGTGCGTCATGGCGGTGCTGGGCGTTCTGGCCGTCGTGATGGAAAAGCGGCTCAACCGGATCTATGAGGACATCAGTGAAACCAACGCGGAAATGACGACGGTGGCGGAGGAAAATCTGGCGGGCGTCCGGACGGTGAAGGCGTTT
>JBFLFX010000165.1:0-3170 GCA_041859815.1 Dysosmobacter sp. | reverse complement strand
GTTGGGTCGTGGAGCGATCGTTCGGCTGGCTTGATAAAGCTCGTCGCCTTTGGAAAAACTGTGAAAGGAAGATACATACCTCCGCTCAAATGATGGTACTGGCATTTATCGCGGTGCTCATTAAAAGATTTTAAACGGGCTGTTAGACGTATGAAAATCCGGAAAAGTTTCGGGAAAATGGAATTTTCCGGGTATCTTTATTTTCCGCTTCCAAATCTGCCGGAAAACAGCGTACCGTAAAATCCACAGTTTCGCAAAAATAACGGGAAACAGCCGGATAAAAAAGAAAAAAGCCGTATTGCAGCGGAAAAAAGGACATTTTTTCCAAACACGTGCCGGTTTCTTTTGCAAAAATGCTGAACTTCACGTTTCTTCAAAACAATGCCTGCCTTTTCATACACTGTTTAAAAATTCGGAGTATAATCGCCCCATAAAGTATTTTGCAGCAACAGCGGAATAAAAAAGCTCCCGGAGAAAACCTTCGTGGAAAGTACGGCGGAACATGATTGACGGGGATTCGGAATTGCCGGAAGGGGCGCTTCAGCGGTACGGCCAGTCATGGTTTTTCCGGGCAGGCGGATTCGCGCGCGTTTTGCGCTTGGGTGACAGTCTGCTTTTAAGGGAGAAGGATCGGATGGCTGAACAAGTGACGCTGAATAACTTACTGGAGAATCTGAATCTGTTCCACAAGATGAACGACGCGGTGCGCCCTGTGGATCCGATCCGGAAACGGGTGTTAGAGTACTGCGGCAACAGCGCGGGAGAAACCTGCGAAAGGTGCTTTGCCTACTGGGGGAACGGGCGCATCTGCGAAAACTGCATTTCAGTAAGGGCCCACCGCGGGCAGAAGAGCTTTATAAAGCTGGAGCACGCCCGGACGCGGTCATGCTTGTCATCGCCCTGCCGGTCGAATCGGCCGGGCCACCCGTGGTGCTGGAGCTTTTGAAGAATGTAACGGACGCCATGCTGATCGGTTCCGGCCAATACGGCAAGGGGGAAGATTTCTTCGATGCCGTGCGGACGCTCAACAACATGGCGATCTGGAATGAACTGACCTCGCTGTATAACCGCAGGTTTCTGGACGGATCGCCTGCCGGCGGACATTGTGGGCGCCGTTGCCGGGCAAAAGCCGCTGCCGCTGATTTTTTGCCGGTATCGACAATAAGGTTGTAAACGACACTTACGGCCACACGGCGGGCGACAGGCTCCTGAGGCGTGCGGCGGATGCCATTCAGGGCTGCATCCCGGAGGATACGGGCTGGGCGGCACGTTACGGCGGGGATGAATTCGTAATCTGCCTGAAAGATACCGGCGAAGACAGTGCGTGCCGGTTTTCGGAGCGGATTTACAGGGAATTCAGAAAAACCGTGCTGTCCATAGAAGGGGTATTAAGATTACGATCCGGGTTTCTCTGGGAGCGGTAACCATGCCTGCCTCCGGCTTAACCGCGCAGGAACTGATAGAATGGGCGGATGAAAAGATGTACCAGACCAAAGAGCGGCACAAAAGAATGCAGCGGTAAAGGAAAGGGCGGCTTATGTCAAGGGAGAATCATTATTTTTCGAATCTGTACGATCTTCTGATCTGTATTACCAAGGCGGTCGATCTCATCAGTACGGACGTTACCGACCACCATCAGCAGGTTGCGTACCTGTCTTACAACATTGCCGACCAGATGCGGCTTTCCCACGAACAGAAGCGTTTGCTTGCCGTGGCGGCGCTCCTGCACGACATCGGCGCCGTTGCGCTTCATGACGATCTGGATTTTGTAGAGCAGGAACATGCCGGCATTCATGAACATGCTTTTATCGGTGCAAAGCTGGTTTCCGGCTTTCCCGCCTTTGCAGACGTGGCCCGCATTATAAAATTTCACCATGTTGCATGGAACTACGGAGAGGGAAAATCTTTCCGGGGAGAAGCCGTTCCCATGCTGTCGCATATCGTCCATCTTGCGGACCGGATCTCGGTACGCCTGAAAAAAGATGAGTGCATCATCAGCCAGATCAGCGGCATGAAGGAGTATGTGGAAAAGAACCGCGGGCCGCTGTTTGCACCCGACATTGCCGATGCGTTTTTGCAGATATGCGGCCAGGAGGCGCTGTGGCTTGATTTAATCTACCAGCCTTCCGTTTCCAATGTTACCGATGTAATGGCGCTGGACACGATCGGCCTGACTTTGGACGAGGTGGTGAACCTGACCCAGATCTTTGCGCAGATCATCGACTTCCGCAGTCCGTTCACCGCCATGCACTCCGCGGGCGTAGCCGCCGCCGCGGTAAAGCTGGCGGAACTGTCCGGCTTTTCGGAGGATGAGTGCAGGATGATGCATATTGCCGGCAACCTGCACGATATCGGAAAACTTGCAATTCCAAGGGAAATCCTTGAAAAGCAGGATAAGCTGGAGCCTTCCGAGTACGACGTGATCCGCGCCCACAGCTTTTACACTTACCGCCTGCTGAAGCCGGTCAGCGGGTTTGAAACCATTGCCCAGTGGGCCGCCTATCACCACGAAAGGCTCAATGGGAAAGGGTACCCCTTCCATCTGGAAGCTCACAGCCTGTCGCTCGGTTCCAGAATCATGGCAGTGGCCGACATCTTCACGGCAGTTACGGAAGACAGGCCCTACCGGAAAGGGATGCCGAAGAACCGGGCGGAAGGCGTGCTCAGCGAAATGGCGGCAAACGGCGGAATTTCCCCCTCCATTTCCGCTTTGCTTATGGAGCATTATGAACAGGTGGCGGCTGTGCGCAAGGCCGCCGCGGACGCGGCCGTGGGAAAATACAGCCGCTTTTTCCAGACGCAGGATCCGGAGTGAGGTTCCGCGGCTTCCTTTGAAGCATTGCGCCTGATTTCACGTGGGATTGTGGAAGCGGAACGCCCAAGAAAGGGTGCGATACTTCTGACGCTTCTTTGCTCTCTGCTGAAAATCAGTATCTTTCCCGTTCTTCTATGCACTGTAAGATGACGATAGTGGCTCATTGGCCTTAAATCCTTTCATAGCTGTTCTCACAAACACTATTCCAAAGGATTTTTTCCTTTGAGTCACCTTTTTGCTTTGTTGCACTTGCATTGTAAATTCAAGGGCATGAAATGGCCTTCTGCAGTAGTTCCTATTCTACAACAGGAGGTTCCTTTTTTACTGCCCGTTTTATAGGGTATAGTCCAGCCTG
>JBFLFX010000164.1:0-3187 GCA_041859815.1 Dysosmobacter sp. | reverse complement strand
TCGGCGCGGTACTGGGGCTGGAAAAACAAAAGCTCACCGAGGGCAAAGAACTCATCAAATTTTTCTGTCAGCCCTGCACGCCGACAAAAGCCAACGGGCAGCGCGCCCGCAATTACCCGTATCATGCGCCGGACAAGTGGTCGACGTTCAAAAAATATAACGCCCGCGACGTGGAAACGGAAATGTCCATTCAGGCAAAGCTCGCAAAATACCCGGTGCCGGATAGCATCTGGGACGAATATCACCTCGACCAGGAGATCAACGACCGCGGCGTGGCGCTGGATATGACGCTGGTACGAGAGGCTATCGCCGTTGACGGGCGCTCCCGCTCCGAATTGACCGCGGCCATGAAAAAGTTGACGGAGTTGGACAATCCCAACTCCGTGCAGCAGATCAAGCAGTGGCTTGCGGATAACGGCATGGAAACGGACACGCTCGGTAAAAAGGCTGTGGCGGAGCTTTTGAAAGAAGCGCCGCCGGAGCTTGCCGAGGTACTTGCTCTCCGGCAACAGCTCTCCAAATCCTCCGTGAAAAAGTATCAGGCGATGGAGAATGCGGTCTGCGCCGACGGTCGCGCGCGCGGCATGTTCCAGTTTTATGGTGCCAATAAAACCGGCAGATTCGCTGGACGGCTCATTCAAATGCAAAACCTGCCGCAAAACCATCTGGAGGATTTGGCTGAAGCCCGCGCCCTTGTGCACTGCGGCGATTTTGATGCGCTGAAAATGCTCTACGAGGATGTACCGGATACGCTGTCTCAGCTGATACGCACGGCATTTGTACCGAAAAGCGGTGCAAAGTTCATCGTTTCTGACTTCAGTGCCATTGAAGCCCGCGTGATCGCTTGGCTTGCCGGCGAGCAGTGGAGGCAGGACGTTTTCGCCAAAGGCGGCGACATCTACTGCGCTTCGGCGTCGCAGATGTTTAAGGTGCCTGTTGAGAAGCATGGCATCAATGGCCATCTTCGTCAAAAGGGAAAAATTGCAGAGCTGGCACTGGGCTACGGCGGCAGCGTCGGTGCACTCAAGGCGATGGGCGCGCTCGACATGGGCCTGAATGAGGACGAGCTTCCTCCGCTGGTAGATGCTTGGCGGCAGTCGAATCCCCACATCGTGAAGTTCTGGTGGGACGTAGATAAGGCCGCAATGGAGGCTGTCCGCTACAAGCACACCAATTCGACGCATGGCATTTCTTTCTCTTGTCAGAGTGGGATGCTTTTTATCACGCCGCCTTCCGGCCGGCGGCTTGCCTATGTAAAACCGCGCATCGGTGAAAACAAGTTCGGCGGCAGCTGTATCACCTACGAAGGCATCGGCGGCACAAAAAAGTGGGAACGGCTGGATTCCTATGGACCGAAGCTCGTGGAAAACATCGTTCAGGCAACTGCCCGCGATATCCTCATGTTTGCCATGCAGACGCTTCGGAACTGCTCCATTGTCATGCATATCCATGACGAGCTGGTCATTGAAGCAGATCCGCAGATGTCTCTTTCCGCTGTCTGCGAACAGATGGGCAGAACACCGCCGTGGGCGAAGGGGCTGCTGCTCCGTGCCGACGGCTACGAAACGGATTTCTATAAAAAAGATTGAGAATGTGTTGTACGATGGGCTTCCTTTTTTCCAGTGGGTATTAGAGATGGACAAGAAGCCCGTCGTGAAAGGAGTTTCTAAATGAGTATAAACAAGTTTAATATCGAGAGCTATTACGACCCTACCGCTTATGAAGCCCTGTCGCTGATTGAAAAGGAAGAACGCGCACTGCGGGCTTTTCGGCCGATTGTCTATATCTGCTCTCCGTTTTCTGGGGCTGTGGACGAGAATATTGCGGCAGCGCAGCGCTACAGCCGTTTTGCTGTGGACAATGGCTACATACCCGTCGCGCCACACCTGCTGTTTCCGCAATTTCTCGATGACAACAATCCGAGGGAGCGCCTGCTTGGATTATTCTTTGGCACCGCCCTCATGAGCAAATGCGCTGAGGTCTGGGTGTTTGGCAGCACAATCTCGGCCGGTATGGAGGCTGAAATCAAGCGCGCCAAGTGGAAAGATTACCGCTTGCGCTATTTTGACGAAAACTGCGAGGAGGTGCAGAAATAGTGTTCACTATATACCACTCCGATTTCATCGGTAACCCAGGTAATTGCTCCTATCCGCACAAAGCGGAAATTACCGATGCGGCGACGCTTACTGCTGCGGTCGGTCGGGATTATGTTTGCGCGGAGTACCGCAATAACTATCGCAGCGGCGACAACTTTATTGGCAGCGATTGCCTGCCGGTGGACTGCGATAATGACCACTCTGAAAATCCCGATGAATGGATGCAGCCCGCCGATGTGGAAGCGGCATTTCCCAATGTAGCCTTTGCCGTTCATTACAGCCGGTCGCATATGCGCGAAAAGAACGGAAAACCCGCTCGTCCCAAATTTCATGTTCTGTTTCCCATAGACCGCGTTACGGATGCGTCTTGCTACAGTGATATGAAAAAGCTGGTCAACGCCATCTTCCCATATTTTGACACGAAGGCGCTGGACGCCGCTCGATTTTTCTTTGGCACCAATTCGCCTCAGGTGGAAATTCACGAGGGCTATATGAACCTAACGGACTTCTTGGCGGGCGACGATTTCGATGCAAATATAGCCGGCGGGTATCGTGCAAGTCAGGTTATTCCGGAGGGCAGCCGCAACGCAACACTCTCCCGTTTTGCCGGCCGCGTCATCAAAAAGTATGGCGACAGCGAGGAAGCATATCAGGCATTCATGGAGGAAGCCGAAAAATGCGACCCGCCGCTCCCGGATTTCGAGCTTTCGACTATTTGGCACAGCGCACAGCGCTTCTTTGCAAAGATACAGCAGCAGGATGGCTATGTGCCGCCGGAAGCCTATAACGACCCTGTTTCCTACAAGCCCGGAGATTACTCCGATGTGGGGCAGGCTGAGGTGCTGGCAAAGCACTTCTCCGGAGAGCTTCGCTATTCGCCTGCGACGCACTTCATCCGCTACAACGAGCACTACTGGCAGGAAAGCGAGCCCGGCGCCCAGGCAGTTGCGCACGAGCTGACCCGTCGCCAGTTGGAGGAAGCCACCAAAGAATTACTGTCAGCGATGAAGCTGTTGACAGAAAATGGCGGACAGACGATTCTCGAAGGCGCATCCAAGAGCAAAGCCGAAAGCCTGATGAATGATGCGCAG
>JBFLFX010000163.1:0-3322 GCA_041859815.1 Dysosmobacter sp. | reverse complement strand
TCTGCAATTTCACGGAATTTTTTAAAGTCAATGATCCGGGGATAGGCGGAAGCGCCGGCGACAATCAGCTTGGGCTGATGCTCCTTTGCCATGGCGCGGACCTGATCATAGTCGATCCGCTCCGTCTTGGGATCCAAGCCGTACTGTACGGCCTTGAACACCTTGCCGGAAATATTCATCGGGGTACCGTGGGACAGGTGTCCGCCTGCTGGCAGGCTCATGCCCAGCACCGTGTCGCCGGGCTGCATCAGCGCCATGAAAGCTGCAAGGTTGGCATTCGCACCGGAGTGGGGCTGGACATTGGCGTGCTTGCAGCCAAACAGCTCACAGGCGCGCTTGCGGGCGATTTCCTCCGTAACGTCAACTGCGTAGCAGCCGCCGTAATAGCGGTGACCGGGGTAGCCCTCGGCGTACTTGTTGGTCAGGCAGGTTCCCATCGTCATCATAACGGCCTCACTGACGATGTTTTCGGAGGCAATCAGCTCAATGTTTTTCCGCTCGCGGGCAAACTCCTCCTTGATGGATGCGCCCACTTCGGGGTCATACTTTGCAATGTAGTCCATCGTATCCTGAATCATGGAATCTCATCCCTTCATCCTTTCGTATGGCGCTCCGGCACTGAGAAAGCGTTCAGTGTGGTGCAGACCTCTATCGAAAGATATTTTTGCGCAGAATCACTCGAAATCAGCAACCTGCACGAACAGTATTCATCATACGTCATGTCCCAAAATTTTGCAAGATATTACTTTTTGTAATTGCTGCCATAAAGCATGGAGCGCAGGGCATTTCCCGAAAAATCTGCGCCAAAAATTCAATTAGGATACTACAAACAAATTGCAAAAAAAAGATTGGCAAAAGATTTACTCGATGCGGGCGGGAATCCCATCCTCGTACAGCCCTTTTTCGGTGAGTACCCAGTGGATAATGGCGTCGTGAGGTTCTACGGGGATTTCTTCCCGCATCAGCCGTTCCCGGCAGACCAGCACGGCAGGCCCGCGGTAGCCAGCGAGAAAGCGGTCGTAAAATCCGCCGCCCTGTCCCAGCCGGTGACCTGCCCGGTCGCAGGAGATACAGGGAATGACGGAGAAGTCCACGTTATCGGGCGATATGGCAGGTGCATTGCCGTCGGGTTCCGGGATGCCGTAAGCGCCGGGAGCAAGCTGCTCCAGCGCGGTAATTTTTTTCAGTACCATCTTTCCCTGTCCGACGCACAGGGGAACGCACAGCGTTTTTTCTGCCGCCAGGACGGTTTCCAGAAAGGGGCGGGTATTAATTTCCCGCCGGGTTCCCACAAAGCAGAACACCGTTCCGGCAGAGAGGTACTCGGGCATTTCCGCCAGACGGGAGGTGATTCTCTCATCGGCGGCGGAAATGTATTTTTCTGAGAGCGCCGGAATTTCTGCGCGTATGGACGCGCGCAGCAGTTTCTTTTCTTCTGATTTTGTCATGGCAGCGGATCCTCCTGTTTCTCCGTTAAATTCCCAAACTGGATTGCATCGGCGCCGAATTTCTCCCGAATGCTGTCCATGGTTTTTTCAATTTTCTCCTGACGCCGGCGAAGCGGTGCGGCAGCCGCGTCAAACAGGCTTACCTGCTCAAAAGCAACGTCGGACGCAACCAGATTGATGGCGGTCACCGTCAGCATCCGAATGGGAGACGGCGGCTTCCATGCGCCGTCAACCAGTTCCATAGCGGCTTCCGTCAGCTCCCGCATCAGGTGCGTCGGGGCGGAAAACTGCTTTTGCCGGGTGATGTTTTTAAAATCCGGCGTCCGCAGGGTAATCTGCACCCCTCCGGCGTACATCCCGGCGGCGCGGAGCCGCATGGCGACGCTGTCCGCCAGCATGGCGATGCCAGTTTGCACCTGCCGCCGCCGGGTCAGGTTTTCCGGAAAGGTGGTGCCGTTTCCCACGGACTTCATGGGCTCTAAATCTTTGCGGGCACGCACGGGCCCGTGCTCCAGACCGTTGGCGTATTCCCAGAGTTGGATTCCAACCTTTCCCATCAGCGTTTCCAGCATGTCCGGTTTGCAGGCTGCCAGCTGCCCGATGGTGGTAATGCCGTACTGCGTCAGCAGCGTCCGGGCGGTGTTTCCCACGAACAGCAGCGCGCCCACCGGAAGCGGCCAGACGATGTCCCGCCAGTTCTGCGGCGAGATGACCGTGGTGGCATCCGGCTTTTTGTAGTCGCTGCCCAGCTTGGCAAAGATCTTATTAAAAGAAACGCCCACGGACAGGGTCAGCCCCAGCTCTGCGTGCACCCGGGCACGGATGCCGTCGGCAATTTTCCGTGCGTCTGAGCCGAACAGGTGCGCGCTGCCGGTAATGTCCAGCCAGCTTTCGTCGATGCTGAACGGTTCCACCAGATCGGTGTACTGTTCGTAGATCTCGTTGACCTTGCGGGAATAAATCCGGTACTGATCGTGGTGGGGCGGAAGCAATACCAGATTGGGGCATTTCTTTTTAGCCTGCCAGATGGTTTCCGCCGTGACAATGCCGAATTTTTTCGCCGGCTCATTTTTGGCCAGAATGATGCCGTGACGGGAGGCGGGATCTCCGCAGACCGCCACGGGAACTTCTTTTAAATCCGGATGGGAGAGGAGCTCCACAGACGCAAAAAAGCTGTTCAGGTCACAGTGCAGAATGATGCGGTCCCGTTGCGTATCCATGGAGTTCTCCTTTCCGGCGTCAGTTGTCGTAAAATCCGCTGGGATGGTTCTTTTTGTCAAACAGATAGTTGTATGCCATTATCCGGTATTCTTCGTACAGTTTCTGTGTCGCCGCAGGCAATTTGCTCTCCTGATCCGTGGTCAGGCCGTCGCTGGTAAAAAAACCGGAGGTGGAGGCTACCGGCAGGACATTCATAAGTTCCGCGTGCAGCTTCTGCCAGTTTGTCAGCGGAAAACCCGCCAGCTCCGCAGTCAGCGTGCCGAGAAAATTGGTGGAAATTTTCATTCCGGCCTTTTCCGGGATATCGTAGTTTGCCCAGATGAAAAACGGCGTGCCGTATTCCTGCATGACTTCTTTGGGGAAACGATCGTCCAGCGGCTTTTTGTAAAGCATCTGATAGAAGTCGTTGCCCAGGGGCGGCTGATGATCGCCGAAAAAAACGATCATGGTTTTTTCCCTGCTGGCGGAATAATGCTGTACCAGCTTTTTTATGGCGTTATCGCTCTCTTTTATCAGAGAAAAATACTGCGAATAGAGATCGGCATTGGAACCCGTAACGCCATTCACGGAAACCGTGTCCTTCAAGTTATTCCAACCCTGCTCATAGCTGCTGTGATTCTGTATGGTGACGTTGAACAGGAATGATTCCTGTT
>JBFLFX010000162.1:0-3336 GCA_041859815.1 Dysosmobacter sp. | reverse complement strand
CAATCAGGAGGAAGCCAAGGCGGATTTGGCAGAGTGCACACGGAAATTATCCGAGAGACTGGGGTATCGCAGAGAATGAGGCAGAAAGGAGCAGGGGGTTCCTTTTTCGCTTTCCATATTTTGAGAACACAGTTCATTATTGTCAAACACACGTTGGAAAAGGGGCGGGGCACAGGATGCAGGATATCAGAGATTTGATCTTTCGGGACATTTGCGGGAAACGGTTTCGGGCGGTGCTGTTGGCGGAGCGGGACGGGATTCTCTCCGGTGCGGAGGACGCGGCGGAGATTGCCCGGGAGCTTGGAGTGAACTGGCAATGCGACTGCCCCGAGGGTGGAAAGCTCTCCGCCGGCCAGGTGTTTGCGCGGGTGACGGCGGGTCCCAAGGAGATGGCGATGGCGGAAGAACGGCTGATCGGCGCTTTGGCCAAGACCTCTGGGATTGCCACGGCTGCCCGCCGGGCGGTGACGCTGGCAGCGGGAAAAATTCGGATCGTGTCCGGATCCTGGAAGAAAATGCCCCCCGGCATGAAAACGGCGGTTCGCCGTGCCATTGTGACGGGCGGGGCCGTCTTTCGCCTCTGCGAGCCGCCTATGCTGTACATGGACAAAAATTTTGTGACCATGTTCGGTTCCGTCAAGGCCACGCTGGACGCGGTGGCTGAACTGAAGGACACTACCAAGGTTATCCAGATCCGCGGTCAAAAGGATTCCGTCAGGGAGGAGACTTTGGAGGCCCTGCTGGGCGGCGGAAATATTTTTATGGTGGATACGGGCAGACTCCGGGATGTGGACGTATGCCTGGAGGTTCTGAAACGGGAACACGCCCGGGAGCGGGTGCAGGTGGCCTATGCCGGGAATGTGAAACTGGCGGATATTCCGCAGCTGGCGGGCCGGGGCATCGACCTTTTGTGCATCGGCAAAGAAATTGTGGACGCACCCTTGCTGGACATGAAGCTGAACGTGTTGGAGGAAGTCTGATATGAGTCTGAATCTGCTGGAAAAAACCGAGCTGTGGGTCAGCGGCATCACGCTGGACCGGGCAAATCTCACCGACATGGCCGCAGCCGTGGCGCGGACGCTGAGTTTGCCGGAGGACAAGGTCATGGTGGTGGACGTCCGCCCGGATCACATCACCTTTGACGTACTGGAAAAAGAAGTGATACAGAAGAACATCATGGGCAAGGAGAGCGCACTCCTTCAGGCGCTGGAGGCGATACCCGGCGTCACGCTGACGGAGGATTCCTGCGTACACTCCAACGGGATTTTGGGCCTCATCTGCGCGGAGGGGCAGGACGCCGATCAGATCGTCGGCCGGGTGGATCAGATGCGCAGTGAGATTATGCGCCGGGTGTCCCGGCGGGCCATCGTCTTTCCCACCGGGTTTGAGCTGCAGCAGGGCCTGATTGAGGATACCAATACCCCCTACCTCAAGGCGGAGCTGGAGAAGAACGGATACGCCGTGACGGTGGGCGAAATTATTCCCGACGACGAGGACGCCCTGTACGAAGAATTGTCCGACGCCGTCTCCCGGGGCTTCGGCCTGATTGTGACCTCCGGCGGCGTGGGAGCGGAGGACAAGGATCACACGGTGGAGAGCATTCACCGCGTAGACGAGACTGCCGCCATGCCCTATATCGTGAAATACGAGCAGGGCACGGGCCGCCATGTCAAAGACGGCGTGCGCATCGGTGTAGGTCAGGTGGGACTGTCCACTCTGGTATCCCTTCCGGGCCCCCACGACGAGGTGGAAATGGCCGCGCCGGTGATGATCCGGCTGCTGAATGAGGGCTGCTCCAAGGAGGCGCTGGCCGGCACGCTGGCCGCTCTTCTGGCGGATAAATGGCGTGCCAAGGCTGTCCGCCACGGCCACCGCGCCCGCTGAGCCCCATCCTCTGAAATTTAAATAAAACCTGTTGAAGGAGTGTGTCATATGAATATTCAAAAAGCGGCCGACGCCCTGCGGGCGGCGGAGAAGAACCGTTGCCAGATGCCCATGCTCAGCTTGGACAATCCGGAGATGACTGTGGACGACGCCTACGCCGTCCAACTGTGCAACATCGAGCGCCGGAAGGCTGCGGGCGCCAAAGTCATCGGCATGAAGATCGGCCTGACCAGCAAGGGAATGCAGAAGCTCCTGAGCGTAGACGTTCCGGACTACGGCCACCTGCTGAGCGACATGATCGTTCTGGAAGGCGATAAGTGCCATACCGCCGAGCTCTGCCAGCCCAAGGTGGAGGGTGAGATCGCCTTTTGCCTGAAGAGGACTCTGAAGGGGCCCGGCCTCACCGTGGCGGATGTCTACAACGCTGTGGACTACGTGGTGCCCGCCTTGGAGATTGTGGATTCCCGCATCAGGGACTGGAAGATCAAGCTGGTGGATACCATTGCGGACAACGGATCCGCTGCCCGGTTCGTGGCGGGCAGCCGCATGACGCCGATTCATAAGGTGGACATGCGCCTGACCGGCATGATTCTGGAGAAAAACGGCGAGCTGGTGAACAGCGGCGCGGCGGCGGAGGTGCTTGGCAATCCCGCCGCTTCCGTGGCGTGGCTGGCCAATCAGCTCTCGGCCTACGGCATTGAGCTGCAGGCGGGAGGCATTGTCCTTGCCGGAGCCCTGACTGCCGCTGTACCCGTACAGGCGGGAGACTTTATCTCCGCCAGCTTCAGCGGCATGGGCAGCGTGGGAGTCAAATTTGACTGATTCCTCAATGTGAAGGCGAAAGGGCCCTTCGCCGGCGCTTTTGGAATAGAAGGCTGGAAACATCCAGAAAAAGAAAACTTAATGAAGGTGATACTATGAAACATGTTACCTTGAAGGCCGTGGTGGACAAGGATTTATGCATCGGCTGCAAAATCTGCCAGAAGGTATGCCCTGTGTATGCTATCTCCGTTGTGGATAAGAAAGCCGTCCTGAAGGACGATCACGCGTGCCGGGGCTGTGCCAACTGTGCCGACCGCTGCCCCAGGCACGCCATCAAAATGGTTGAACGGGACGATCCCTTCGACGTCGGCGTGGACGTGAGCAAATTCGATTACACGCAAATTCGCGCTCTTTGTGAAAAAGCGCATCTGAACCCGGAGCAGGTGCTCTGCTACTGCGTTGGAACCCGGGCCGAGGAGGTCGCCGCGGCTCTTCTGAGCGGTGCCACCACCCCCGAGCAGGTCTCCTCCATGACCGGCATGCGCACGGGCTGCACCATCGAGTGCATCCAGCCGCTGCTGCGTATGGTCAAGGCGGCGGGCAACGAGCTGCACCCCGATCCCAACGGCTTCCAGTGGTACGGCACCACCGTCACCGCCTGGGATATCCCCGAGGAAGTCAAGAAGAAGT
>JBFLFX010000161.1:0-3362 GCA_041859815.1 Dysosmobacter sp. | reverse complement strand
GTTTGGAGCGCCGTCATTTCCAAGGCGAGCGAGCTGCTCAATGCCCATGAAAAGGGCTGGCTGCTTCTGCGGGAGGACGGCGGGGCGCCGGCCCTTGTCGGGAAGGACGGATTGCCGCTGGAGGGGGCGCAGCCGACCGACGCGGAGCGCGCACTGCTTTGCGGAGAGAAATGCGTCCGCGCGGGCGGCTTTTTTGCGATGCCGCTGCCGGTGGGCAACCGGGCGATTCTCTTCGGCGGGGGGCATATCTCGCAGGTGCTCTGCCCGCTGCTGAAGCGCGTGGATTTTCGTCCGGTGGTGTTCGACTGCCGCCCGGAGTATGCCGCGAGAGAGCTGTTTCCGGACGCGGAGGAGGTTCTCTGCGGCGACTTTGCACGGCTTGGCGACTATCTCACCATTACCGACACCGACTATCTGGTGGTGATGACCAACGGCCATGCCCACGATTTCGAGGTGGAGGAGCAGGTGCTGCGGGGAGAATTTGCGTATCTGGGCGTGATTGGCTCCCGGGCGAAAATCGCCGGGGTCAACAAGCTGCTGCTGGAAAAGGGAATCGCGCCGGAACGGCTGAAAAGCGTGCATACGCCGATCGGCACGCCGATCCGCGCCGTAACGCCGGCGGAGATCGCCGTCAGCATCGCGGGCGAGATGATCTGTGAGCGCGCGGCGGCGCGGGAGGGCGACGAACCCGCCCGTCACGGCTGCCCCATGCACTGAGCGATGGAGGCGAAACGGACGTCCTGCGGCGCGGTGGTGATTGGCCGGGGAGCCGGAGCACGCCGGATCCTGCTGGTTCAGTATTACGACGGCCACTGGTCGTTTCCCAAGGGACGCATGGAGCCGGAGGAGACAGAGAGGCAGACGGCTTTGCGGGAAGTGCGGGAGGAGACGGGAATGAGCGTGGAACTGCTCCCCGGATTCCGGGCGGAGACCGTTTCCGTCAAGCGCAACGTGGGGGCGAAGGCGGTATTTTTTCTGGGGAGGCCGGCTTCCGGCAGGGAGCGCGTCCAGAAAAGCGAGCTTGCCGCGCAGAAATGGGCCTGCCCGCAGGAGGCGGAGAAGCTGGTGACGTATGCGGAGGACCGGCAGATCCTCCGCCGGGCGCTGGCGTTTTTGAACGCCGTCCCCAATCGGCCGCATCTTCTGATCTGCGGCGATGTGGGCGTCGGGAAAAGCACCCTGATCGGCCGGTTGCTGAAGCACAGCACGCGCCCGCTGTGCGGCTTTGCCACCAAACGCATTCCTGTGCCGGGAGCGGACGGCCTTTGCCCCGTCTATCTCCATCCGGCGGCGCAGGCGGTGTCGGAGCGGACGTACGGGCGGGACAATTTGATCGGTAAATGCGACCGGCGGCACAGCCTTCGCTTTCCGCAGGTATTCGACACGCTGGGCGTCGAGCTGCTCCGCGCGCCGGAGGACGGCCTGATTCTCATGGACGAGCTGGGCTTTCTGGAAAGTGACGCGGCGCGGTTTTGCGGGGCGGTGCTGCGCGCGCTGGACGGCTCCGTCCCGGTTCTGGCGGCGGTGAAGAGCCGGGATACGGAATTTCTGCGGGCGGTGAAGGCGCACCCCAACGCGGAGCTGATTTCGATTACGGAACAGAACCGCGACGGGCTTTACGCGCTTTTATTGCCCAAAATTCTGGAGTGGAACCGGAAGAGCTGAAAAGATGGATGCGGGGGACCGGGAATTCCCCGAAGGTGATTTTTACAGGGCACGGCGCGAAAAACCGGCGCGGCTTTGCAGAATTTCAGATCGCCGCGGCGGGAAAATGACGGCCGCGGCTGGGAAATGCGTTCAATCTCCTGCGATGGATGGCGCGGTTTCTTCAATTTGGGCGGGCGGCTTTTTAGCCGCCCGCCCAAATTGCGCCTGTCAGAGCCGCGGAGAACCGCCTGAAATCTCGAGAAAAGGAGGGCTGCTGCAAAAGACACGCCCGGAATTCCGGCAGGTGAATTTTTCAACCGCAATTCAAGGCAGAGAGAAGAAATTCATATCCATATGAGAGGCAAAAACCCGGCGGATACAGGATAAACCATGCGGGAGAATCCCCGCGGAGGATCGGATCTTTTTTTAACGTTTGGATTGACGATAATAGTCAAGTAATATCGTTTCTTTGAATTTGTAATGCGTTTTAAGAGATGATACAATTTTAAGCTGTGCATGAGAAAAAAATATATTTCACTCTAAAAAAATACAACGCGTATGGTGGACTGGAAAATTGGTGAGGCAAATGATCAAAAATACCGTTGAAAAATTGAATGCGCTGCTGGAACTTCCGCGTGAGGCGGTGGGCGTAAAACTGGTTTCCTGCCGGGAGGAATTTGAGCGGTTCGACGCGGTGCGGGCGATAAGGCCGATTCCTTACTGCGTGGCGGTGAAATCCGCGTCGCTGGGGCACAGTGTAAAATTTACCGCCGAGATGTCCGGCTGCGGAGGCAGTACCCGGGCGCTGGGACTTGTTCCGCCTTCCGCCGGATTTTTCGATGGGAGCGAGGGCTGTCGGCTGGGATTATACCGCACGCAGAAAGTTGCCGCGGGCGTTTCCCGGAAAATGAGACTTTGCAAAAGCGGAACGTACGGCGTGATTGTAAAGCCGGCCCGGATGATGGAAGCGGATCCGGACGTGGTGCTGGTGATTTGCGATACGAAAAGCGCGATGCGGATTCTTCAGGGCTGCACCTATTATTACGGAATGCAGGATCACTTTTGTATGACCGGCAATCAGGCGGTTTGCGTGGAGGGAACCGCCGTTCCGATTACCACGGGCGAGCTGAACGTGTCGATGTTCTGTTCGGGCACCCGCTATCTGGCAAAATGGAAGGACACCGATGTTGCCGTGGGGATTCCAATTGGAAAACTGGAGAACACGGTGGAGGGGATCCGCAGAACCGTGAACGCAGTGGAACCGGATGCGCGAAAGCCGGTCATCCGGAAAAAACTGAGGGCGCTGGGCTACCCCGAAGATGAAATTGCACTGGGAGACGCCTATTATCTGCGGCTTGAGCGGGAAAAGCAGGGGTGCCAAAGGAAGCGGACGGATGAAAGCAAAAAATAAAAAATTGGACAGAAAGGCGCGCGTCATTCGGATAATCCTGGTGACTGCATTTCTGCTTCTGTGGGAAATCGCGGCGCGGTGCAAATGGTACAATCCGTTTTTTACAAGTTACCCTACGGAAATCTTCCGGGATCTTGTGACCTTCGCCCGCAGCGGCGATCTGGTGCGCCACACGGCGATTACGCTGCATGAGGCATTTTTGGGGTTGCTGATTGGAAGCGTTTTAGGTATTCTGCTGGGTGTCCTGTTCGGGCAGTTTCTCACGCTTGGAAAAATATTTACGCCGATTTTGACCGCCATTAAC
>JBFLFX010000160.1:0-3375 GCA_041859815.1 Dysosmobacter sp. | reverse complement strand
GCCAGTTTTCCGCGCAGATAAACGCGGGAAATGCCGCCGCTGGTGACAAAGCCCTCGTACGGATTATAATCCACGTTTGCCACGCAGTCAGCCGCGCGGATAACATGACTGGCGGAGGGATCATAGACCACGATATCCGCGTCGCTGCCGCGGCGAATGATGCCCTTGCGGGGGAACAGGCCGTACAGCCGCGCCGGATTTTCACTCAGCGTACGGCACATGGTGGCAAGGCTGATGTTGCGTTTTGCCACGCCGAAGGAAAAAATCAGTTCGCCCCGGGTTTCCACACCGGGCAGCCCGCCGGGAATCTTGGTGAAGTCGCCCTTCCCGGCGTCTTTTTGCGCCAGCGTGAAAGAGCAGTGATCGGTGGAGATCGTCTGGATTTCACCCCGGCGCAGCCCGCGCCACAGAATTGCCTGTTCGCTTTTATTCCGCAGCGGCGGCGCGCAGACGTACCGCGCGGCGGCGGAGTAATCCTCCCGGAAATAGACGCTTTCATCCAGCAGCAAATACTGCGGGCAAGTCTCCACATAGACTTTCTGTCCGCGCCGCCGGGCACGCTCCACTTCCTGAAGTGCATCGCCGTTGGTCAGATGAACGATCACCACCGGCGTGTCCGCCGCCTGGGCGATGCGGAGAAGGCGGGAAACCGCCTCAGCCTCCGCGTAAGACGGGCGGGTCAGGGGGTGAGAGGCGGGTGATAGCCTGCCTGCGGCTTTACACTCGGCGATCATACCGTCGATGATGCCTGCGTTTTCGCAATGAACGCCCGCAATGCCCCCCAGCGCGTGAATTTTTTTCAGCGCCAGATAGACGTTTTTATCGCCGATCATCATGGCGGGGTAGGTGAGATACATCTTAAAAGAGGAAATGCCCGCCGCGAACATCTCCGGCAGCTCTGCTTCAATGGCGGGGTTCCAGTCGTCGATGGTCATGTGAAAGCCATAGTCGCAGAAAGTTTTGCCGTCCGCTTTCTGATGCCACAGCTCCAGTCCGTGATGCAGGGATTCGCCCTTGTTGGGGCAGGCAAAATCAATCACCGTGGTGGTGCCGCCCCGCAGCGCGGCGCGGCTGCCGGTTTGGAAATCGTCCGCCGTGGTGGTGTTGCAGACATCCAGGTCAAAATGGGTATGCGCGTCGATAAAGCCGGGGAACAGGAGACAGCCGGACACGTCCACTACTTCGTCGGCGGCGACAAACAGACTGCGGCCGACTTTGGCAATCTTTTCGCCCTCCATCAAAACATCGGCGCGCCTGCCACCGCCGCCGGTGACGACGGTGCCGCCCTTCAGCAAAGTCTTCATCGAATCACTCCTTATATCCTGATTCCGCTGAATTTAGTTTTTCCGCTCTGTCATCCGAAGCGGAATATAAAAATGGTATCTTTCAATTATATCATGTCCGAAGGTAAAGCACTATGAAAAAAAGAAAATTTACAATTCAGACGGCTGTTTCTTTTCCCATAGATTGTAGAGATCTGTCCTTCGGGCAGACAGAATGGGCAGTTGAGACCGCACGGCGTCAATTCGGGAGAGATCCAGGTCGGCGTACAGCGTGGTTTCTTCGCTGCCGGCGCGAACGAGCACGCCGCCCCAGGGATCCACGGCAATGGAATTGCCGTAGGCCACATAGGAAGCCTGTTGATTCCGGGCGGGAGAGACGCCCACGGTGAAGCACTGATTGTCCACGGCGCGCTGGCGGAACAGCAGCTCCCAATGGGCGGGGCCCGTGGTCATGTTAAACGCGGCGGGGACGAAAATTACCTTTGCGCCCCGGAGCACCATGCAGCGGGCCAGCTCCTCAAAGCGCAAATCAAAGCAGATACAAAGCCCCATGGTGCCGAATTCTGTTTCAAAGGTGGTAATTTCACCGCCGGGAGAAAATGTGTCGGATTCCCGGAAACGCTGGCCTCCCGCCACGTCGATGTCAAATAGATGCGCCTTCCGGTGCCGCGCCAGAAGACTTCCGTCCCGGTCGTAAACAAAAGAGGTGTTATAAATCCTGCCGCCGTCCAGCTCCGGAATGGAGCCGCCCACCACGATCAGCGAAAGTTCCTGCGCGGCGGCGGAAAGCGCCCGCTGTGCCGCGCCGTTCCATTCCTCGCCATAGGCGCGGAAGCAGGCGTTGTCGTACGGACAGCAGAACATCTCCGGCAAAACGGCGACATCGGCGTCGCGCCGCTTTGCCTCCCGGAGCTTTTCCGCCGCTGTCTGTATGTTGGCGTTCTTGTTTCCGGTTACGGACATCTGAATCAGCGCAATTTTCATGAAAATCAATTCCTCCTCCCGTAATGAGAAAATTATACTCCGAAAGACAGAGAACGAAAAGAGACGATACGGAGAAACCGCAAATTTTTACAGTCAGAAAATTGCTCAAAAGCCGTGAATGCACAGCGGATCCCCCTTCCGGAAGGGAGGCTTTTCTTTTTTACCGCCGGGTGGTATGATAAAAAAAACAGACGGAGGGATGCGGAGCCATGGCGAGAAACACAACGCTGTGCTATCTGGAAAGGGACGGAAAGTATCTGATGCTGCACCGGGTCAAAAAAGAGAATGACCTGAACCATGACAAGTGGATTGGCGTGGGCGGCAAGTTTGAGGAGGATGAAAGCCCAGAGGAGTGCCTGCTGCGGGAGACCCGGGAGGAAACGGGGTTGACGCTGAAAAAATGGCGCTGCCGGGGGATTGTGACGTTTGTCTCCGATGAGTGGCCCACAGAATATATGTATCTTTTCACAGCCCAGGAGTGGAGCGGGACGCAGACCGACTGCGACGAGGGTGTTTTGGAATGGATTTCCAAGGAGAAGCTGCTGGATCTGCCGCTGTGGGAAGGCGATAAAATTTTTTTGCGGCTGCTGGATACCGACGAGCCGTTTTTCTCCCTGAAGCTGCGGTATCGGGGGGAGAAACTGGCGTACGCGGCGCTGAATGGAAGTCAGATTGGCTGTGAGGGGAGGGAACCGCGTTGAATCTTTTAATCAGTGCCTGCCTGCTGGGCGTAAGCTGCCGCTACGACGGGACGCCGCGGGAAAACGCCGCGGCGGTTCGCCTTGCGGAAAAATATCACCTGATTCCCTTCTGTCCGGAGCAGGCGGGAGGACTGGCAACGCCCAGGCCTCCCGCGGAGCTTTGCGGCGGAATTGTGAGAACCCGGGACGGCATGGATGTAACGGACGCTTACCGCCGCGGCGCGGAAGAGGCGCTGCGGCTGGCAGAGCTGTTTCACTGCGCCGCGGCGGTGCTGAAAGAACGCAGTCCCTCCTGCGGCAGCGGAGAAATCCATGACGGCACGTTTTCCGGCGAATTGACGGCGGGCGACGGTGTGACTGCCGCGCTGCTGAAAGCGCATGGGATCCGCGTGTTGGGAGAGTCCGAA
>JBFLFX010000159.1:0-3504 GCA_041859815.1 Dysosmobacter sp. | reverse complement strand
CGACGATCACGTTGCGCCCGTCGTTCGGGTCCTTCGGCAGCAGCAGGGTCTTCAGCTCCTCCGAGAGGCGCGCCTCGTCGGCCTGCGCCGTCTTCAGCTGCTCCTCCGCCATCGCGTGCAGCTCGCGGTCGCCGCCTTCCCCGAGGATTTCCCGTGCCTCCGCCTCGGCTTCCCGCACCTTGCGCAGGCCGCGCCAGGCGGCGACGATCGGCTCGATCTCCTTATATTCCTTCGTCAGCTTCCCGCATTCCCGCGGGTCGGCGGCGACCGCCGGGTCGCACAGCCGGTTCCCCAGCTCCTCGTACCGTTTTTCAAAAACGGCCAGATCCTCCATTTGCTTTTCCCCCTTCGCATTCTTCAAAAGGATGGAAAGGCTATGACTCGCCCTCCGGCTTGCCGCGGAGGATCTTCTTGATGTTCTTTTCGCATTTCAGGCGCGGAAGCATGATCTCGTGCCCGCATTTCAGGCAGCGGATCTTGAAATCCATGCCGGAGCGCAGCACGAGGAACTCGCTGCCCCCGCAGGGGTGATTTTTTTTCATTTTGAGGATATCCCCGGGCCTTACGTCCATCTCCGCGCCTCGCTTCTTCCGTATTTCCGCGAACTGCAGCATTCTCAGTTGAGCTGCGGAAGACTTTTGGCTTCTCCCCCGCCTCCGGCGGGGGAGAAGCACTCTTCGTCTTTCAATCGCGGCTGAAATTGTTATAAGTTATTATAGCACAAAATTATAACGCGGGGAACCTCCCGGCGCAAGGGCGCGCAGCGGAAAGCGGCCGCGTCCGGTTTCCCGGGCGCGGCCGCCTCCACAGTGCCGAAATGCCGTTTTAGACGGACGTTATTTTGCGATTGTTCCGATCGTGCGCGGAGATTTTTCACCGTTCACATAGAACCCCGCGCTGTCGCCGGGCTTGCCGACGGCGGTGAACTTGAAGAAGTAGTCGCTGCCCTTCGAGCCGGCCGACGCGATGCGGAACACCGACCCGTTCCCGCAGACGAAGGAGGGCTTCGCGGAAGCGGTGACCTTGAACTGATAGGTCCTGCCGGCCTTTACCGTCAGCCTGCTGCCCGTATCCAGCCGGACCGGCTGAACGGCGGGCACTTGCTTTTTAAGGATCACGTACTGCGAGGTATGGTCGATCACGATGCTGGCATACCCGTCCTGATCCACGGTGTAAGCGGAATTCGCGAGGGCTTCCAGCTTGCCGATCGCGGAATTGTAGTAATACAGGTACGCCGTCTGCCCGGGCAGGAAGCCCTGGTTCGCGAGCCTTACCCGCACGGTCGCGGTCGCGGGCAGGGTTCCGTTGTCCGCGAAGGTGAGCAGGGCGCCTCTCTCGGCGGCCGGGAGCGCGCGGCTCACGGCCGGGTCCATGCTCGAGGTCTTGACGTTCAGCGCGAGGTCCAAGCCTTTCGCCGCTTCGCCGGAAGCCGCCAGGGCGCCGCCCTGGAAGGTCCAGCTGTAGGCGAGCGCGCCGGTCAGCGCGTCTTTCACGCTGACGGTCACGTCTTTTTTGGCCTGCTTCGCGGCCTCGAGGACCGCCGCGTCGAGGCCGACGCGCACCTGCGCGTTGCCGGCCGTGGCGTAGGCGATCTCGGAGGGGGCCGTCAGGGTCATCTGCACCGCTTTGACCGCCGGGTCCTTCAGCTCGCCCACGAGGGTGGCCGTCGGGGTCGCAACGACGATCTGCGCGGGCTTCTGCGCGGTGCCGGCCGCGGCCTGGACCGCGCCCGCCGGAACGGTCACGCCGAACGAAGCCGTGCCGCCCGATACGGTCGGGGCGGCGTCGGGCGCGGTCGTCACGGTCACCGTGGTCGCGCCGTTCTGCTGGGTCGTCGTGGTGGTACTGTTATCCGGCGTGCTCGGGGTGGTGGGAGTGCTGCTTCCGCCGGAGGAAGAATGATCATTATCGTTGTCATTGTCGTTATCCGGCGGAGTGGGATTCTGGCCGGTCAGCGAATAGACAATCTCGTTGTCGTCTTCGTCATACTCGGTGAAGGTGTGGTTTTCCGGAGAATAGTCTAAACCGATATCAATCTCTTCATCCTGATCATTGAGCCAACGGACTGTCTGGTCTTGACTACCAATTCTTCCTCCGACATAAAAAAGCTGAGGAAGGGAAGAGCCGCCTGCGTCAGAAAATCCATATTCCAGATACCCATTGTCGTAGCTAAACTGATATTGGTCTACAAAAGGCAAAGGCGAAACTTTCTGGCCGTCGAGTGAGAGGCTTCCGTCCGTCCCCAATTGGATACTGTTCTTTCCATCGGAAGTTTTATAAATTCCCGCGGGGAAGGGCGCAAGCTTTTTAATGGTCGCATCAGCGCCATTGATCTTTATTCTCCAACTCAAATGGACGGAAGGGTCTTCAGTCTGCGCAGCAATGCGCAGTTCATCATAATTTTTCAGCAGAGCTGCCGGAATTTTGATTACTGCGTGCCCGTCGTCTGCCGTTGATTTGGAAAAAGAATAGCCATAATCGCAGTATTCGCTGATATTGTCTGCGGTTGTAGTTTCTACCGAGAGGAGGCTATACAGAACTTGATCGGAAGAGCAGGGCACTTTCACAAAAAGATCTCCGCCCGGATTGGAATTGACAGTAATTTCATTGGAATAGTTAATAGCAGTACGGTTTTCGCCATGATAATTGTTGACTACAATGTCCGGTCCGTCAATTTCTGAATTGCCATCGTCCGGGACCGTGACGTCGGAATAATTTCCGGAACCCAGGCGGTACTGGACTTTTTGTTCCTGCGGGTCCCGCACGCAGATTTCGGCGGTGTCCGAATACGTTCCAGTTGAGTCCGTTGCGGACGCCGTAATAGTGGCCTTGCCCACAGCATGCGCTGTCACAACGCCGTTAGTATCCACCGAAGCAATAGCTGTGTCAGAGGATTCCCAGCTTGCGGTGCCGGGATCTGCGTGTTGGCCGTCCAGATGGGTGCTTACTTCGTAAGTCCGGGTCTCATCCGGGAATAAGACGGCGTCGGTATGCCCGTTAGAGCTGTTATAGGAAATGATGACGTAAGAAGTATCGTCGCCTGCTTCTTCTACTTCCACCCGCACATAGTAGGTTTGGCCGCCCTTAGTGCCTTCCAGCAGCGTCCGGCCTGCTTCGTTTGCGGTGAAAACGCCGTTGTCAACTGTGACAACATCCTCGGATTTGGTCGGAACTATATCCGCAATCTTCCAGGTGATGCTCTCAATCGTTGTCTGGTCTTCATCTTTAAGATCAAGATGATATTTCTTGCCCAGAATCCAGTACAGCGTGCCACTTTTGGAGGAAGCAGTGTCATTAATGACTTCTTCTCCCGGTGCCGTCACGGTAATGCTGTATTCATCCGATTGTGCCAGTACTTCATTATCAGCTTCGACATTGACCAGCTTGGCAACCGCCGTATAGGTTCCGGGTTGGTTGGCCACAAGGTAGACCGGGGTGGTTGCTTCGTAATTAGCAGGCAGTGCAAATCCCGCGGGATTGCCCCAGCCGGATTTGACGATATTA
>JBFLFX010000158.1:0-3517 GCA_041859815.1 Dysosmobacter sp. | reverse complement strand
GCGTGGAATAGCCTATGTACATTATGGGGCATATCCGGGTATGGGACTAATCCTTAATCCTGGCTGCGCATTTCAGTGTAAGTATTGTCATCTTGTTTTAGTAACGGAACACGATCCATCGACTCCATATAACACGTCGGGGTGGGGAACATACGTTGTAATAAGTCAGAATGAAGATATTTCAAAAGTAAAATCAGAGTTATATACCGATACGGTTAGACACAATAACTCAGTTGCGGATGACCCCTATGCACAGGGATTTGAATTTCATTATTAACTGAATTTTGGCAGGGCTTTGAAAAGCCGGAAGCGCATTCTCAGAAAATAAAGAAAGTACATTCTTTTTTGAATGGTTCAGGAGGAGAATCGCCATGAGGAAAAAAGGAATCGCCATTGCCTGCGCGGTACTTGCCGTCGTCCTGATTGGAACGGCGGCCTACCTGCATAAAAAGAAGAACACCATCAGCCCCGACGCGGTGAAGGTCATCCGGGTCATGATGACCTGCCCCAACGAAAAATACTACTCGCCCCAAACCGTGACCATCCTGGGCGAGGGCGCCCCCGCGGAGACGGCGGAGCAGAAGAAAGAGCGGGAGGCGAAGGAGAAGCAGATCGAAGCCAACTGGAAAAAGGCGGTGGGCGGCTGCTTCGAGGACGACGCCCGGTTTGAGAAGTTCCTCTCCGGAAGCGCGGCCATGCGGTACCACGCGCAGGAGAAGAAGGTTGGTGTAAAAAGTATGGAGCTGACCGATTCCAACACGAAAAACGACACCCAGACGGTGAAAGTCATCGCGTCCGTGGACGGTCAGGAGAGCCCGGTTTCCATCCTGTTTACTTACGGGGAAAACGGAAAAATCAGATATGTGACTTATCAATAAAGTAAAAGTTGGGCGGTGTGAAACCGCGCCGTTATCAGGACGAAGCCGCCGGCTCCCTCGGGCCGGCGGCTTCGTCCTTTCGGATCCTCCGGCGGGGTTCCGGGGGACGAATCGGGACGGGAAGTCTTGAAGAAACCGGGCGGATCTGCGATAATAAAAACTGACCGGACGGAACGCTGTTCCCGCGGGAGACAATGTTCCCGCCGGGATGCCGTCTCCGGAGGACAGCACCGGGAGGAACCGGCCGGGGCGGGCGGCGCCTGAGGGGCGCATCTCCACCTGCGTTTCGGGCCGGGAGACTGAAGAAAAGAGACTGGAAAACTATGAGGCGTGTTTGTATTGGCATTTTGGCGCATGTGGACGCGGGCAAAACCACGCTGTCCGAGGCGCTGCTTTACCGCAGCGGCGCGCTGCGGAAACTGGGGCGCGTGGATCACAAGGATGCCTTTCTGGATCATTTTGCCCTGGAGCGGGAGCGGGGCATTACCATTTTCTCCAAACAGGCGCGTCTGACGCTGCCCGACGTAGAAATTCAGCTTTTGGACACGCCGGGCCACGCGGACTTCTCCGCCGAAACGGAGCGGACGCTTCCGGTACTGGACGCGGCGGTGCTGGTGATCAGCGGCACCGACGGCGTGCAGAGCCACACCCGCACCCTCTGGCGGCTGCTGGAGCGGCGGCACATTCCGGTGTTCGTGTTTGTGAATAAGATGGATTTGGCGGGGGCGGACAAAGCCGCCCTGCTGGAGGATCTGAGAGCCCGCCTGAGCGACGGCTGCGTGGATTTCACCGGCCCAAAGGCCCGGATGTTTGAGGAAGCCGCCCTGTGCGGTGAGGACGCCATGGACGAGTATCTGGAAACCGGACGCCTGTCCGACGAGCGCCTCTCCGCGCTGATTGCCCGGCGGGCGCTGATCCCCTGCTGGTTCGGATCCGCCCTGCGGCTGGACGGCGTGGAGGAATTTCTGGAGGGCCTTGTCCGGCTGTCGCCCCGCCCGGCGTATTCTGCGGCCTTCGGCGCACGGGTCTACAAAATCAGCCGGGACGCCCAGGGGGCGCGGCTGACATGGATGAAAATCACCGGCGGCACCCTGCGGGTGAAGGATCCGCTCTCGGGCGGGGACGCCCGGGGCGCGTGGGAGGAAAAGGCGGATCAGATCCGCCTGTACTCCGGCGCGAAATTTTCCACCGTCGTCTCGGCGGAAGCGGGAACCGTCTGTGCCATCACGGGGCTGAGCCGCACTGTCCCCGGCGAGGGGCTGGGAGCGGAGCCGGCGGGCGCGCCGCCGGTGCTGGAACCGGTGCTGTCCTACGAGGTGCTGCTGCCGGAGGGCTGCAACCCCCATGCCGCACTGGAGAAGCTGCGGGAGCTGGAGGAGGAGGATCCGTCGCTGCATGTTGTCTGGAATGAGCAGCTTCGCAGTATCCGCATCCAGCTCATGGGCGAGATTCAGCGGGAGGTTCTCAAGCGGCTGATTGCCGACCGCTTTGGATTGGATGTGGAGTTTGGCCCGGGCGGCATCGTATACCGGGAGACGATTGCGGACGCCGTGGAGGGAGTGGGGCATTATGAGCCCCTGCGCCACTATGCGGAGGTGCATTTGATTCTGGAACCCGGCGAGCCGGGAAGCGGCGTACAGGTGGATTCCGTCTGTCCGGGGGATCAGCTGCCCGGGCACTTGCAGCGCCTGATTCTCAGCCACCTGGAGGAGCGGGAGTTTCCCGGCGTGCTGACGGGATCGCCCCTGACGGACGTGAAAATCACGCTGGCATCCGGAAAATTCAGCGTGAAGCACACCGAGGGCGGCGATTTCCGGCAGGCGACCTACCGCGCTGTGCGGCAGGGCTTGATGCAGGCGAGAAGCGTGCTGCTGGAGCCGTGGTACCGGTTCCGGCTGGAGCTTCCCGCCGCTCAGGCCGGCCGCGCGCTGACGGATTTGCAGCGCATGGGCGGCGAAACCGGCGCGCCGGAAACCGCCGGGGACGAAACCGTGCTGACCGGATCCGCGCCGGTGGCGGGGCTGCGGGGCTATGCGGCGGAGCTTGCCGCCTACACCCGGGGGCGGGGAAGGCTTTCCTGTCTGCCCGGCGGCTATGCCCCCTGCCGGAATACCGAGGCGGTGTGCGCCGCCGTCGGCTACGACCCGGAGCGCGACGTAGACAACCCGGCGGACTCCGTGTTCTGCGATCACGGCACGGCACTGCTGGTAAAATGGAAAGAGGTGCCGGAGAAGATGCACCTGCCCCCCGTCTTGCGGGCGGAAACGCCCGTGCCTGCTGCGGAAACGCCGGCCGCGCCGGTACTCCGGATCCAGTCCGCACCGGCTGGCGGCATCGAGTCGGACGGGGCGCTGCGGGCAATTTTCGAGCGCACCTACGGCGCGATTCAGCGCCGGGAAATTCTGCCCACGGAACAGGCGCGCCGCCGGGAGGCCGCCGCTGCCGCCGAAGCGGAAAAACGGAAAATCCGGGAGCAGGATCTGGGCCCGGAATACCTGCTGGTGGACGGCTATAACATTATTTACGCATGGGATGAGCTGAAGGCGGTGGCCCGGGATAATCTGGACGCCGCCCGGAAGCTGCTGATGGATCTTCTCAGCAACTATCAGGGCTTCCGCAAATGCGAGGTGATTCTGGTG
>JBFLFX010000157.1:0-3532 GCA_041859815.1 Dysosmobacter sp. | reverse complement strand
TTCCCGCCGGAGCGCGCCGTGGCTGGCAACCCGCGGCTGGCCTCCCCGACGGCGTTCTGCGGCGACCGGGCGGCATTTTTCGCGGCTTATGAGCTGGAACCGTTTGCGGAGGTGCGCCGCAAATGGTTCCGGGTGCCGCCGCTGGCGGTGCGCGCCGTGTCCCGGATGCTGACGCCGGAAATGAAAGAAAAAATCTGCAGACGGTTAAAATAATGCGGAATCGCGCGGGAGAAGCGGGATTTTGCATAAAGGGCTTCTCCGCCTGATCGCGGTGCGGAAATTTTCGCTCCTTTTCAAAAAAATCAAAATAATTTGCAAATTGTGGGATTTGCAACTACCTTTCTTCGAAAAATCTGTTATTCTGTGAATAACAAAACAGATAAGGAGAAATTACCATGAAAAAATATGAATGCAAAGTTTGCGGCTATATCTACGATGAGGCGGCGGGAGATCCCGACAACGGCATTGCGCCGGGAACCAAATGGGAGTCTTTGCCGGATGATTGGACTTGTCCTACATGCGGCGCTGCAAAGTCCGAATTTGAAGAAGTCCAATAATTCACAAGTTGTTTTTTCCCTCTCTTTTTTCCCGAATTCCTGAATCAAGCGCCGAAGGCGATGCCTCCGGCGCTTGATTCTTTTGTTCCGGCTTTTGTGGAATTGCCGCAAAGACAGAACGCCCAGTCGCGGCAAAGACAGAAGACCTCTGTATGGCCCGATTTGCAGCTCCGGCGGCTTTGCGGCTGCCCACGGCGTTTGCAAAAAAGAAATCCGGCGTGGTTTTGTGCTGACAAAAGGGGACGCCGCTGTCAAAATAGTGATATACTGTACCTGTTCTGCAAAAGAACGAAGGGAGCCTGCCGCGTGCATGTAAGAACAGAAATGCTGGAGAATGTGCGCGGGGTTCCTCGGCTGTGTGGACGCTGTGCCGGCGCGGGCCGCGGCCTTCCCCGGACAGAGATGGACATGCCTGCGTCTCTCCGCGATCATCCGGGGCGGGGACACCCGCTGCGGCATCATGGAGCGCAGGAAGCAGAGGGGCAACGTGTCGCGGGCGGCGAAGCTGCCGCCGCAGAAAGACACGGCGCGCCTGGAATCGGACGCCGCCGACCGCCACAATTCTGTTTACAGTCCGATTTAAGAAAATCCCGGCGGAAACGGAACGCGGGATTTGACAGTTCCATCGGAGTGGAAACCACCCTTTTCAGAGGGGGTGAGAGAGCCGCCTCTGCCCGAAACCGCAGTGCGCGGGCGGGAGAGAGTTTTTCTTGATGGAACGGAGGGAAAAGGGGAAAGTGAGGCAGTTGTGGAACTGATTGAACGGGACGACAGCTTTCTGGTTTGCGTAAAGCCCGCGGGGGTTTTGTCCACGGACGAGCCCGGCGGCCTGCCGGAGCTTGCCCGCAGGGAGCTGGGCGATCCCACCGCCGACGTGCGGACGGTGCACCGTCTGGATCGCGTGGTGGGCGGGCTGATGGTGCTGGCGCGCTCGGCGGAGAGCGCCTCCCGCCTGTCCGCACAGGTGCGGGACGGCACGTTTGAAAAAGAGTATCTGGCCGTGATTCATTGGCGGACCCACAGCGCGTCCGGCGTGTTTACGGACTTTTTGGCGCGGGATCCCGGAGAGCGAAAAACCTATGTGACGGGACGTCCGGGGCGCGGCGTCCGGGAGGCGAAGCTGGAATACGAGACACTGGCGTCCCGGCGGGGAATGTCGCTGATGCGGATTCACCTGATTACCGGACGGACGCACCAGATTCGGGCGCAGTTTTCCGCCCGGGGGCTGCCGTTGGTGGGAGACAGAAAGTACAGCCGCCTGCCGGACGGCTGTCCCATTGCCCTGTGGTCCTACCGGATTGGATTTTGCCATCCGGTGACCGGGGAACGGCTGTCATTTGTCCGGAAGCCGCCGGGAATTTATCCGTGGACGGTGTTTGCAACCTGAAAGTTATCTGCGAAAGGGGAAAAACAATGGAGTATTCGGAGATTACGGCGAAAGACCGGGATCTGGTAAACCGCTTTCTGGTGGAACGCTGGTATTCCACCAAAATGGCGGTGCGGGGCCGGGTATATGACCTTGCAAAGGCGCCGGGAATCCTCGCCGTCGAAAACGGCGGACTCCGGGGGCTGCTGACCTATGCGCGGGAGGGCGGGCGATGCGAAATCCTCTCGCTGGACAGCCTGACGGAAAACCGGGGCGTCGGCACGGAGCTGCTGCGCCGCGCGGCGGAGATTGCCCGCCGAGAAGGGGTTTCCCGCCTGACGCTGGTGACCACCAACGACAACCTGCGCGCCATGGGCTTTTATCAAAAGCGCGGCTTCGACATGACGGCGCTGTTTCACGGTGCGGTGGACGAGGCGCGGAAACGCAAACCGGAGATTCCGCTTCTGGGCGACGGCGGGATCCCGCTGCACCATGAGATTGAATTTACGCTGGCGCTGTGAAAGCGCGGCGTCCCCCGCGTTCAAAAAATCTGAACGCGGGGGACGGTTACCGCTATTTTTGGGGCCTGCAGTCACTGCATCCGGAACAGCTCCCGCTGCATCCGGAACAGCCGCAGCAGCCGCCGTTTTTGTGCTGGCGGCGGATAGAGCGGATGGCGAAAAACACGCCCAGCGCAATCAGCGCCAGAAAGAAAAAATCGATTGCTCTCATACCAACAGCCTCCCAATCTGATAGACAAGGCAGCCGCACAGCCATGCCACGGTGCACTGCATCAGCACGACGCCGAAGGTTGCCCAGGTGGAGCGCAGCTCCCGCCGGATAGTGGCGACGGCGGCCACGCAGGGGGTGTAAAGCAGGGTGAACACCAGAAAGCTCATGGCGGACAGCGGCGTGAACAGGCCGGACAGCGCGCCGCTCAAATTCTTCATGCCGGTATTCAGCAGCACGGACAGAGTGGACACCACGGCCTCCTTGGCGGTGAAGCCGGAGATCAGCGCCGTGGCAACCCGCCAGTCGGAGAAGCCCAGAGGCCTGAATATCGGCGCCAGCAGCCGGCCCACCTGCGCCAGCAGGCTGTCCGCGCTGGAGGCGACCACGTTGAGCCGGGTGTTAAAGGTCTGCAGGAACCAGATGATAATGGTGGCGACAAAAATCACGGTAAACGCCCGCTGCAAAAAGTCCCGCGCCTTTTCCCACAGCAGCAGTGCCACGCTCTTGGCGGAGGGCAGACGGTAATTGGGAAGCTCCATGACAAAGGGGACGGGGTTGCCCTTGAAGGCGGTGCCCTTCAGCACCAGTGCCACCAGAATGCCCAGCACAATGCCGGTGACGTAAAGACCAATCATCACCAGCCCGCCGTGTTTGGGAAAGAAGGCGGCGGTGAACACCGCGTAAATAGGAATTTTTGCCGAGCAGCTCATATAAGGCGTCAGCAAGATCGTCATTTTCCGATCGCGGTCGGAGGAGACGGTACGGGTGGCCATGATGGCGGGGACGGAGCAGCCGAAGCCTATCAGCATCGGAACGAAGCTTCGGCCGGACAGGCCGATTTTCCGCAGAAGCCTGTCCATCACGAAGGCGACACGGG
>JBFLFX010000156.1:0-3592 GCA_041859815.1 Dysosmobacter sp. | reverse complement strand
CCGGATTACAAAAAGCAGGGCGCGACCGTCATCCCTCCGGAGCTGCAATATGTGGAGGTTATCGCCGTTACCGCAAGCACCGGCTATGACACGGATACGGAAAGCAGCAATGAAAAATCGTCAGATGATGAAAAGAGCCTGCCAAGCACGGTCACTCTTCTGGCCACTCCGGAGCAGAGCAAAATTCTCGCCATGCTGGAAGCGGACGGCACGATGCACCTGTCCCTCGTCTATCGCGGCGATAAGGAAAATGCCGACGAGTTCCTCAAGGCGCAGGACGACGCGCTGGCCAAGCTGTACCCGGAAGAATCAACAGGAGAAAAAACGGAAAGCGAGGTTTCTTCGGATACCGGTTCTTCCGCTACGGGGCAGGGGGCCGATTAAATGCTGAATTTCATCAAAACCGGCATTTTTAGCCGCCAGACCGGAGAACCCGCGCCGGAGCCGGAAAGTAAAAATCAGGTGCTGGCCGTGTGGGGCAGCCCCGGTTCCGGCAAAACAACTGTGTCGGTCAAGCTGGCAAAGCATCTGGCCGACCAAAAAAAGAATGTGGCGCTGCTGCTGTGCGACATGACCGCGCCCATGCTGCCCTGCATCTGTCCGCCCTCGGATCTGGAATGTGAAAAGTCCCTTGGCAGCATTCTGGCGGCAACCCATGTGACCGACTCTCTTATCCAGAACAATTGCGTCGTTCACAAAAAAATCAGCCATCTCACCCTCCTCGGGATGAGGAAAGGCGAAAACGAGTATACCTATCCGCCGTACAGCGCGGCGCAGGCGTCGGAACTGATTGACCATCTGCGGGACATCGCCCCGTATGTCGTCATCGACTGCGGAAGTTATATCGCAAACGACATTCTCTCGGCGGTATCCCTCATGGCGGCGGATTCCGTGCTGCGGCTGGTCAACTGCGATCTAAAATCCGTCAGCTACCTTTCCAGCCAGCTTCCCCTCCTGAAAGACAAGAAATGGGACGCGGACAAACAGTACAAAGCGGCAAGCAATGTCAAAAGCAGCGAAGCCAGCGAGCATGTGGAACAGGTTCTGGGCAGCGTTGCGTTTCAGATTCCCCATTCCGACGAGCTTTTCAATCAGGCCCTCTCCGGGGATCTGTTTCAGGAACTGTGTCTGAAAGACAGCCGGGGATTCCGCAAAGAAATCAAAAAAATATCCATGGAGGTGTTTGGCGTATGAAGCTGTCAGAACGCGGGCCGATAAGCCCGGATACGCTCATGGAAACTAAGGCTCTGCGCACCCATGATCTGTTTTTCTCGCCGCAGGAGGGCGCGCAGAATTTCGACTCGGTCCTGCGTCAGGTGCAGGAGTACATCTCCGGAAAATATTCCACCCTCATCGTGGAAGGCGGCACCGGCGAGGTGAAGGCTCAGGTGAAACGGTACATCGCCAAATATGTGCAGGATAACCGCATTGCGGTCAAGGGCATGACCGGAGAACAGCTTGTGGATGCCCTGTATACGGAAATGGCCGAGTTTTCCTTCCTCACCAAATACATTTTCGGCACCGGAATCGAGGAAATCGACATCAACAGCTGGCGGGATATTGAAATCCAGTACAGCGGCGGTAGGGACGAAAAGCTCGCGGAACATTTCGACTCGCCGGAACACGCCGTTAACGTGGTGCGCCGGATGCTGCATGTGTCGGGCATGGTGCTGGACAACGCCAGTCCCGCCGTCCTCGGTCACCTCAGTAAAAACATCCGGATCGCCGCCATGAAAACCCCGCTGGTGGACGAGGACGTGGGCGTCGCGGCAAGCATCCGGATTGTCAATCCCCAAAACATGCGAAAAGAGGACTTCATCAAGGAAGGCACGGCGACGGCTGAAATGCTGGATTTTCTCACCGAATGCGTGCGCTACGGGATTTCCGTCTGCGTGGCCGGGGCCACCGGCTCCGGAAAAACCACCGTGGCGGGTTGGCTTCTGGCCACTGTTCCGGATACGAAACGGATCTTCACCATTGAAAGCGGCAGCCGGGAGCTTTCCCTCGTCCGGGAGAAAAACGGCAAGGTCCAAAACCGCGTTATACACACCATCACCCGCGACAGCGAAAACGAGCGGCAGAACATCGATCAGGATTCGCTCCTCGACATGGCGCTCCGCTTTAACCCGGAGGTCATTTGCGTCGGGGAGATGAGAAGCTCCGAAGCCTACGCCGCGCAGGAGGCCGCCCGTACCGGGCATACGGTGCTGACCACCATTCATTCCAATAGCTGCGAGGCCACCTACCGCCGCATGGCTACCCTGTGCAAACGGAAGTACGACATGGCCGACAGCACTCTCATGGATTTGGTAACCGAGGCATTCCCCATTGTGGTGTTCACCAAACAGCTTGAGAACAAGCAGAGGAAAATGATGGAGATCATGGAATGCGAAATTCTGCCGGACGGTACCCGCAGCTTTCACACTCTGTTTCATTACAATATCACGGAGAACCGGCTGGACGGGGATGAGTTTATCATCAACGGGTATCATGAGTCGGTCAGCCGGATCTCCGACAGCCTGTGCAGGCGGTTTCTGGAAAATGGCATGCCGCAGGAAGCTATCGACAGACTTAAGACCAATCAAGAAAGGAGGCGTCCCGCATGACATGGATACAACTGATTGCTTGCGCCGGAATGATTACCGGCTTTTTTCTTTTATTGCGCCTTACCCCGATGGAGTTTACAAACGGGCTGTTCGGGTTTCTCCAGAACCGCCCCAAAAGTATCCGGGAGGAAATCAACGAGGCGGCCCATCGGAAAAAGCCATCATTTTTTCGCAGGGAACTGATCGAGGCGAAGGACATCCTCGCCATGACCGGCAGGAGCAGCCGGTTCCCGACTGCCTGTGCCTGTTCGCTGCTGCTGTTTGCCATCGGCGCGTCCATCGCCATTGTGATGGGCAACTTTTTTCTGGCTCCGGTGATGGCCGTGGGTTTTCTGTTCTTTCCCTTCTGGTACATCCGGCTGACGGCGAGCCACTTTAAAAAGGATGTCGCCGCCGAGCTGGAAACGGCGCTGTCCGTCATAACCACGGCATACCTGAGAAACGAGGACATTTTGACGGCGGTGGAGGAAAATCTCCACTACCTGAACCCGCCCGTTCAAAACGTGTTTCGGGAGTTTTTGCTGCAGGTCAAAATGGTGAACCCCGATGTGGACGCGGCGCTGAAAAAGCTCCGTACCAGAATTGATAACGATGTGTTCCGGGAATGGTGCGATGCAGTGGCCGACTGCCAGTACGACCGGAGTCTGAAAAGCACGCTTACGCCCATCGTTTCCAAGCTCAGCGACGTGAGGATCGTCAACGGCGAGTTGGACGCTCTCGCAGCGGAGCCGAGGAAGGAATTTATCGTCATGGTGGTGTTCGTGATCAGCAATATTCCGCTGATGTACGCTCTGAATAAAGACTGGTACGCCATCCTGATGCACACGGTGCCGGGGCAGGTCATTCTGGCGGTGACCGCCGCCCTGATCTTCCTGTCGGCGGCCCGCGTAATCCGGCTGACCAAGCCTATCGAGTACCGGAGGTGACGTTGAATGAAGGGATTACTCTTTTTATTTGGCGCTTTTCTGGCAGCGGGACTGTTCCTG
>JBFLFX010000155.1:0-3723 GCA_041859815.1 Dysosmobacter sp. | reverse complement strand
AAGTTTTTTAATCAAATCGGAACACCTTCCGTTTCTTATAGGCTAGTGAGGTTCAGCTGTCGGATTTGCCGGTGATGTCTTTCCAGAGCCCGGTAAAGACGCCCGCCAGACGGCTCCAGAACGTACCCTTGTCGGTGGATTTCTCTTTCTCAGAATTGCTGGTCTGATCGGAGGTTTTGATTTCATGGGTGCGAATCAGCACCTGCACGCTCTCGGGAGCGGCGTTTTCGTCGGAGGTCAGAGACTCGGCGGAAGCGCCGGCATCCATGTTCAGCAGATTGTTTACCTGGCCGGTGTACTTTTTCCAGGTGTCTGTGATGATACCGTTGATGTCGTCCTTAGCGACTTTGACGGATCCGGTGACGCCCAGGCTGGACGCGGCGTTTCGCAGTGTTGCGGACAGCGCGTTCAGCGATTTTTTTGCTCCTCCGGTGAGCTTCGTGCCGTTCTGTTTGGCATAGCCCTCCATGGCGCTGATCAGGCTGGCGGTGTCGTGTATGGCCTTGGCGCTGCCGGTGCTCAGGGTACCGATGGTTTTCAGGCTCTTCTGCGCGGTGGGAAGATAGCTGTTGGCGGTTTGGCTCAGGCTGTCTACCGCGTCGAGAATGGTGTCGGCCTTGTCGGCGGCGGTCTTGATGACCTCCGCTGTAGAACCCGCGTCATCCAGCGCGGTGTTTAAAGAAGAAAGCTCATCGCATAGGTTTTCCAGATTGTAAAGCAAGGTGGAAGACGCGGACACCAGATTGGAAATTGCGGCGTTGGCGTTGGACACGTTCGTATTCAAAGTAGGACCCAGGTCCCCCATCATCATTTCCAGAGTGGCGCGATCGGCGGGATTGGTGCCGTTGTATATAGTCCAAATCCGATCCATCTGCTTGGCGGTGGACGCCGCGCTGGATGCGCTGTATCCCTGGGAGAGCAGAATTTGGTTGCAGAACTGCTCAAAGGTAACGGATCCGGCATGGATTCCCACATACAGGGCTTCAAGGCTTTGGTATTTTGCCCAGAGCGTGCCGGTCGGATCAATTGCCTTTGCCGCAGCTTCTCCTCCCGTTTTGCAGGCGGTGACCATTTGCGTGGCCTGCGTCTGAGAGTATCCGCTGAGGACGAACATTGCGATCAGAAAATTCGTCTCGTCCCCGGCTTTGGCAAGATTATAAATATTTCCCAGATTGGTCACCTGTGTCAGTGTATTGCTGTTCATGCTGCCCAGTGAGCCGCTTTGTATGGTCTGAATATTTGCCAGCGCGGCTCGCAATGTCGTCAGATTGCTCTTCAGCGCGGCGGTGTCGGTGACCAGCGCCTTGAGGCCTTTGCCATCGTTTTGCAGCTTCGTGAGATCCGTGCGGATGTCTTTCAGCTCGGACTTCAGGGAGACGGCGGCGTCCGCCAGCTTCTGGGCGGATTTCTGGGTTTCCGCCAGCGCCTTGGCGTTCTCTTCCATCTGGCCCGCCACGGGTTCCAGCGCGTCGGCGATCTTGCCCAGATCCGCCTTGAGAAGATCCGTCTGGGTGTACAGCGCGTCGGTGCCGGCGGACGTGGATCCGACGGCGGAACTCATCGCGTCCATTCCGTCGGCGGCGCTGTTCAGGCTGGAGCTCATGTTGTTGACGGAGCTGAGCAGCGTGTCGAAGCTGCTGTTCAGCTTTTGATAATCGGTCTCCATCTGGCTCTTTTTTTCTTTCAGCTCCGCAATCTGCTTGAGCTGGGAGAGCGTGGCAGGCACCATCAGATAGGTCATGCCGTCGAACTGGAAGTCGTCGGTGCCGACCTGAATGGAGACATGCTGTTCTTCGCCGGGCAGTGCCACGAACAGTACCATACGGAGATTGCCCACCAGTTGTACCTGCGCGCCGTCGGCTTTCAGGGACAGAATGTCGTTTTGGTTAAACGCGGTCATGGTTTCTAACGTATAGTTATTCCGCGCGTATTCGCTGGCGTTCTTGTTGGGAACCATGTTAAGGCTGATTTCCACCATGCCGCTCTTGCCCTTCAGCTTGTTTGCCTTGATGGGCACGCCGTTGAGCTTATAGGTTAAAGAGAGCTTCCAAGGCAAATCGTCAAAGGGCTGGCGGGTCTCTCCCTCAAAGTAGAAGTGATCGGGAACATCCTTACCAAAATTGAATGTGGTCTTGCTGCCGGATCTTTGCGCCTTGGTGTCGTCCGTCAGGTTCGTTACCTTTTTGTATGTACCATAGTCTGTAATCCTGGATTTCCCGTTCATGGCGTAGCTTTTTACCACGCTGCCGTTGGAGAGGTTGCCGTAATAGTCCGTCGTGGCATAGTAGGCTTCGTCGCAGGCGGGGGTGACGCCGTCCCGGTTTTCAGCGGCGACCGCCGGGGGGACTGCGGTGAAGAGAAGCGCGGCTGCCGCGGCCAAGGCGGTAATCCGCGTCCAGCGTCCGGCGGACCGTCCGCTTCCCGGACCGATTCTGTGTTTCATATGCATGGCCTCCTGAAAAAATTATAGACAGTTGTACTATATTAGATTACTGTTGATTTATAGAACAAAGATGATTATAATAACATAATGTTGAATTGTCAACTGACATATTGTATTCTATGTCTATATTTTAAAGAGAGCCGGGCGATCGTTTTCACGGGTGCGCCGGGGACGGGGAATCCCGCATAAAAGATGACCAACGAAGGAGGATGTGGAAATGCTGAATCATTCTGATGACCGCCGCGCGCGCCGGTCCCGGCGGCTGTTGAAACAGGGGCTGTCCGAGCTGCTCCGCGAAAAAAAGTTCTCCGATATTTCCGTGAGAGACATTACGGACAGAATGGACATGAACCGGGGAACCTTTTACCTGCACTACACGGACACCTACGACCTGCTGCACAATCTGGAGGAGGACGTTCTGAAAGATGCGCAGGAGGTAATCGACGAACACCGGGAGGAAATCAAGGGCGTCAACACCCTGAAACCGATTTTCAGCCCGTTGCTGGATTACATTGTGGAGCACAGAAATGTGTGCGAATCTCTGTTCGGCAATAATGCCAGCAGTGATTTTATCGGAAAACTGCATCAGCTGATTTACCGCAACGGCTCCGAGCTGATCTGCCGGCGCTGGCTGAACGCGCCTAAGGAGCGGATGGAGTACCTGATGAATTTCGCGGCTTACGGCACTATCGGGCTGATTCGCCGCTGGTTTGACACCAATATGGGAATTTCCAAGAAAGACCTGCTGGATATGGCGGATCGGCTGATCAACGGCGCGGCGGTGCAGCTGTTAGGCGAGCCGCAGCAGCTGTAACGGGATTTTTGGGGAATTTCTTGTATTTTTTGAGGCAATATGATAATATCTTCACGAATACAGATTAATCTCACATAGGGAGGAATTATCATGCACTGCACCCGTAAAATCACTGACGACCTGTATTGGGTCGGCGGGGACGACCGCCGTTTGGCTCTTTTTGAAAACATTCATCCGATCCCCAGCGGCATTTCATATAATGCCTATCTGCTGCTGGATGAAAAGACGGTCTTGTTTGATGCGACGGACTGGTCCGCCGGCCGGCAGCTGGTGGAGAATGTGGAATCTTTGCTGGCCGGCCGCCCGCTGGACTATATTGTGGTGGATCACTTGGAACCGGATCACGGCGCGACGCTGGATTTGGTTTTGCTGCGCTGGCCGGAGGCAAAAATCCTCTGTTCCCAGACGGCTGTCAAGTTCCTGTCCCAATTCAGATTGAACCGGGCCGCGGCGGCGGCGGAAGCCG
>JBFLFX010000154.1:0-3761 GCA_041859815.1 Dysosmobacter sp. | reverse complement strand
GACGGGCAATTATGCGGTCGTAAGGCATGAAGTCAGCGGTAATATCTGGTTCATTAACTTTGCCTGATTTTTTTGTCTTGACAACCGAGCCACTATACTGCTCGGCTTGTTCCTGCATGGTGCCATTGGACATACTGTACATAAGCGGACAGCCTCCTTTTCGAAAACGGGAAGTGAGCAGGATTTCGATATTTCTCTGTAATTATAGCAATATTCCGCATTACAATCAAGAGAAAGTTGTGATACACTTGTAAAAAGAGAGGAGCGTGAAAAACATGCTGAGAATCGCACACAGAAGCGGCCCCGTCCGGTATCCGGGGCAAACGATAGTATCGGCACGGCAGGCCATGGAGGACGGCGCAGATTTCGTTGAAATCGACGTCCGCTTTACGAAGGACGGTATGCTAGCCATTTCGCATGACGATCATGCGGGCTATGTATTCGGGGTGAACAAAAACATCAGCGAAATGACGGGGCAGGAGTTTCTGACGATGCGTCACAAGGACGCTCCGGCCTATCCGTCCCATACTCTTGCCGACTATATGCGCAGCAGCATTTCCCAATTGCTGCTCCATGTGAAGCAGGGCGGCGAACGCGTCTATGACATCATGGACGAAATCGAAAACTACGGATATACGGATAAAGTGGTTATGGGCGTCTGTGACGCGCGCGAGGCGCGGATGATCAAGACCCGCAACGAACGTATGAGGGTGCTGGGTTTCATAGACGAGAACGAGACTGGTTACATCAACGACTTCGCGTCGGCGGGCGCCGATTACATCCGCCTCTGGGAGCCGTGGGTCACGCAGGAACGGGTCAACCAGATTCAGGCGCTCGGCAAAAAGGTGTGGGTTATGGCCGGCTGGATTACCGTTGATCTCCCCGTGGGGTATACCGATCCGGAAAACATGGAAAAGTGGGAGCGTATGGGCATTGACGCCGTGCTGCTCAACGATATCCGTACCGGGCAAAAGGAAAAAGCGGCCGTCCGCTGACCGGCGTATAAGAGAGAGGTTACCATGAACATCGAAAAGAAGGACACCGGTTTTGCCATTCCCCATCAGGAGGAGGAAGGGCTGGATTACTATGACTGCCGTCAACGCCCGTTCCGGGTGTTCGGCCTGCTGCCTCCCGACGAGGACGTACCGTGCTTCAAACGGATGCCGGACGCGGCGGCGCGGGCAGTCAGCGACAGCGTCCGCGAGTTCAGCCGGAACACCGCCGGCGGGCGGCTGAGATTTGTGACGGATTCGCCGGAAATTCATATCCGCGCCGTCATGCCGTTCATCAGGCGGATGCCGAAGTTCACGTTCAGCGGCAGCGCGGGCTTCGACCTGTATACGGACGACCGGTACGCCGGCACCTTCATGCCGCCGCTCGATATGCAGGACGGGTACAGTGCCGCTCTTTTCCTGCCGACGCAGGGCGAGCATACGGTGACGATCCATTTCCCGCTGTACAGCAACGTGGCGCAGCTGAGCGTTGGTCTGCGGCACGGCGCGGCGGTGAAGCCGTGCGCGGGCTACCGATATTCCGTGCCGGTGGTGTATTACGGCTCGTCCATCACGCAGGGCGCGTGCGCTTCGCGGCCGGGCAACGCCTATGAGAACATCATTTCCCGCGAGTGGGACTGCGACCACGTCAATCTGGGCTTTAACGGAAGCGCCAGAGGGGAGCAGGTCGTGGCGGACTATATCGCATCGCTCACGATGTCGGCCTTTGTGTTCGACTACGATCATAACGCGCCGGATCCGGAGCATCTGCAGCGGACACACCGGCCGATGTTCGAACGGATCCGGAAACAGCATCCCGGGCTTCCGGTGATCATGGTGTCGCGCCCCAACGTGCATCTGAGCGCGGAGGAAATCCGGCGGCGCGAGATTATAGAGAGCACCTGCCGTCAGGCCGTGGAGCAGGGTGACAGAAACGTGTACTTCATTGACGGAAGTCGGATTATGGAACGGTTCGGCGGGGACAGTGGTACCGTTGACAACTGCCATCCAAACGATCTGGGCTTCATGTGCATGGCAAAGGTAATCGGAGAGACGATCGGAGCCGTCCTGCAAGGGAAAAGGCCGGGCTGATGCCCCGGCCAGATTACGGCAGGGGGTAAGCAATTTTCAAACATAAATTAGAAATTTCACGCAACGTACACAATAACAAAAGAAGGAAATCCGCAACATAAATTAATAAAAACAGGAAGAATTATTTAAAATATATATTACTATTGCAAATAAGTTTCTTTTTTGTTTCGTTCTTTTTAAACAAAACAAACAAATGTCCCGAAAAAAGCGTCAAAAAAAAGGAAAAGAATAAAACAAAGCAATTATTCTATATATATCATGTTTTCAGAGCAATATTTCACATGGTAATGCTGCCGGCAGGGAGTATAATAGAAAATATGAAAGAACCCGCCTTGCCCGCGTATTGCCGGTGGTTGGTGTTTCTGAGCGCAAACAAAAACGGTTGCCGTGATTTTCAGAAAGGGCGAAGCGATGAAAAACGGGAAAATGATACGGTGGGCTGCATCAATAACCGCGGCCGTCCTGCTTTTGGCGCTGCCGTTGCCGGTATGTGCGGAAGCACTGGCGCTGTCTCCCTACGGCGGATATGAATATGACAGCTACGGCGCTTCCCACGCGGCACCGGCGGCGTATGCGGTATCCGGCGTCTATGACTGCGGCGGCTGGGGTCTGAAGGAGGATCTGAACGCCCCCTCGGATTTAACCTATTACAACGGCAGGCTGTACATACTGGACGGCGGCAATTCCCGTATTCTGGTGCTGAACGGACATACAACGGCACTGGAGCGGGTTCTTGACAGCTTTCACGATGCGCAGGGAAACCGCCTGACCTTTGCCGGTGCGAAGGGCATGGCTTTTGATACGGATGGCAATTTGTACATTGCCGACACGGCCGAGTGCCGTATTCTGGTTTTTGATACGCAGCTTTGTCTGCTGCGGAGTATCACCCGCCCGGACGGGGCGCTGGTTGACACCTCGGCTCCTTTTGATGTGGAAAAGGTCGCGGTGAACCGCAACGGCAAGGTGTATGCGATTGCTCCCAGCATCAATCTGGGGATCCTCACCTTTACCCGATCCGGCGAATTCGTGAGCTTCTACGGCAGCAATAAGGTGACGGTGACGGCCGATGTGCTGAAGGCCTACTTCCTCAGCCGATTCCTGACAAAGGAGCAGAGGCAGGCGCGCGCCCAGATAACGCCCACGATTTTCAACAACATGTCGATTGACGACGAGGGACTGGTTTACACGGTGAAATCGGTTAAGCTGTCTTCGGCGACCGGCGGTATCGTGCAATGCCTGAATTATAAAGGAACCAACATTCTCAAAAGCGATATCAAATTCGGGGAATTTGAACGGGATACGGTGTCCTCCAAGCTGACGAAGGCGCCGACCTGTTTTACGGATATTGAGGTGGACAGCCGGGGCTTCCTTCATTTACTGGACAGCGGACGCAGCCGTATTTATCAGTATACCTTTTCCGGCAAGCTGATCGGCGTTTTCGGCGGAATCGGGGAGCAAAAGGGAACCTTCAGTGAGCCGGTGGCCTTTGAATCGGTGGAGGACCGGATTTATGTGCTGGACGCCCAGAAGAACACGTTACAGGAATTTGCCCCCACCGCCTACGGCCGTAGCCTGCGGGAGGCGTTTTCCCTGGAGGACAGCAATGACCGGGAGGCGCAGCTGGCGGCCTGGGAAAAGGTGGCGGTCATCAACACCAACAGCGAGTATCCGTATTAC
>JBFLFX010000153.1:0-3948 GCA_041859815.1 Dysosmobacter sp. | reverse complement strand
ATGGCAACCATGTTGCGGGCAATCTGGGTTGCGTCCTGAATGTCCTGGGATGCACCGTTTGTCATGGTGTGCAGCACCACTTCTTCCGCCGCCCGGCCACCCATGGAAACGGTAATCTTCGCCAGCAGCTCATCTCTCGTGCGGAGCTCGGTCTTGTCCTCCTCGGGCATCAGCAGCGTATAACCCAGAGAACCCTGCGTATGCGGCACAATGGTGATTTTCTGCACCGGCTCGGTATTCTTCTGTTTGTAAGCGACCATCGCGTGGCCGACCTCGTGGTAGGCCACCAGTTTTTTCTCGAATTCCGTGAGAACGGAACCCTTCTTTTCCGTGCCGGCAATGACCAGCTCAAACGCCGCCAGCAGATCCTCCTGCCGGACGGTCTTGCGGCCCAGACGCACCGCGCGCAGCGCCGCCTCGTTGACAAGGTTCGCCAAATCCGCGCCGACGCAGCCAGCGGTGGCCAGGGCCACCTTACGGAGATCCACATCCTCCGAAAGGCAGATGTTGCGGGTATGCACCTGAAGTGTTGCGATGCGGCCCGCCAGATTCGGGCGATCCACAGTGATGCGGCGGTCAAACCGGCCGGGGCGCAGCAGCGCGGGATCCAGCACTTCGGGGCGGTTGGTCGCAGCCAGAACAATGACGCCCTTGGTGGGATCAAAGCCGTCCAGTTCCGCCAAAAGCTGGTTCAGCGTCTGTTCGCGCTCGTCGTTTCCGCCGAACTTTCCACCGTCACGGCTCTTGCCGATGGTATCGATTTCGTCGATGAAAATGATGCAGGGAGCCACCTTGGCGGCCTCCTTAAAGAGATCGCGGACGCGGGATGCGCCGACGCCCACAAACATCTCCACAAAGTCGGATCCGGAGATAGAGAAGAACGGAACCTTTGCCTCGCCCGCCACAGCTTTTGCCAGCAGTGTTTTGCCGGTGCCCGGAGGGCCGACCAGCAGCGCGCCCTTTGGCAGCTTTGCGCCAATCTCCGTGTATTTCTGGGGATTGTGAAGAAAATCAATAATTTCTGTCAGCGATTCCTTGGCCTCGTCCTGCCCGGCGACATCCCGGAAGGTCACGCCGGTGGATTTTTCCATATAAACCTTGGCGTTTGACTTGCCCACGCCGCCGATTCCGCCCATACCGCCCATGCCGCCCATGCCGCCCTTTTTCGCGGCCCAGTTCATAATCAGGGAGAAGAGGAGCATGATAATCACAAAGGGCAGAATATAGGAGATCAGGAAAGTCAGCACCGGGGACAGCGGCGGCGTATACGGATCGGAGAACGCAACATTGTGCTTCTCCAGCAGGGGAATCAGCGTCTCGTCCGTCAGGCTTGAGGTGTACATCTGATAGTCTTTGGAGTAGGATTTTCCGTCGCTGGCTTTGTAAGTATATCCCTTGACGGGCGTGATCATAATCAGCCCCTTGTCGGAATTAAACTCGACTTTTTTTATCTCGCCTTTTTTGACAAGTTTAATAAATTCGCTGTACTGAATTTCCACGGAAGAGGATTTCTGCGTAGCGCTGTTCATATAGCTTCCGGCATAACTGATAATCACCGTGAGCAGCAGCGCCCAGCCGATGAGGGACAGGATTCCGTGCCAGTTGTTATTTCGATTGTCGTTCTGATTTTTGCCGTTATTATTTTGACTCATGAGTAGGAACTCCTTTCAGGGAGAACAGCCCGTGCTGCAGGCCGGAACATTTCGATGTACGGCGATTATACCACACAAAACGTTTTCTCACAAGAACGCTTCCCCGCGTTTTCATAAATTTTCTGTGAATTTCACTTTATTGTGTTTCTTCCCTATGTTATACTGAAAACTGAAATTAAATCAGAAAAATTTTTCCTGAGGAGCAAATACATGGACAGTGAAAAAAAAGACCTGCTGACCGCCGAATCGGACGGCGTGATTGAGGGGCGCAACGCGGTAATTGAGGCCCTGCGGGCGGGGGAAGCAATCGATAAAATTTTCCTGCAAAAGGGCGACACGGATAAAACGCTGGGCCATATCGCCTCCACAGCGCGGGCAAAGGGCATCGTCGTTGTGGACGCCGACAGGCGCAAGCTGGACAACATGAGCCGCACCCACTCCCATCAGGGCGTCATCGCGCTGGCCGCCGCACGGGAGTACGCCTCGGTGGCGGATATTCTGAGGGCCGCGGCGAATCGCGGGGAAAAGCCCCTGTTGGTGATCTGCGACGAAATTTCCGATCCTCACAATCTGGGTGCGATTATCCGCACGGCGGAGTGTGCGGGCGCTCACGGCGTGATTATCCCCAAACGCCGCAGCGCAGGCCTGACCGCAGTCGTGGCAAAGGCCTCCGCCGGCGCGGTGGCGCACATTCCCGTAGCGCGGGTGGCGAATATCGCCGCCACGCTGAAAGAGCTGAAGGAAAGGGGAATCTGGGTGTTCGGAACCGATGCCGCCGGCACCACCGGACTGTACGACGCGGATCTGCGCGGCCCCGCCGCCGTCGTCATCGGCAGCGAGGGCTTCGGCATGACCCGGCTGGTGACGGAAACCTGCGACTTTCTGGTCAGCATTCCGCTGAAGGGCAAGGTCAATTCCCTGAACGCTTCCGCCGCCGCGGCCGTTCTGCTGTATGAGGCGGTGCGTCAGCGGCTGAACGGATGAGCGGAAAATATCAAGAAAATCGCAGGAGAATAACGGATGACTTCCAAAGACAATCAAAAAAGTTCATACGATGATTTCCTGAATGATGCAAAGCGGCTCGCGGGCGATGTCAAGGTCCCCGCGGGCGATGAATTTTCGCTGGAAGAAATTCTGGCGGAATACGGCGAGAGCCGGACGCAAAAGCTCTGGGCGGATGTGGAAAAAGAGGCGGAGCGGGAGGAGAGCGCGGAGCCGGAGAAAGGGGCGGACGCGGAGCCGGTCCGCGATCTCTCCCCCGCGCCGGCGGAGCCAATTCCGGGAAGCGTCCCGGAATCCCCTTCGGGCGCCGCGAGGGAAAACGCGGTGCCTGCGCAGCCCTGCGCAAAAGCCGGTGCGCGGGAGAAAACCGTTCCCGGCTCCCGGCCGGAAGCCGCCTGCCCGGAAAACGGCACTCTCAAATCCGCAGCGGCGGAGGCAAAACCGGAAGCAGCAGAAGATCCCGTTCCGGAAGAGGAAGCGGCCCGTCCGGCTCAGAATCGCATCCCGGACCGGGGGGATTTGCCCCGCAGCCCCCGCCCCGTCTCCATGAAGGACGTGGTGGGACAGACGGTAGACGCCGTGATGGAGGAACAGCAGGAAGTTTTGCTGCCCGAAAAAAAGCGCCGCCGGGGGCTGTTTTCAAGAAAAATCATGGAGGATACCGAGCAGCTCTATCAGAATCCGCCGGAGAGCCCCAAACGGGCGGAGGAGGAACCCGCCCCGGAAACCATCGGTCCGGAGGAGCCTCTGGACGAGATGGCGGAGCGCTGCGGGGACAGCGCCGCCCGGTACCGCGCGCCGCTGCCCGCGGCTTTTCTGGTGGCGGTAATTCTGACAATCCCCATGGCGGCAGAGTACCGTGGATTCTCCGTCCCCGTCTGGCACGACAGCGTCCCGCTGCGGACGGGGGTCATGCTGGCGTTTCTGATCGCGCAGATGATTCTCTGCCGCGGCGTCATCGCACGCGGCTTTTCAAAACTGCGGCATCGCCACCTCTCCGGGGAACTGATGCTCTCCCTCTCCGCTTTTGCGGCGGCGGCGGACTGTGCCACCCGCTTTGTACTGGCCGGGCGCACCGCGGCGGAACCTTACGCGCTGGTGGCGGTAGCCGGCCTGGCGTTTGCGCAGTGGGGGCTTGCCCGGGGAAACCGGGGCCGGTATGATATGTACCGCACGGCGGCCATGAGCAGCCCGCCGTATCTGGTCACCAACACGTCTGACGGCGCCTGCAAGCAGGCGGGCAGCACCAGGGGGTTTTATACCGACACTGTAAAATCCAACCTGCCGGAAGTCT
>JBFLFX010000152.1:0-3951 GCA_041859815.1 Dysosmobacter sp. | reverse complement strand
GCCGCTTTCAAAAAGCTCACAGGTACCGGCGGGTACTTCCCCACTGAAAGCAAGAAAGTTCCGGCAGCCGCTGCCGGAGATAAACACGCGCGTCTTTCGCTCTGCGCGGCGCTCGCAAAATTCCGTGCCGTAGGCCATGTCCATCTGTACCTCCGTCAGTGCCTTTGCGTCGGACTGCGCCGTCATGGCACGGATGGAAAACTCCGGTGAAAAGGGCCAATTTTCCACATCGGCGCGGCAGGGTGTCAGCACATAGATTCCGTTGTGCCCGATTTCTCCGCCTGACGGATAGGCTTCCGGCCGCAGGGCGGGATCTTCCTTCAACTCCAGACGGAAATATTTCTGCCCCGCCGCCCGGGCGGCGTCCATTTTTTCGTTCAGTGTTTTCAGCAGCAGCCGGGAATTCACAGCCTTTTTCAGGAAGAGAAAGTTATGGCAGTACATATCCGGTAGCGCAGGGTCGGCGTAGCGGACGAAAAAGCCGTCCCGTCCCCGGCGGCAGAAGCACTCCAGATACTTGCGGTTGATAGTGCTGAGAAATTCCTGATCGTTCATTGCTCCGGCTCCTGTTCTCTCTCGTCTTGCCGTGATCATATCAACTTCCGGGAAAAATGTCAACTCTCCCGGCGGAATTGATTGACAAGACGCTTCCGGGCAGAATATAATTTTTAGCGATAAAAGAGGGAGCGTGATGACATGGAACTGACACTGAACCGTGCGCTGGAGGGCATGGCGCCGTCCGGGATCCGGCAATTTACCGCGCTGGCGAAGGCGACGCCCGGCGCGATGCTGCTGACCATCGGGGAGCCGGATCAGAATACGCCGGAGGCGGTGAAGGCCGCGGCGGTTTCCGCTCTGGCGCGGAATGACACCCATTATCCGGAGAACAACGGACGAAAGTCCCTGCGGGAGGCAATCGCGCGCTTTGAGGCGGGACGGAACGGCTTTGACTATTCGCCGGATGAGGTGATTGTCACTATCGGTGCGACAGAGGCGCTGTATGCCGCCTTATTTACGATTTTAAATCCCGGCGACGAGGTGATCATTCCCACCCCGGCCTTCAGCTTGTACGAGTCTATCGTCCGGCTGTGCCGCGCCGTGCCGGTGCTGCTGCCCACGGAAGCAGACGGCTTTCAGATTCCCAGAGAGCGGTTTGCCGCCGCCGTGACGGAACGGACAAAGGCCGTGGTGCTGACCTCCCCCAACAATCCCACCGGCTGCGTGTATTCCGGGGAGACGCTGGAGGGCATTCATGAGACGCTGCGGGACAAACCGGTGTTTGTTCTCTGCGACGAGGTTTACCGTCAGCTGGTCTATACGGAAAACTATCGGAGCTTTTCCGCTTACCGGGATATGCGGGATCGCGTCATTGTTATCCAGAGCTTTTCCAAGCCCTACGCCATGACCGGCTGGCGGGTCGGCTACCTGATGGCGGACGCACCGCTGCGGGAGAAAATCCGGCTGGTGCATCAGTATGCGGTGGTATCCGCCGCGTCGTTTGTTCAGCCAGCCTGCGAGGAAGCCCTGCGCTGGGATGCCTCCGGTGTCCGGGAGCTGTTCCGCCGCCGCAGGGATTATGTTTACGGGCGGCTGACCTCCATGGGGCTGCGGCCTCAGAAGCCCGAGGGCGCATTCTATCTGTTTGTCCCCATTGCCCGCTTTGGCATGGATTCCCTGACGTTCTGCACTCGGATGCTGAAAGAGGGGAAAGTGGCGCTGGTGCCGGGCTGCTATTTCGGCACGGAGGGCTATATGCGCCTGTCCTACTGCTACAGCGACGCGAATTTGAAAGAGGGACTGGATCGAATAGAGCGGTTTGTCAAGACACTGTGAGCCGTGAGGCTGCGCTGGATGGGGTATAATTTCACCGCAGCAAAACAATAGAGATACCAGTGCAAGGTGAATCTCTGAACTGATCGGGCAAAATGTGATGGGACTGCCAATTCAAACCCGCAGCGCGAAGCTCTCTCCCCGGGGAGCGGCGTCAAGAGGGGAGACCTCCGCCGCAAGAAGATAATTGAGGGCGCGGCGTAAAGTTCAGCGGCGGGAGAAGGGAAAACTCCTGATGTCCTACGCGGCGTAGATTCAGCTCCGGATGGGCGTTGGGATGCCCATACCGATGATGGAAGGGAAGAAAAGTAAGACCAGCTTATTTCCCTGAAGCAGCGCGGAACCCACCTGCGATGGCTTTGATCGGTTTTGTGATAAATTTCATAACAGTGAATGAATTTTATAGGTCATCTAAAATTTCACGACGGCAACCAGCATTTGTTTTTGCCGAATGGCGGATGCAATCTTTAGAAGATTGCGGAAATTCCATGGAATACTGAGGCGGATCGGCTGCAATCCGCCGCACGCTGCAGCGGGTCACAACGCGGTGGCCGGCGGAATACCGTCGCATAGGATCCCGTCCGGCAGTGTATCCCGCGATCCGACATCAGTTGCCAGACTTTCCGTGCTGCTGCGGGACGGCGTACTTTTCTCACGGGATCCGGCGATGCGCCGCCGGGCACCTATCAACACCGGTTCCAAAGCATTTTGCCGGGCAGCCGTGCGCTGGGTTTGCGGCTCCGCCGGGACGACGCAGAGCCGCTACAAATAAATGCCTGCTGCAAACGGCGGAGTCCATTGCCGCAGCGCGTACGAAGATTCTCTGCCCGAATAATGCAAAGTAAGCAAGAGAACAGGATCTGGCTGTTCTCGGCTGTGCAAAAGTGGAATTGCCGTCCGGGTAAGCATTTCTGCATAGGGAATGTTTCAGTGACAGATTGATGCGGGGCGGTCCGGCAGCAGGAATCCGGCACGGGGCCTATTCCGCTGTTTCCCCGGGAAAATACCGTGCAAATCGTGATTCGGCACAGTAAAAAAGCCGCTTGGAGGGAAGCAGGTGAAATGGTACAAAAATAGGAGACACGAAAAACCGTGTCTCCTATCTCTGCTGCATCATACGGAAAAGGCGGTGATGCAGATGCGGAAAGAATGCACATTTCACAGTGTAGAAGAAAAGCTTTCAATTGTGAAACGGTATTATCTGGGGAATCCCCAAAACGGCTGGGGAAAGAAACAGGGATTAGGGATGGGAACATTGGGCTACCGCCGGATTCGAGATACCCTGCTGTTACAAACCGGCTGGAGCGTTTGCGATTTGTCGGTGTGGAAATCCATGCAGCGGCTGGGCATCAAGGGCTACACCCGGAAGAGCCGACATCCCAGTCCCCCGGGGCACGAGCACAAAGACACCTCAAATGTTCTAGGCAGGCGGTTCTATGCAGAGGCCCCCCTGCAAAAGGTAGTTTCAGCTATCGCCTATATGAGGCAGGGAGTTTCCCGAAGCATGACTGTCCGCTTCCGCAGCCGATTATTTCACTTTTCCAGGGTGCCGCGATAGGCGGTCAGGGCGCCGATATTCTCCGCCGAATAACCGTTCTTCTTCAGCCACGCGCAGGCGCGGGCGCTGCGGGCGCCGCTGAGACAGTAAACAAACAGCGGCGTATCCTTCTCCAGCTTGATTCCTGCGAGACGGTTCAGCGGCAGATTGACGCTGCCGGGAATGTGTCCCTGTGTGTATTCTTCCTTGGAACGGACATCCAGCAAAACCGCGCCGGGCGCGGCGCGAAAGAGATCTATTCCCTCATTGATGTCGGTTTGAGTTTTCATAAAACTGAAAATGCTCATTTTATCATTTCCTCCAGTGCGGATGTCGTTTTCGCGCCCACGGCGCGGGCGGTAAGCCTGCCGTTCCGGAACAGCAGAAGCGTGGGAAGCGTCAGGATCTGGTACCGCTGGGCCAGCGCCGGACTTTTGTGGATGTCCACCGATGCAATGGCCAGCTCCGGATGCCGGACAGAAAGCGTTTTCACGGCGGAAATCAGCGTTTTGCATGGAATGCACCCGGCGGCATGAAAGCCGACCAGCACGGAACCTCTCCTATGCAGCACTTCCTGCTCAAAA
>JBFLFX010000151.1:0-3980 GCA_041859815.1 Dysosmobacter sp. | reverse complement strand
GCCAGTGCCGTTATGGTAGCTCCGTTGTCATCGACCGTAACATTCTGACCGGCCTTGAGCGTTACCTCATAGCCGGAATTTTCCCTGTCGACATAAACCAGCTTTGAGGAAAAATTTTTCACGGTTTCCTCATCGGCGGATTCGTCCAGCACAACGGGAGAATCAGAATTTCCAGTCAGAATATACAGCGCGTCGGCGTGACCCATTGTAAACAGGCTGACGCAGAGGACAGCGGCCAGCATAAAGACCGGAATCTTGCGATGCTTCCAAAACTCATGCAGTTTTTCCACGGACTTGTGGGTAGACAATCAAACACCTCCAGTATCATTTACCGATTTTTCAAAATATGCATCTGCTTTTTCAAACAGGAGACAGGCAAAAACAAACTGTTACTTTTGTTACATTTTGAAATAGTGGTTAAAGTATACACCTATTACCCACTTATGTCAAGTATATGCGGTATCCATGGGATCTTAACACCACTTTCAAGAAAATAGTATAGAAATGATTTAACATTATTTGTAAAAGACAATACAAAAAGTTACAAATGATAACAGGAAAAGACAGGAAATTAACCCTGCGCCGTAAATTGCGGCGCAGGGTTTTGCGGAAATTTGTTGTTTTTTGTCAGCGGACTTCCGGCGTAAATCCGAGGTCTGTAATTTCACTCAGTGCAGTCTGCACGGCATCGCCGCCGCCCTCAATCTCCACATTTTTATTTTCCAGCGAAACGGAGAATTTGAGTCCCGCGCGATTCAGGGCTTCCGTGATACGGCGGACGCAGTTGTCGCACATCATATCCGGTACGGAAATTTTGGTCATTTTCATCAGTCTCCTTCTTTATTTCATCATTTTTTGAATGGTATTCATTAAGTCGTCAATGACTTCCAGCTTGCCAGCCTGAACGTCCCGTACCACGCAGGTGCGGATGTGGTTGCCCAGAAGTTCTTTGGAAAAGGAAGTCAGAGCGGCCTGCGCGGCGGAAACCTGCGTCAGAATATCCGTGCAATAGGCGTCTTTTTCCACCATGCCCCGGATACCGCGGATCTGCCCTTCAATCCGGTTCAGGCGCCGGATTAAATCGCCGTATTCCGTGGCGCCGCGATGTTTTTTCCGGCAGCTGCAGCCGTTTGGATCCATGACTTGCCGCAGGACCTCTTCCTCGGAATAGAGTTTTTTCCGCTGATTTTGATCGTCCGCCATTTGGGTGCCTCCTTACAGTTTTTTAGTGCGAAGCCGCAGCGCGTTGCCCACGACGCACAGCGAGCTCATCGACATGGCGGCGCCGGCAATCATCGGCGTCAGCAGAATGCCGGAGGAGAGATACAGCGCGCCCGCCGCGACGGGAATGCAGACGGAGTTGTAGCAGAACGCCCAGAACAGATTCTGCTTGATATCCCGGATGGTCAGGCGGCTGAGCCGGATTGCCCGGGAAACGTCCGCAAGATCGTTCCGCATCAGAATCAGATCCGCGGATTCGATGGCGATGTCGCTGCCGTTGCCGATGGCGCAGCCGACGTCGGCCTGTGCCAGCGCGGGGGCATCGTTGATGCCGTCGCCTACCATCATGACCACGGAGCCCTCTTTTTGCAGGGATTCCACGACTTTTGCCTTGTCGCCGGGCAAGACCTCGGCAATCACCTGATCCACGCTTGCCTGCCGGGCGATGTTTTCTGCGGCGGCCCTGTTGTCGCCGGTCAGCAGCACCGTGCGAATACCGGAGGCTTTCAGGGCAAGAATGGCCTTCTGGCTGGATTCCCGGATGGGGTCGGCCATGCCGATGAGCCCGGCGGCGACTCCGTTTTCCGCAAAGTACAGCAGGGTGTGCCCGCTGGCGGCCAGTTTTTCCGCATCGTCCAGCAGGGGAGCAGTATCCACCTGACTTTCGTCCATCAGGCGGCGGCTTCCCGCCAGCAGCGTCCGCCCGTCGCGCAGGGTTGCCCGGATGCCGCGCCCGGAGATATTTTCCAGACTTGCGATGTTCTGGTCGGCGTGAATTCCAAGCTGGGCAGCATAGGCGCAGACGGCCTTTGCCAGCGGGTGCGCAGAGCCGGCCTCCGCGGCGGCGGCCGCGGCCAGCAGGTCATTCTGCGTCCTGCCGGCGCAGGGAAGGATGTGCGTCACGGCGGGCTGTCCCAGGGTGACGGTTCCGGTTTTGTCCAGCACCACCGTGTTGACTTTGTGTGTGATCTCCAGGGCCTCGCCGCTGCGGATCAGAATGCCGTTGGCGGCGCCCAGCCCGGTTCCCACCATGATGGCGGTGGGGGTTGCAAGCCCCAGCGCGCACGGGCAGGCGATGACCAGAACCGACGTAAAGATACGAAGTGCAAAACCGATGTCCTCGCCCAGCAGCAGCCAGATGATTGCAGCAGCCGTTGCAATGGCCATTACCACCGGCACAAAGACGCCGGCAACCCTGTCGGCAATTCTCGCAATGGGCGCTTTTTTGCCCTGCGCATCCTCCACAAAGCGGATGATCTGCGCCAGCGTGGAATCCTCCCCGATCCGGGTGACTTCCACATACAGCACGCTGTCCTGATTGATGCTGCCGCCGATGACGGTGCAGCCGGGCTCCTTTTCCACCGGCAGACTTTCCCCGGTGAGCATGGCCTCGTTGACGCTGCCGTTTCCGCGGCTTACTTTGCCGTCTGCCGCAATCCGCTCGCCGGGCTTTACCAGAATGACGTCGCCGGGGGCCAGCGAGGACGCGGGAACGGTTTTTCCGGAATCTGCCAGAACAGCGGTATCCGGCTTCAGCGCTATCAGTTTGGTAATCGCGCCCTTGGTTTTCTGCACGCTGCGGGCTTCAAAATATTTTCCCAGCATGATCAGCGTCAGCACGATTGCCGCGGACTCATAATAAAGATGGTGTACATGATGCGGCGATGCGGGAATCAGCGCCGTCATGACCAGACTGTACAGAAAGGAGCAGCAGCTGCCGATGGCCACCAGAGAATCCATATTGGGATTTCCGTGAAACAGGGCGGAAAACCCCCCAATGAGATAGCTGCGCCCGAAATACAGAATCGGCAGCGTTAAAATCAGTTCCAGAAGCGCGAAGCGCAGAGGCTGCTCCGCCATGGAAAAATAGCGGGGCAGTGGCAGGGGAGTCGGCAGCATTTGTCCCATGGAAACGTAGAGCAGCAGCACGGAAAAAATTGCCGCGCCGATCAGCCGGCTTTTCTGGGATTGAACGGCATCTGCCGCCCTTTTCGCCCTTTCGCGCTCCGCCTTTTCTGCGGGATGTTCTTCCCGGCGGGAAATTCCAAAACCCGCTTTTTCAACCTTCCCCCGGATCAGATCTCGGGAAACCTGCTTTTCATCGTAGACAATTTCCATAATTCCGGTGGTCAGATTGACGTCGCTGCGCTCTACGCCGGGAAGCCGGCGGGTGACCTTTTCAACGGATGCGCTGCACGCCGCGCAGTGCATTCCGGTAATTTCGTATTTTTCCTTTCGCATGAAACCCTCCTTTAAATACCCTGCCGGGGTATCTTACCTCCTTTTTGTATATACCCCCGCAGGGTGTTTGTCAAGCTATTTTTGCTACTTTTTCACTTTTCATGGAAATTATGAGAAAAGGCAGAAAAAAACGGAACAGACCGGCAAAAATTCTGTCGATTTGTTCCGCACAGCGGCTGCTATTTTATTTTAAGAGGTTGTTTTGCAATTTTGGATAAGATCCCGGACAATTGCGCTGCCCAGCAGCAGACCTGCCGCTGCCGGAACCCAGGGACTGCTGGCGGGAACCGATCGCCGGCCGGGAGGCGGGGATTCCAGCTGCGCGACGGCGTGCGGTTCCTCCGGACTGAAAATGACCGGAAGGTGATGAATTCCGCGCGCCCGCAATTCCTTTCGCATCACCCGCGCCAGCGGACAGCCGTAGGTTTTGGAGATATCCGTCACCTGCAGCAGCGTCGGGTCCAGTTTGGTCCCGGTTCCAAGGGACATTATCATCGGAATCCCAAGCCGCAGGGCCG
>JBFLFX010000150.1:0-3999 GCA_041859815.1 Dysosmobacter sp. | reverse complement strand
GCCGAAAAAGAGGGATTTCCCAATGTGGCCCGCCTGTTCCGCGCCGTGGCGTTTGCCGAGCAGATTCATGCCGGCAATCACATGCATGAAATCGGAGGTGCCACCGGCGACGCGACCGTGACGGCAGGCGGCGTCTTTGGAACAAACAAAACGGCGGATAACCTTCAGGGTGCCATCAACGGCGAGCTGCATGAGGTGGAACAGATGTATCCCGTATATTTAAACGCCGCCGAATTTCAGAAGGAGAGAGGCGCGCAGCGCTCTTTCCATTTTGCCCTGGAGGCTGAAAAGCAGCACGCGGAGCTGTTTGGCAGGGCTTTAGCGGCTGTCAGGGCCGGTAAAGATTTGGATTTGACGGCAATCTACGTCTGTCCCGTCTGCGGGCACACGATTCTGGATGTTCCTCCCGAGCACTGCCCCGTCTGCGGTACAACGGGAGAAGTTTACCACAGGTTTTAAGCCGGCTGCAGATCTGCAAAGGAAAGGGGAATGAGCCGAATGTTGGATCCGAAATTGGTTTCCCTGCTGAATAAGCAAATCAACTTGGAGTGGTACTCCGCCTATCTCTATCTGGATATTTATGATTACTATACCGATCAGAGTCTGAACGGATTCGGTAACTGGTTCTATGTTCAGACACAGGAGGAGCGGGATCACGCGTTATTATTCACCCAGTATCTGCTCAACAACAACGAGCGGGTTGTTCTGCAGGATGTGAAGGCGCCGCAGAATCATTTTGAAGATTTTCGCACGCCCGCGAACACTGCATTTGAGCACGAACAACAGGTGACAAAATCTATCAACCTTCTTTATACGGCTGCCTATGAAATCAAAGATTTTCGTACCATGCAGTTCCTGGATTGGTTTGTCAAGGAACAGGGCGAGGAGGAGAAAAATACAGAGGATATTGTAAAGCGGTACGATTTGTTTGGCAGCGACGCTAAAAGCTTGTATTTGTTGGATTCAGAGCTTGCCGCGAGAGTATACGCTCCCCCGACGCTGGTGCTGTAACGTCAGAGGGGGAATCTTTTCCCGGGATTTATCCTGAAATCCGCTATCGTTTTTTGTAAATTTATCATGTGAATGATATAAGGGGGGCGGTTTTATGACCGTTTATGATTTTCAGGTAAAAGATAACAGTGGCAGGGAGGTTTCTCTTTCGGAGTATTCCAAAAAGCTTCTCCTGATTGTGAATACCGCGAGCAAATGCGGATTTACGCCGCAATACGGCGGTCTGGAAAAACTTTATCAGAAATACAAGAAGCGGGGGCTGGTTGTTCTCGGGTTTCCATCCAATCAATTTCTCGCTCAGGAACCGGGCAGCAATGAGGAGATCTCTTCTTTCTGCCAGTTGAATTATGGCGTCACATTCCCGCTCTTTTCCAAGATCAATGTGCGGGGCGATCAGATGGACCCGCTGTTCCAATACCTGAGTAACAGCGCGCCTTTCCAGGGCTTTGAAATATCGAAGGAGTCCGGCAGAAAGATACGGGCTGTGGTTGAAAAATACTATCCGGAAAATCTGGAGGGAAACGAGATCAAATGGAATTTCACCAAGTTCCTTGTGGGAAGGGACGGGCATGTGCTGAAACGCTTTGAGCCAACCCAAACGCCTGAGGAACTGGAGCCGGCTATCGAAGAAGCCCTTTCCCAGAATGTTCCAAATAATCGGTGAGAACTGAGAGCCTGTAATGATGGAATTTCCGCAGGAAGCGCCCCGTCCGGTTTGGCACAGCCGCTATCTATATGCCCAGAGCCGTGTCCTTCCGCGCGGTGTTGGAAAAATGTCCTTTTGAGGACTTCTTGCACACGGCATGGCGCAAAAATGATTGAACGAAAATTGGGACTTACAGAATATTGTCCAGCCCGCGAACTTCTGAAGAGGGAACGGAAGAAAAAAGTACAGGGTGCGCCGAACCCCAGAGGACGCAAGCCGGCAAAGACATTCCAGAAATCCATGTGAAACTTTTCGTGGAATCTGGAGACCATCGCTTGAAAAAAAGCAGGACGAAGCGGCCGCTTCGTCCTGCTTGATTCCTTTACAGATAGTTCAGAGGGTTTTTGGGAACACCGTTATAATACACGCCAAAATGGCAGTGGTTCCCGGTGGAATTTCCGGTGGATCCCATCTTCGCAATCTGCTGGCCCTGATAGACATGCTGTCCAACGGACACCAGCAAATCGCTGTTATGGCCGTAATACGTCTCAAATCCGTTGCCGTGGTTGATAATCACCAGATAGCCGTAGCCGCTCATCCATCCGGCGTAAGTGACTGTGCCGCCGTCTGCTGCGTAAATCGGCGTGCCGCGGCGGTTTGCGATGTCAATGCCCTTGTGGAAGGTGGAGGCGTAACTGTAAGAAAGATGGCGATAGCCAAATTTGGAGGTCACATTGCCGGAGCACGGCCAGCGGAACATTCCGGTTGCCGTCCATGTGGGGCGCTCCTTTGTTCCCGTTGCCTGTGTTTCTGTCACGGGCGCAATCTTTTTAACATAGGACAGCACCTTCCGTTTAGTTTCCTCGCCGTTGACGTAAGTGACGTTTGCCACCACGTCCGCAGAGCCGTCCCTGCCGGCAGACAGCACCTTGGTGTCGCCCTTATAAAGATAGGCGCTGTCCACATACTTGACCGCAAAGGGAATCGCCTCTTTGTAGGTTTCCCGCTCTGTCACCGTCATCGTCAGATAGGGCGCGGCGGCAGAGAGGGTCAAAATTTCTCCCACCTGCAGCTTGTCGATGTCAAAGCCCGGGTTCATCGCCAGCAGCTCTTTGGAGGACATGCCGTGCGCCTCCGCAATCTCCGACCAGGTATCCCCCTGCCTGACCTCGTAGGTGACTTCCTTTTTCTTGGTGCTGTACAGCGTCTCGGCAAGGTAGCCCAGATTCATAATCTTGTCATTGGGCACGTATTCGCTTTTAATTTTCACATCCTCAAGAAACTCGCAGGAAATCGTATTCTTATCCGTCACACCGTCCTTCAGCTGCTGAAGCAGTTCCTCCAGCGCGCCTTTGTACGGCGTCGCGCCAATCATTTCCCCGTCGATATACAGCGCATAGCCGTACGTGACTTTTCCGATTTTATCGGACAGCGTCTCTTCAAAGGAATCCGCATTCACAACGTCCTTCCGGGACATCAGCCTGCTTGTATATTTCAGCTTCTCAACGTTCAGCGAATAATCACTGTCCAACGTCTTTTTCGTGACTTTTTCCAAATCGGAGCAGGCGTTTTTCACCGCCAGCGGAGACGTTGTCGTGGCAATCACCCGCCCCTTATAGGTAACCGTAGTGCCGAACGTATAAAAAGAGAAAAACAAAATGGCGGCGGCAACCGAGCCGGCCACAGCCAAAAATGCAGCCGGGTGACTCTTCCGATGCTCCAGCCAGAGGCGCAGCTTTCCGGGCTGACTTGCCGCAGCCCTGGAGCGGCGGAACTGCGCCTTCTCACGGATCCCTGACGCGGCCAGCGGCAAAATGCCCATGGCAAAAAGGAAAAACTGCGCGATGCCCCTGTCGGACTCCGGAAAATGGTGTGCCCTGTGTTCACAGACAATGCGGCGCCAGCGAAGCTTCATGCGCCGCAGCTTTTCCACTTCTGCGCGGGCAAAGGAAACTGCGGCGGCCGCAGCTTTTTGCAGCGCCTCCCCCTTTCCCGCATTTCCGGCCGCCCCGGGTATCTGCCGCTCTGCGGCGCTGGCAGAAGCCGCCGCCTTCCGCGGTGTCCTCCCCTTTTCCGCGCTCCCGGCTGTTTTTTCCGATTGCCGCTTTACACCGGCAGGCGCCGCTTTTCCCGCTGTCTGCCGCTCTGCGGCGCTGGCCGCCGCTCTCCGGGCCTGTTGCCGGGCTGCTGCGCCGGAGGACTTTTTCTTTTTTTCTCCCTGATCCACTTTTTTTCGTGTGTTTTTCATGGATTGCGCTCCTTAGATCTTGTAAACCAGCGTAAAAGTTACATTTTGTTACCAGTCCATCATACTCTTTGTGACGATATCCGTCAAGCATTTT
>JBFLFX010000149.1:0-4012 GCA_041859815.1 Dysosmobacter sp. | reverse complement strand
CGCAAGGCGTTTGAGGATGCCGGCTACAAGCAGACGTCGGAAGTTCACAGCAACCCGCTGTATATCCCCGCGGACAGCGAGCTGGTGAAAAAGCTGCTGAAAGTCTATCATGAGAAAACCAATCTGCCTGCGGAGGCGAAGAGTATCGGCGGCGGCACTTATGCAAAGTCCATCCCGAACATTTTGGCTTTCGGCCCCATTTTCCCGGGCGACGAGGTGCGCGAGCATCAGCCCAACGAGTTCATGGAAGTCGATCGGCTGGTCAAGAACGCCCAGATTTTTGCGGAAGCCATCTATCAGCTGGCGAAGTAAGCAAGGGCCCGCAATTAAACGGCTGCTTTCAAAAGTCCCCCTCACTCCGTATGGAATGAGGGGGATTCCAATAAACCCGGAGGGGGGGATCGGTGTGAATATCAATGAAAATCTGCGTTGGCTGGGTGTTGGGGTTCCGGATGAAATCCTTCGACGCAAGGCGCGCGGCGATTTCGACGGCGCCATCCGCTTGATCGACAAACGGCTGGCGGACAAGGATCTGCCGGAGACATTCCGCTGCGGCCTGACGGCGGAGAGAGAACTGCTGCGCCGCCTGCCGGAGGACTATCCGCTGACGAGGGGTGAGGCGCTTGCGCTTGTGCGGGAACATATTCCGGACTTTTCGGCACAGGAATTTTCGCAGTTGGAAGAGGCCGCACAAATTGACTGGATTTACTGCCAGGGAGAAAAACGGTACTTTCAAAGATTTTTTGAGACGCTTTGCAAAACGGATGCCGCTTTTGCGGCGCGCACGGATCTTCCGCATGGGGAGCCGTCCGACGGACAGAGCGGCGGCGAACTGCGGGACGAGACCATTCGCAAGATGAAGGCGCAGGGCGGCCTTTCCGCACGGTTTCGCTGCCGGGTGCGGTTGCGGATTCGGGACGGCGCGTTTTCTCCCGGCGGGAAGGTTCGGGTATACCTGCCGATTCCCTGCGCCTGTGAGACCCAGAGCGGCATTAAAATCGAGCGTATTTCACCGTCCCCCCCGCGGGTTTCCCCCGAAAGCGCGCCGCAGCGCGTGGTATTCTGGGAGGAGGCCATGGAGGAAAACCACCCGTTTTTTGTGGAATTTTCCTACGTGCAGACGGCGCGATATGTCAATTTGGAGGGTGCCGTGCCGGATTTGTGGCAGCCGTCCTTTGATACGGAAGAAGTGCCGCCGCACATTCTGTTTACGCCGACGATTTGCGCGCTGGAGCGGGATCTGTCCGCCGGAACGGACGATTCGCTGGAGAAGGCGCGGCGGTTTTATGAGTTCATCACAAAAAATGTCCGCTATTCTTATATGCGGGCGTATTTTGGCATTGAAAATATTTCGGAATACTGCGCGCGGAATCTAAGAGGGGACTGCGGCGTACAGGCGCTGCTGTTCATCACGCTCTGCCGCAGGGCGGGCATCCCCGCGCGGATGCAGGGCGGCTGGCGTGCGGAGCCGCATTCCTGCGGCTCCCACGACTGGGCGCAGTTCTACATTGCCCCCTTCGGCTGGCTTTACGCCGATCCGTCTTTCGGCGGCGCGGCGTACCGGGACGGCGCGCAGGAGCGCTGGCGGTATTATTTCGGCAATCTGGATCCGCACCGCATGGTGTCCAACACCCGTTTCCAGGCGCAGTTCGATATGCCGGAGGCGTACTGGCGTGCGGATCCCTACGACAACCAGTCCGGCGAAGCGGAGACGGAAGAGCGCGGCCTGCTGAGCGGTGAGTTTGACAGCACCAGGGAAGTTCTCAAGTATCAGGAGCTTTCGGAGGCGAAGGGGTGAGGTTGGTTTGGAGGACAGGCCGATTAACTGGCGGGAAGCCGTCTTTCTGGGCGTTCAGGGCTATGGAACGGTAAAAGCTGCGGACAGGGAGCGGTTCCGCTTCCGCTTTTCCACAGACGGCGTGGAGCGGGTGTACGCGGTGGAGAGCTGCAGTCGGTTTGCCCTGCAGAACAGGCTGCGGGAAGGCGGGATTTGCCGCATCGCCCTCTGCGGGGATACCGTTGCGGCGGTGGAACCGCCGGTGAATGCGCGGCTTGGAGCCGCGCTGGACGAGCGTACGATTTTGACCTCGGAGGGAACCCGGATAGCCGCGGCCGGCGTCCCCGCGGAGCGTATTTTCCGCCGTCCCGGCGGAGCGGAGGTCTTTCCGGCAAAAATGAAGCGGGGCGACCGCGTTTACCTGACAGTTTCCTGCGGAAAACCGCGCCGGGTTTACCTGATGGCGGCGGCGGAAACCTATTGTCCGCCTGTCTGGGGTATTCCCGGACGGCGGACGCTGAAAAATTTCCTCGCCACGGCGCTGGCGCCGGTGGGGGCCGTGCTGTATGTCTACGGCGGCGGCTGGAACTGGCAGGATGACGGCGCGGGCCGCGCCGCTGTTTCGCTGGGGCTTTCCCGGTGCTGGACGGAATTTTTCCAGCGGCAGGACGCGGGGTACTCCTACCGGAACGACGCGGATTTTTCAAAGAGCTGGTATCCCCACAACGGCTGGAACGAATACGGCTGGGCCGGGCTGGACTGCTCCGGCTACGTGGGATGGGCAGTGTATAACCTGATGCACGACGCATCCGGTCTGCCCGGTTATGTGCAGAGCGCCTCCGGCATGGCACGGAATTTTGCCCGGCGGGGCTGGGGGGCATGGACGCGGAAAATTTCGCCGGGAATGTTTCAACCCGGGGACATTTTCAGCATGGCCGGCCACGTCTGGATCTGCCTCGGCGTTTGCGGGGACGGCAGTCTGGTGATCCTGCACTCTACTCCCTCGCCCAGCGTCACCGGGAATCCCGGCGGCGGTGTGCAAATCAGCGCGGTGGGCGGGGACGGGAGCTGTGAAGCCTATCGCCTTGCGGCCTTTTATATGCGGCGGTTTTACCCGCGGTGGAGCGCGCGGTATGCGGCTGTATGCAAACCCTATGCGGATTATACCGCCATTGCGGAGGACATGCGGGCGGGAAAATTCAGCTGGAGGCTTCCCGGCGCGATCCGTGACCCGGACGGCTTTTCCCGTATGACGGCAGATCGGATCCTGCAAAATCTGTTCGGCGGCAGAGAAACTTGAGATTCTGTTTAAAAACGGGATGTGTGCGGGCGGTACGGTATCGCGTTTGTCCCGCACGCCGGCTCTTGGCGGAAACAGTTGGTTTCTTTCCGGAAAAATCGGCGCGGCGGGACGGAAAACAGGCTGGGTGTATGCGCCCGCCTTTTTAGGAATAAGCCCTGTACCGGCTATAAAAACGCTCCGGCTTCCCTGTTGAATGAACAGCCCCAGATGGTGCGGACAGCCCAACAGATCCCCCGCGGGCGGAGAAATTTTTTATTTAAGCGAAGCGGCAAAGCGAGGGCAATACCGCTCCGCGTTTCAGTTTGTCCAACTTCGTTTACTCACAGCAGTGCCCCCTGATGTGATTGCCGTACATCAGGGGGCGTTTTGTCACTGCCCGTTTTTACCGGACTTGTTCATTCAGCAGTGAAGCCGGAGCATTTTCAATTGAATGCGGCCGCGTGGGAAAGGGACAATTCCCTTACAGTATCAGAAGCCCCAGCGCGTTGAACAGATCCGGTGCGGAGAGGGGAAGCGGCAGGCAGACGGAACAGCCGCTGTCGAAGGCGTCGGAAATCTTTGCGCCGGAAGGATCGGGCAGCAGGGTGAGAATTGGAATTTTTGCGGCATCCGGCTGTTTGGCAGATCGCAGGCTGCGGATTGTTTCGGCGTCCTGCAGGGCGATAACGGCATCATAAGAACCGACGCGGCTCCCCTCAAACCGGCGGATGGCGTCCGGGACGCTGTCTGCCGTATCCGGAAACATTTCGCGTTTATGCAGCCAATCCAATATCTGGCGGGATAGGGGGGAATCCTCCATTGCGAGAAGGATCCGGCGGCCGCTGAACCGGCCAATCTCTCCCGGATTTGCCTTCCCGCCGGCTTTTCCCCGGCGCGTCGGCAGATCGAGATAAAACAGCGTGCCGCACTCCTTGTCGGATCGGACGGCAAGG
>JBFLFX010000148.1:0-4126 GCA_041859815.1 Dysosmobacter sp. | reverse complement strand
GCGAACCGCTACATGCCGGCTCAGGCCAATCAGCGCGGGGGTTGTCGGCTGCCGGACATGACAGATCGTTCAGTGGACTTTCTTCAATTTTGATAGCCGTTCCATTTCAAATTCAAACCTTGAAAATTCCCTGTCACCGCTCTTAAATCAGCGGTTCCCCCACTGTAATCTTTCCGCAAATTTCACAAAATAAAATTTATGCTTGACAACGGCTTTTAAAGAAGTTTATATTAGGTTCAAGTTCACAGGAACAAAACCGATGACGCAGACGAGTACGCAAAATAAGTTTCTCCCAGAGAACTGCCGGCGGTGCGAGCGCAGCAGAAACAATTTTGCCGAATGGACTGCCGAGGGCGGACTGAACGCCGCAAGGCCACTAAGTACCGACGGGCTTTTCCCCCGTTATCAAGGAGAGGTATGTGTTGGCATACCGATGAGCGGGCGAATAATTTTTAATTATCGCCAATTTGGGTGGCACCGCAGAAGTTTGTAAGGCTTTTGTCCCAAGAGAACAGTATGGTTCTCTTTTGGGAGAGAAGTCTTTTTTTCTTTCTTTTCCTGGAGGGAACAGATCTGAAAGGAGAAGATCATCATGAAAACCGACTGTAACATTCCCTACAAAATCTATCTGAGTGAGGATGAGATCCCCAAAAATTGGTACAATATCCGGGCGGATATGAGAATAAAACCCGCCCCCCTGCTGAATCCAGGAACCGGAAAGCCCATGAAATTTGAAGAACTTCGTCCGGTTTTCTGCGATGAGCTAATCAGGCAGGAGCTGGATAACGACGATCGTGAAATTCCCATTCCTGAAAAAATCCGGCAATTTTACACAATGTACCGCCCTTCCCCGCTGATTCGGGCCTACCGTCTGGAGGAAAAGCTAAAAACGCCCGCCAAGATTTACTATAAGTTCGAGGGCAACAACACTTCCGGAAGTCATAAGCTGAATTCCGCCATTGCCCAGGCCTACTACGCCAAAACGCAGGGGCTCAAAGGCGTCACGACCGAAACCGGCGCCGGGCAGTGGGGTACGGCACTGGCAATGGCCTGCGCGTATTTCGGACTGGACTGCAAGGTGTTCATGGTTAAGTGCTCCTATGAGCAAAAGCCCTTCCGGCGGGAGGTCATGCGTACCTATGGCGCTTCCGCGACCCCCAGTCCCTCCGAAACTACCGATATCGGCAGAGCCATTCTGAAGAAGCATCCCGGCACCGCCGGCTCTCTGGGCTGCGCCATCTCCGAGGCCGTAGAAGTCGCCGCCTCCACTCCCGGCTACCGCTATGTGCTGGGGAGCGTCCTGAATCAGGTGCTGCTGCATCAGTCCGTCATCGGTCTGGAAACCAAGGTGGCCCTCGATCAATACGGTGTCAAACCCGACATCATCATTGGCTGCGCTGGCGGCGGATCTAATCTGGGCGGTTTGATCGCCCCGTTTATGGGAGAAAAACTGCGGGGGGAGCAGAACTATCGATTCATCGCAGTGGAGCCTGCCTCCTGTCCCAGCTTCACCCGCGGCAAGTTTGCCTACGATTTCTGCGATACTGGCAAGGTCTGCCCTCTGGCAAAGATGTATACGCTGGGCAGCAATTTTATCCCCTCCCCCAACCATGCCGGCGGGCTGCGGTACCATGGCATGAGCGCCATTCTCTCTCAACTGTACCACGACGGCTATCTGGAGGCCCGCAGCGTAGAACAGACCGATGTCTTTGAGGCAGCGGAACAGTTTGCCCGGATTGAGGGAATTTTACCCGCCCCCGAAAGCAGCCATGCCATCCGGGTTGCCATTGACGAAGCTGTAAAGTGCAGGGAAAACGGCGAGGCAAAGACCATCGTCTTCGGACTGACCGGCACCGGCTATTTCGATATGACGGCCTTCCAGAAATTTCACGACGGCGAGATGAGCGATTATATTCCCACAGATGCCGAATTGGAGGCCAGTTTTGCACAGCTGCCAAGAATCCCCGGCCAGGATTAAGCGGAAATTCAAGAGGAGCATCTCCGACGGGTAAGACTCTGCCTGAAAAACCGACAAATTTGGTTAAAGTAATAAAATAGTGCCAGCGGCGCGACAGACGAAGGCGGGGAAAGAAGCGTCCAGCTTGTCATATCGGGCAGCAATCCGGGGGGCCGCTTGATTTTCCGAGGGAAGCGCTCTGTCATCAGGCAGCATTCCTGATACAGCCGCCAATCCACCGGCCATGGAGCGGAAGCACTGCGCTGAGGCGGGATAGCACAGTGGGTGCCGCTGTCCGCAATGCAGGGGCGGAGGGCAACCGTTCCATTTGGCAAAGCGGCATATACCGACTGCCGCACCCGTAGGCTTCTTGCAGTTTCCGCCATTGCGCCCCGCCTTCGCAGAATTCGCACGAAATTACCGCCGGATGCCTCGGCAGGGTGCGCGGAGGGGCGGCGTCGCATAGAATGTCTCCGGCCGAACGGCGGAGATCCGCCTGTCCTTTTGCAACTGTCCATGGAAGAGGATGGGGCACCGCGCTGCGGAACGGCCGGTGGAAAAAAATTCAATACCGGATGAACGGCCGCGGAGGCTCAGCTCCGGGAGTTGAGCCTCCGCGGCGGTACACAGCCGGAAAAGCAGGACAGGGGAAATTCTCTGTTCGGGCCGGGGCAGAACATGTTTTGTCGCAGTGTAGGGATTGCCCCGATATTGAAAGGCCCGATACCGCGGGCTACAAAAGCAGCCCGCCGAATTGAATTTCCTGTTTGCACCGGCAAATCTGATCCCGGCTGACAGGTTCCGCCCAGACCCTGTTTGAAAAATCGGCGTGTTCGGATAATCTGACGAATTTTGTGTCGGGCGAGGCGAATTTCCGCGGGCATCATTGGTTTATAGCAGGGAAATTCAACGAAGCCCGACACAAAATTTTCAGATGAGCGCGGCGATTTTACAGACAGGGCCTAACAGCCTGATTCTGTCCGTCTGTGCACGCAGCCGGAAACCGGCTCTGCGCCGCCTGCCGTTATACGCGGGCGGCGCAGAGCTTTTTTTATTCTGACGCGCGGTGCTGCCTTAAAAAAGATGTATAATATATTTTTCAGATCCGCGGGGAAACGGCATTTAAAACGGAGTCCAAAATCCGGCATGGATCTCAAGCGGAAGGCCGCAGTATTTTTTCAGGTGTGCTCGTAACCGGCGGATTGGCGCGGTAAAATGCGCCGGGACAGCAAAATACGGCTGCTGCGCGTGATAAATTGAATCGGTAGTCCGGCTTTGCCGTGCTCAGAATACGGTAAGCTCAAAGCTCCCGTGAGCAGACGCACGTTTCGCATTTCAATCATTTTTGACGCAGTCAGGCGCGACTTTAGCCGGAACAGACAAGTCTCTTGCTTTTTCAAACAGGGTTCGGTATCGCACTGATAAAATATTTTTCTTTAATTATATCAATTTCTGCCCTTTAAAAGCTTCGATTCAGGGAGTTGCCTTTCATAACCGACATTCTGTTGAAACATTGCGTAGGGAACGCATGATTTGCAATATTTCAAGCACATTATTTCGTGTATTTTTGAAAGCGGCGTTTTATAATAAAATAGGTATATAAAATATGGAAAGCGGTGGCACTTTGAAATTTTGGAAAATGAACGGCGCAGGAAACGATTTTATCCTGCTGAATAATCTGGAAGAACATCTGCCTGTGGAGGTTTTTCCACAAATCGCCCGTACCTTATGCAAACGTCATCTGTCTGTCGGAGCAGACGGCCTGATGGTAGTAGATGCGCCGACGGAGGGCGGCGACTATAAAATGCGCTTCTACAATTCCGACGGCAGCCTGGGTGAAATGTGCGGCAACGGCGCACGATGCATCTGCCGTTACGGATACGAGAGCGGGCTTGCGGGGGAGACGCAGGTGGTGGAAACGACCGCCGGTCCGGTAACCGGTCGGCGGATTGACCGCAGGCTTTATAAAATCCGCCTGAATGATCCCACGACAGTGGAGCTCTCTCATCCTGTGGAGATTGACGGTATTTCTTATGCCTGTTCCTACGTGGAACTGGGCAATCCCGGAATCCCCCATGCAGTCGTCCCCTATGGAAATCTCCTCCATGCGGACGAAGAAGAGCTGCGGGAACTGGGCCGTGCAATCCGCTGGCACAAGTCCTTTCCCAA
>JBFLFX010000147.1:0-4139 GCA_041859815.1 Dysosmobacter sp. | reverse complement strand
TGAGCACCACCCGGGAGCGAATTTCCGCATATCAACAGGCTATTACGGACTGCGGGCTGACGGATGACAATACCCTGATCCGTTACGGCGGCTCCGGCGAAAGCAACGCCTGCGATTGTCTGGACGAGTTGCTGGCCCAGGGCTGCGACGCGGTGATTGTGACCAACGGCCTCATGGCTTCCGATATTATTATCTACCTGCTGAAAAAAGATGTGAAACTGCTGAATAAGCTGGATCTGGTGAGCTTTGTGGATTATTCCTCCAGCTTTTACCAGCTTTACGAGGGGCAGGTGGACTCGATTATCCAGCCTGTGGAGGAGTTGGGCGCTTCCGCGGGGGAGCTGATTCTCAAGCGGGTGGAGGAGCCGGATACACCTATTTTTGAGAAGGTGTTGACCTCCTCCTATAAGCCCCACGACGGACAGCCCACCAATTGGGCACATTCTGATCGGTAAGTGATTAGCCAGATTCAAAAAGCATCCCCGGAGCCGTGATCTGGGGATGCTTTTTGTTCCTTGCAAGTTACAGACCCGCCTTGACAGACTCCGCAATCTGATCGGCGGTCAGGCCGTATTCCCGCAGGACGTCGGCCGCTTTGCCGGATTGGCCGAAGCGATCCTGCACGCCGATTTTATGGAATTTGCAGGAGACGCTGCCCATCAGCACGCCGGCAACCGCGTCGCCCAGACCGCCGATGACGCTGTGCTCCTCCACGGTGACTACGGCGCCGCACTGCCGGGCGTATTTGGAAATGCATTCGGCGTCAATCGGCTTAATGGTGGAGACGTTGACCACGGCGGCGGAAATGCCGTCTTTTTCCAGCAGCTTGGCGGCTTCCAGAGATTCACCGACCATCAGGCCGCAGGCGAACAGCACCACGTCTTTGCCGTCGCGCAGGACGGTGGCTTTGCCGATTTCAAAGGGTAAATTCCCCTCAAATACCGGGGAAGCCAGACGGGAAGTTCGCAGATAGACCGGGCCGTCGAATGCGGCGGCGGCGAAGACGGCTTTTCTGGTTTCACCGGCGTCGGCGGGGACAATCACGGTCATGCCGGGAATGACGCGCATCAGCGCCAGATCTTCGATGCACTGGTGGCTGCCGCCGTCCTCGCCCACGGAGACGCCGGCGTGGGACAGCCCGAGCTTTACATTGAAATGGGGGTATGCCACGGAATTGCGCACCTGCTCGTAGGCGCGGCCCGCGCCGAACATGGCGAAGGTGCTGGCGAAGGGAATCAGTCCCATGGTGGACATCCCTGCTGCGGTGGCGACCATGTCGCCCTCGGAGATGCCCATATCGAAAAAGCGGTCGGGGTATGCCGCCTTAAAGATGGAGGTTTTGGTGGCGCCCGCCAGGTCGGCGTCCAGCACGACGACCTTGTCGTTCTGCGCGGCCAGCTCTACCAGCGCTTTTCCGTATGCTTCACGGGTTGCAATTTTATCTGCCATATCTTTAATCCTCCAGTTCTTTCAGAGCCAGCCGGCGCTGATCTTCGTTGGGGGCTTTGCCGTGCCAGCCCACCTGATTTTCCATGAAGGAGACACCTTTTCCCTTGACGGTGTGCGCCAGAATGCAGCGGGGCCTGCCGGGCATTGTGGGAATGTTCAGCGCGGAAATGACCTGCGCCAAATCGTTGCCGTCGGCCAGTTCTATCACGTCAAAGCCGAAGGCGCGCAGCTTGGCGCCCAAATCGCCCAGGGACATCACCTCGTCGTTGCTGCCGTCGATCTGCAGGCCGTTCCAGTCGATCATGACGGTCAGGTTGTCCAACTTATAGTGCGCGGCGGACATGAACGCCTCCCACACCTGGCCCTCCTGGCATTCGCCGTCGCCGCAAAGGCAGAACACCCTGGTGTCCCGGCCCAGATGTCTGGCGGCCAGCGCCATGCCGTTGGCAATGGAAACGCCCTGACCCAGAGAGCCGGTGGAAGCGTCCACGCCGGGGATCTTTTTGGCGTCGGGATGACCCTGCAGCATCCCGTGCAGCTGGCGGAAAGTTTTGAACTCCTCGCGGGAGAAGAAGCCCAGCTCGGCCAGAATGCCGTAATAGCACGGCGCGGCGTGGCCCTTGGACAGTACGAAGCGGTCGCGTCCCTCCCATTTCGGGCACTTGGGATCAATCCGCATCTGGGTGTAAAAAACCCCGGTCATCAGCTCCACCGCGGACAGGGAACCGCCCGGATGTCCGCTGCCTGCGTTGGCCGTCATGTTGATAATATCGCGGCGGACCTGCCGGCAGACTTTTTCAAGTTTCTGCGTTGTCATATTATTTCCTCCGTATTCTGTCAGAATGGGGATAAATACCTAATTAAATAACCTATCATAGTTGCGGAGCGGTGTCAAGGAAGCGAAAATCCCGAACTTTTTCTGAGGGATGTGCGTTTTTCTGTCAAAACTGAAAACCGGAGAGGCCGGGAGAGGCCCGCCGGGCGCGGGGGCGGGACGTCTGCTGCTCTGCCTGAGCGGCAACGACGGTGGGTGCGCTGCCCGCTTTTTTAACGCTGCGGGAGGTGTGTTCGTCCCCGTGGGCGGTACGCTGGAAAGAACTGCAGGGATTGACACCGCAGGACTGGATTGCGGCTGCGGGCGGAGGAGGATCTCCGCGTGACGGTGGAAACCCTGCGGCGCTGGATCCGGGTACCGGAGCGCCGGCGCTGAAAATGCCGTAAACGCTTATACCCGGTGGACGGCGCAAAAAAGCAAAAAAAAACGGCGGCGGTACAGGGAAAAAGATTGTCAAACGCCGCTGTTTTTGGTATCATACAAATGTATGATTGCAGGGGGGTAGAGAATGAAAAAAGACAGGCTGGTTGCGCCGGTGGTAAAATGGGTTGGCGGAAAGCGTCAGCTACTGGATCAGATTACCCCCTTGCTGCCGAAACGATTTACTTCTTACTGCGAGCCGTTTTTGGGCGGCGGCGCGGTTTTCTTTTCCATCCAGCCGCATACGGCGGTGGTAAACGATTTAAACGGGGATTTGATTCTGGTGTACGAGGTGATCCGCGACGATGTGGAGTCCCTGATTGCATCTCTGAAAACCCATGAGAACACGCAGGAGCATTTTTATGCTGTGCGGGATCAGGATCGGAACCGGGAGGCATACGACGCCATGTCCCGCGTGGAGAAGGCATCCCGGCTGCTGTATATGAACAAAACCTGCTACAACGGGCTGTTCCGCGTGAACAATTCCGGCGAGTTCAATTCGCCTTACGGCCATTACAAGCGCCCGAACATTGTCAACGAGCCGACGCTGCGGGCGGTGAGCCGGTATCTCAATACCGGCGACATTGCGTTTTACAGCGAGGATTTTTCCGCCACGCTGGAGCGGGTGCCGAAGGGCGGCTTTGTCTATCTGGACCCGCCCTACGATCCGGTTTCGGATACCGCCAGCTTCACGGGCTACAACAGGGGCGGCTTCGACCGGGACGAGCAGATTCGCCTGAAGAAGTGCTGCGACGCGTTGGCGCGGCGGGGCGTGAGGTTTCTTCTGTCCAATTCCTCCACACCGTTCATTCGGGAGTTGTATGCGAATTACACCGTTACACTGGTGAAAGCGCGGCGGGCAATCAATTCCGACGGCAATAAGCGCGGCGCGATTCAGGAGGTGCTCATTCGGAATTATGGGACTAAATGACGATGCCTGGAACAGGCTGTTTGACAAGTATCAGATTTTGGAGGCGCTGAACCGGGAGGGCCGGTTTCAGATTTCCGCCGCCCAGATTCGGGAGTTCCGGGAGCCGCGGCTGATGACGAAATTCGATCATCGGATCAATCTCCCGGAAATATTCTCCGTCAACGGCCTGGCAATTCTGCCGGTTACCCGGGGCGATTACGTGATCTCCTCCTTTGACGCCTACCGGGACTTTGAAAAACCGGCGGAGGAGACGCGGCGCATCCGTATTCCCGCTTATCTGCAGAGCCTTGCGCCGCAGTATCTGGTCAGTGAGGCGATTGCTTTGAACTGCGCCAATGCCTGTGGAATTTTACAGGATTTCCTGGGTGACGAGCATCTGCTGCCCACGGTCAGCGGGCGGATGGGATCCGGAGCATTCACTTTTCAGATTCAGACTGCGGCGGGGCGGCAGACTGTTTCCGTGAACAACTCCCAGATCGAGATTGACGCCGCCTACGAGGGGAG
>JBFLFX010000146.1:0-4179 GCA_041859815.1 Dysosmobacter sp. | reverse complement strand
TTATCGCACAGGAGATGGGCGTCAATATCCACATTACTTCCGGGCCGGCGATTGAGAAGCCCGGCGATCTGGCAGCCCTGCTGACAAATCTCAGTGAAAACGACATTCTGTTTGTGGATGAAATTCACCGACTGAACCGTTCGGTGGAGGAAATTCTTTACCCCGCCATGGAGGATTATGCGCTGGACATCATGGTGGGAAAGGGGCCGTCGGCCAACTCCATCCGGCTGGATTTGCCGAAATTTACGCTGATTGGCGCCACAACCCGCGCAGGCCAGCTCTCCGCGCCGCTGCGGGATCGTTTCGGCGTCACGCTGCGCCTGGAGCTGTATACGCCGGAGCAGCTGGCGCAAATTGTCACCCGCAGCGCGAAGATTCTGAATGTCTCCATTGTACCGGAGGGCGCCATGGAAATTGCGAAGCGCTCCCGCGGAACACCGCGAATTGCCAACCGAATGCTCCGCCGCGTGCGGGACTTCGCGGAGGTAAAGGCAGACGGCGTCATCACGAAGGAGGTCGCCGATTCCGCGCTTTCCGCGCTGGAAATCGATCATCTGGGGCTGGACTTGATTGACCGCCAAATGCTGACCGCCATGATCGACAACTACGGCGGCGGTCCGGTGGGACTGGAGACGCTGGCTGCGACGATTGGCGAGGAATCCGTCACACTGGAGGATGTCTATGAGCCGTATCTAATGCAGATTGGCTTTTTGACGCGGACGCCCCGCGGGCGCTGCGTGACGCAGAAGGCATATGAACACCTTCACCGCGAATTTCACGGACAGACGCAGCTGTCCATTGATACATGATACAAAATGCTGGAGGCATACAAATATGGGTAAATTGTTTGGAACAGACGGCATCCGCGGCGTTGTCGGCGAGAATTTGACGGCCGAGCAGGCGTTCCGGGTCGGTCAGGCAGTCTCTGCCGTTCTGGCGGAGGAAACCGGCCGCCGCCCCGTGATCATGATCGGCAAAGACACGCGGATTTCCTCCGATATGCTGGAATGCGCGCTGATTGCCGGAATTTGTTCCGTGGGCGGCGATGCGGAGCCGCTGGGAACCATCCCGACTCCTGCCGTCGCTTACCTGACGGTTCAGGAAAAGGCCGACGCCGGAATTGTGATTTCCGCATCGCATAATCCATACGAACACAACGGAATCAAGGTGTTCAACAGCCAGGGCTATAAGCTGCCCGACGATACCGAGGCGCGGATTGAGCAGAAGATTCTCTCGGACGTACCGATGAAAGTGCGTACCAGAGGGGAGATTGGCCGCCGCCGCCATGGAATGCGGCGGTTTCATCAGGACTATATCAATTTTGTCGCGTCCACAATTGAAAGCGATCTGAATGGCCTGCGCATTCTGGTGGATTGTGCCAACGGTGCGTCTTCTGCAACCGCGCCGGAGCTGTTTGGAAGATTCAGAGCGCATACCGATTTCATTCACCGCGATCCGGACGGCATCAACATCAATAGCCGCTGCGGTTCCACACACTTGGAGAGCCTGCGCAAGAGCGTGACTGCGGGACACTATGACATCGGGGCCGCCTTTGACGGCGACGCGGATCGCTGCCTGCTGGTGGATGAAACGGGCGGCGTCATCGACGGGGATAAAGTTCTGGCGGTTTGTGCCTCCGATATGAAAAAGCGAGGAAAGCTCAATGGAAACACCATTGTGGCAACTGTCATGTCCAACCTTGGCCTGCATGAATTTTGCCGCAGCAGCGGAATTGATCTGGTCTGTACTTCGGTAGGAGATCGGAATGTCCTGGAAAAAATGTTGGAAAATGATTTCAGGATTGGCGGGGAACAGTCCGGCCACACTATTTTCACGGAATATGAAACTACCGGAGACGGTGAAGTCACCGCGCTTCAGTTCCTTCAGGTTCTGAAAAATACCGGTAAATCCGCCTCTGAGCTGGCCTCCTGCTGCACCGTGTATCCGCAGGTGCTGGTGAATGTGGAGGTTCCCCATGAGCGCGGCGTTAAGGAGCGGATTATGGCTTCCGAGGCGCTGAAGGAGGCAACTGCAAAAGAGGAACAGGCATTGAACGGCGCGGGCCGCGTGCTTGTCAGGGCCTCCGGAACGGAGGCCCTGATCAGGGTGATGGTTGAGGCAAAGACTACGGAAACCGCGCAGGGGGTTGCCGATCGGCTGGCTCTTTTACTAAAATCACTAAAAATATAAGAGAATTTTCAGTTTTTTTTGCTATATTGCTTGACAATTCCATCCAAAAACAGGTATAATGAACATGAACAAAAGTTTGAGAAGCCATTCCGAAAACTTGGATCTCCTGACTGACGAAGAATTATGCCGGCAGGTGGGCGAGGGGAAACGCTACGCGGAAGAAATTCTCGTAACACGGTATACCCGTCTGGTTCGCTCGTGTTCCCGTCCTTTTTTCCTAATCGGCGGAGACAGTGAGGACTTGATTCAAGAGGGAATGATCGGTTTGATGAACGCAGTCAGAGAATATGACTCCGACAAGGCGGCGTCTTTCCGTACCTTTGCCGAAATTTGCATTCGTAACCGGCTGTATTCTGTTCTGCGTTCGGCGGCGCGGGGTAAGCATTTGCCATTAAATCAGTCGGTTTCTTTGGATACACCCTTCTTTGACAGTAATTCCTACACCTCTGGAACCAGCAATCTGACATTGCGGAGTCCTGAAGATTTTTTGATTGACAGGGAACATACGCAAAGCCTTTTATCCGGTGTCCGGAAAAAGTTGTCTGAGTTTGAAGCGAAGATTTTGGGGTACTATTTGGACGGCCTTTCTTGCAGGGAAATTGCTGAGCTTGTTGGCAAGTCCCCAAAGTCCGTGGACAACGCTGTGCAGCGAATTCGTCGTAAATTGGCACGGCGATTTATTTCCGGCGATTTCAGCAGGAGCTGAACGCATATATTTTTCTAATCAAAGAGAGGGTAAAATCATGTACGAAGACAAAACCTTAGTTTGCAAGGAATGCGGAAAAGAATTCGTTTTTACCGCCGGTGAACAGGAATTCTATGCGGAGCGCGGCTTCCAGAATGAGCCTCAGCGCTGCAAAGAGTGCCGTGATGCCCGTAAGGCAGCTGCCCGCGGCCCTCGTCAGTATTACACTGCGACTTGTGCAATGTGCGGCGGCGAGGCAAGGGTTCCCTTTGAGCCGAAGTCTGATCGCCCCGTCTATTGCAGTGAGTGCTTTGCAAAGTTGAGAGAGCAGCAGAACAGAACCTGATTCAAGTCAGTACGAAAAGGCGTCCGAGTGATCGGACGCCTTTTTCCGCTTTCCTGTTCTGTTTTTCAAGAGCCTATTGAATTTTGAAAAAAACAGGAGTATAATATTTCTGTTCATTTTGAGGACTAACTTCAACAAAATTTGGAGGATAATTATGATCGAAATCAAGAGAGATACCATCATTGGTGATATTCTGGATATTGCGCCGCAGACAGCCCCCATTTTTTTCTCAATCGGGATGCATTGCCTGGGCTGCTCGTCTTCCCGCGGTGAGACTGTCGAGGAAGCCTGCGCTGTTCACGGCATTGACGTGGACAAGCTGCTGGCTCTGGTCAATGAAGAGGCAAATAAGGAAGATAAGGAATCTGAATAATTTGCATAGGAAACGCATACGGAGGTTGCTTCCGTATGCGTTTTCCGTGGATCGACCGGGAGACATGGCATGATGAGAAAAATCGGACATCCTGCACTGACACCACGGCTGCAAAAATTGGCGGATTGGGTTGAGCCCGGCGCGAAAGTTGCCGACATTGGAACCGATCATGGCTATTTGCCGGTATGGCTGGTGGTAAATCATCGGGTATCTTTCGCAATTGGAAGTGACTTGCGTTCCGGACCGCTGGAGAATGCGCGGAGAACCGCCGCGCGCTATGCGGTCGGAGAACGGGTATCGCTTCGTTTAGGCGACGGGCTGAACGGAATCCTTCCTTCGGAAGTGGACACGATTGTGATTGCGGGAATGGGCGGTGAAAATATCGCCGCTATCCTGCGCGCAGCGCCGTGGTCAAGAGGCTGTACCCTGCTGCTCCAACCGATGAGCCGTTCGGAGATTCTGCGCGCGTTTCTGAGTGAAAACGGCTATGCGGTTGAGCGGGAGGCACTGGTGGAAGATCGCGGAACCCTCTATCCGGTCATGCTTGTCCGGGCGGGGGAGATGCAGTTGACAACCGGACAGCTC
>JBFLFX010000145.1:0-4194 GCA_041859815.1 Dysosmobacter sp. | reverse complement strand
GCAGTGCCCGGCCGAGACTCCCCGGCCGGGCACTGCGCGCTCAGAACAGCGTAATCTGACTGGTTTCCGCCATGCCCGCAAACGCGCCCAGCGCCCGGAGCTGGTCGATATGCGTCTTGGAGAGCTTGTTGCAGCAGATGGAAAATTCCTCAATGGAGATAAATTCTTTTCCCTTCCGCTTCTCCACCGTATCAATGGCCGCGGCTTCGCCCAGCCCGTGAACAGAGGTGAACGGAGGCAGCAGCCCGTCCTCCGTAATCAGAAAGCGGGTGGCTTCGGAATGGTAGATGTCAATGGGATCGAAGCGGAAGCCCCGGAGATTGAACTCATAGCAGACTTCCAGCGTGGTCAGCAAATCCTGCTCCACGGCGGAGGCATCCTTGTCGTTTTCAATCTCATGGATTTTTTTCCGCACCGCGTCGATTCCCGCGCAGCAGATTTCCGCGTCAAACGCCTTGGCACGAATGGTGAAGTATGTCGCATAAAATGCCAGCGGGCGGTGTACTTTGTACCACGCGATGCGGAACGCCATGGTAACATACGCCACCGCATGCGCCTTGGGAAAAAGGTACTGAATCTTCTTGCAGGAGTCAATATACCACTCCGGCACGTCGTGGGCGCGCATTTCATCCTCAATGCCCTCCGGCCACGGCTTCCCCTTCCGCAGGAAGTTTTTCCGGACAGCCTCCATAAATTTGAAGGCGCGCTTGGGTTCCAGCCCCTTCTCCATCAAATAGAGCATAATGTCGTCCCGGCAGCCGATGGCCTCGTCAACGGAGCCGGTGCCGCTGGTGATAATTTCCTGCGCGTTGCCCAGCCACACGTCGGTGCCGTGGGAGAAGCCGGAAATCCGCACCAGCGTTGAAAAACGGGTCGGCTTGGTATCCAGCAGCATGCCCCGGACAAACCGGGTGCCGAACTCCGGAATGGCGCAGGCGCCGGTGGGGCCGAGAATCGGATCGTTTTCAAATCCCAGCACGGCGCTGGAGGTGAAAATAGACATGGTGTCCTGATCGTCCAGCGGGATGTCCGTCTGGGGATGTACGCCGGTCAAATCCTCCATCATGCGCACCATGGTGGGATCGTCGTGTCCCAGCATATCCAGCTTCAGGAGGTTGTCCTCCATACAGTGATATTCAAAATGCGTGGTAATCGTATCGGTGTCCGGGGAATCCGCCGGATGCTGCACCGGGCAGAAATCCTCAATATCCAGATCGTCCGGCACCACCACCAGTCCGCCGGGGTGCTGGCCCGTGGTTCGGCGGGTGCCGACACAGCCCAGTGTCAGGCGGTTCTCCTCGGCACGGCCCACCGTCATGCCGTTCTCCTCCAGGTACTTCTTTACGAAGCCGTAGGCGGTTTTTTCCGCCAGCGTGCCGATAGTGCCGGCCCGGAACACCTGGGTCTTGCCAAACATCTCGATAGCGTGGCGGTGGGCCTTCGCCTGGTATTCACCGGAGAAATTCAAATCGATGTCCGGCACCTTGTCGCCGCCGAAACCGAGAAAAGTCTCAAACGGAATGTCAAAGCCGTCCTTGACATAGTCGGTTCCGCAGACGGGGCAGACTTTGTCCGGCATATCCACGCCGCAGCCGTAGGAGTGATCCAGAATAAATTCCGAGTGCTTGCATTTGGGGCAGCGGTAGTGCGGCGCAAGGCCGTTCACTTCCGTAATGCCCGCCATATACGCCACCAGGGAGGAACCGACGCTGCCCCGGGAACCGACCAGATAGCCGTTTTCCAGAGAGCGCTGCACCAGTTTCTGGGCACTCATGTAAATCACGTCGTAACCGCGCTTTAAAATGCTGTCCAGCTCAACGTTGATGCGGTCAGCGACGATCTGCGGCGGATTTTCGCCGTACAGCTCATGACAGCGGTTCCAAACCAGACGGTACAGATCTTCCCGGGAATTTTTCAGCCGGGGCGGGAACAGCTTGCCCTTGGGCAGCAGTTCGATGGTCTCGCACCGGTCCGCGACGGCGCGGGTGTTGGTCACCACCACCTCAAACGCCTTGTCCTTCCCCAGATAGGAGAATTCTCTCAGCATTTCGTCGGTGGTTTTGAAATAAATCGGCAGCGGCGCGTCTGCGTCCGCAAACTTCTTGGACGCCAGCAGAATATGCCGGTAAACTTCGTCCTCCGGTTCCCGGAAATGAACGTCGCCGGTGGCGCAGACGGGTTTTCCCAGCTCCTCGCCCAGCTTCACAATGGTGCGGTTGAAATCCCGCAGTTCCTCTTCGGACTGGACGGCGCCGTCCCGCAGCATAAAGCGGTTATTGCAGAGCGGCTGAATTTCCAGATAATCGTAAAACGACGCAATCCGCTTCAGCTCATCCCAGTCCTTGTGCTCCTCCACCGCGCGGAACAGCTCGCCCGCCTCGCAGGCGGAGCCGATGATCAGCCCCTCCCGATGCTGTATCAGCTCCGTTTTCGGAATGGTCGGCACACGGCGGAAATATTTCAGGTTGGACGCGGAAACCAGCTGGTAGAGGTTTTTCAGCCCCATCTTGTTCTTCGCCAGCAAAATAATATGTTTGGGGAAACGGTGGGACTGCCTGCCCCTGGGACGGAGCTTTCTCATCTCGCCGTTGATTTGCTGAATCCGGGTAATTCCCCGGTCACCCAGCATTTTCCAGAACGGAATCAGCATATACCCCACCGTGGCGCCGTCGTCAGAGGCGCGGTGATGGTTGAATGCCGGCAGATCCAGCGCTTCCGCCACAACGTCCAGCTTGTACTTGTTCAGCTTCGGCAGCAGGTTCTGCGCCAGAATCAGCGAGTCGATATAGGTGGGGTGAAACTCCAGCCCCACCCTGCGGCAGCCCTCCCGGATAAAGCTGATGTCAAATTCCGCGTTATGCGCCGCCAGCGGACGGCCATCCACAAATTTCAGAAACTCCGCCAGCGCGTCTTTCAGCTGCGGCGCGTCCTTCAGCATCTCATCCGTAATACCAGTCAGTCCGATAATTTCCGGCGTCAGCTTCCGGTTGGGGTTCACAAAGGTCTGGAAACGGTCGGTAATCCGGCCGTCCTTCAAAACCACCGCGCCGATTTCCGTGATCGCCTCGTGCATTACTTTCAGGCCGGTGGTCTCAATGTCAAAGCAGACAATCTCACCGGACAGCGCGGCGTCCTGCGTACCGTGCACCGCCACGCGATCGTCCAGGTTGTTGACAAAATACCCCTCCATGCCGTAGAGAATTTTGATCTTGTCCCCCGCCGCCTTGGCGGCATCCGGAAATGACTGCACCACACCGTGATCCGTGATGGCAATGGCGGGATGGCCCCAGCGGATGGCCTCTTTCACGACCTCTTTCGTATCGGTCAGCGCATCCATGTTGGACATCTTAGTATGCAGATGCAGCTCCACACGCTTTACAGGCGCGGTGTCCTCCCGCTCCTGATGCGTAATCACATTGACATGGTAGGGATTGAGCTGAATGTCCTTGCCGTCCCACGTTTGCTCCATCCTGCCCTGCACCATCAGCCACATTCCGGGCTTCACGGCATTACCGAAAGTCTCCGCCTCTTTTACAGTCAGATTTTTCTGTACCGTCACGGAATTGGTATAGTCCGTCATGTCAAAGCTCATGCGCCACATCCCGGGACGGCGCGTCTCGTGACAGTCCGCGGCAAACACCTTGCCGGTTACCGTCACCTGCCGCATTTTCAGGCTCAGATCTTTCATCTCAATGGGTTTCCCCTTGATGCGGCCGCCGTAGAGAATTTCCGAGACTTTGCCGCCCCTGCCGGAGTGAGCCAGCGCCGTTTTCGCCTCCGCCCTGCCCGCAGCGGGCTTCGGCACAATGCGGGGCGCCTCCAGACGCGGCAGAATCCGCACGGCGGAAAAACCGTAGGTCGCGGAGATCATCCGCTGCAAATCCGCCAGCTCCTCCGCGCTCAGTTCCTGCCGGATGTCCAGATACAGATCAATCGCCGCCGTTTCCTGACTGATCACCGCGCGGGTCAGCTCGGCATCCTGCAGCTTCTTCCGCAGGTGCATCGGCGGAAGCAAGTCCGCAAACATCTTAAAAAATGGGATCTTCTCTGCCATGGAACTTCCTCTCCAGTACATTTCTAACAAAAACGGCCCTTACAGGCCGGACAGCGGCGCTCCCGCGCCGCTGTCCGGCTTTTTCCCTTTACAGCCGCTCAATTTCCGCCATCAGCGTCTCTACAATCTTCTCCTCCGGC
>JBFLFX010000144.1:0-4219 GCA_041859815.1 Dysosmobacter sp. | reverse complement strand
AACTGAAAAGCTGCGTGTCCGCCCTTCTGCGGGGGGAGACCCCCTCGTTGAAGGGAACGGAGCTGCACCCGGACAATCTCTTCTTTATTTTGGGCCTCGCGCCCAACGCCGCCCGGATTTCCGTGCGCTTTTTTCTGCGGGGGACGTTTGGCCGCTTTCTGGAAAATGTACAGCGGCACTATGACGACATCAGGATTGCCGACGACAATCGCTCCAGGGGGAATATCCCGCTTTGGGCGCTGCTGCGGGAGACGGTGAACCTGAACTCCAAAAACAAGGGCGCCTCGCCGCAGATGGCGGGCGACACCGTGCGGGCGGTGCTGACCGGGCAGCGTTATCCCGCTACTCTGTATCAGCAGACGCAGATTCGCATCCGGGCGGAGCGGAATGTTACCCGCGGCAGAGCGGAGCTTGTCAAGGGATACCTGCTTCGTATGAATCACAATGAAAACTATAAGGAGGCACTGACGGTGGAGTTAAATGAAAACACCAGATACCAGCCTTATGTGCTGGGACGGCTCTTTTCCGTTCTGGAGGGGCTTCAGCAGGCGGCAAATCCGGGAATCAATACGACCATCAAGGATAAGTACTTTACCTCTGCCGGCGCTACGCCGGGAATTGTGTTTCCGACGCTCCTGAACCTCGCAGAGAAGCATCTGCGGAAGCTGGACGGCGGCCTGCGCGTCCACTATGCCCGGCAGATTACGGAACTGACCGGGTATCTCACAGAAAATTATCCTGCCCATTACAATCTGTACGATCAGGGCATCTTTCAGCTGGGCTACTATCATCAGACCCAGAAGCGCTTTGAAAAAAAAGACAGACCGGAACCCGCTGAAACAATAAAGGAGGAAAATGAAAATGGCTGAGCCGATTAAAAACCGCTACGAATTTGTAATTCTGTTCGACGTGGAAAACGGAAACCCAAACGGAGATCCCGACGCGGGCAATATGCCCCGCATTGACCCGGAGACGAACCTCGGCCTCGTCACCGACGTGTGCCTGAAGCGGAAAATCCGCAATTACGTGGAGACTGTCCGCGAAAATGTTCCCGGCTACCGCATTTACATCAAGGACAGGGTTCCTCTCAATCGAACCGATGAGGAGGCATTTGCGTCTATCGGCATTCCCAATGCCTCCGGTATGAAAAGTGAAGATCTGAAAAAGACCCTCAAGGCAAAAAAGAGGGAGGGCGCGGATCCGGACGTTCAAATCAGGACGTTTCTCTGCAAAAATTTCTTTGATATCCGCACCTTTGGCGCCGTTGTGACCACCTGCGTTTCCGGCGGACTCAACTGCGGTCAGATACGTGGCCCCGTACAACTCGGCTTTTCCCGCAGCATTGATCCGGTCATCCCGCAGGAAGTGACGATTACAAGAGTGACCCAGACGACCGAAGCGGATTTGGAGAAGAAAGGGCCGCACACAATGGGGAATAAGTTTATTATCCCTTACGGTCTCTACCGTTGCGAGGGGTACGTTTCTGCCAACCTCGCCCGTAAGACCACCGGTTTTTCCGAGGAAGATCTGGCGCTTTTATGGGAGGCCATTCTGAATATGTTTGAGACGGATCACTCCGCCGCCCGCGGCAATATGGCCGTGCGGAAGCTGATTATTTTCAAGCATGACAGCGAACTTGGAAACGCGCCGGCCCATCAGCTTTTCGATGCCGTGACGGTGGAGCGCAGCCAGGGCGTGGAGGTTCCCCGCCGTTTTGCCGATTACACCGTGAGTGTGGATGCCGCCGCCATCCCGGACAGCGTGACGGTTACGACCATGGGGTGAGTGATTCCGAGGACGATTTCCTTCAGCTCTCCGGCATTCAGCACTTCGCGTTCTGCCGGCGGCAGTGGGCGCTGATTCACCTGGAGCAGCAGTGGGCGGAGAACTTGCGTACGACGGAAGGCGATTTGCTGCACGAGCGCGCCCACGACGAGAGCTTTTCCGAAAAGCGGGGAAATACGTTGACCGTGCGGGGACTACGTGTGCAGTCCTCCGCACTCGGTGTCTCCGGCAGCTGCGACATCGTCGAATTTCAGGCGGATCAGGCCGGCGTCCCTCTGGCCGGATATGAGGGGCGGTGGCGTCCGTACCCTGTGGAGTACAAGCGCGGACATTCTAAAAGTACGGACGCCGATCGGCTGCAGCTCTGCGGGCAGGCCATGTGTTTGGAGGAAATGCTCTGCTGCGCCGTACCGGAGGGGGCACTCTTTTACGGCGAGACCCGCCGGCGGGAGCGTGTGAAGCTGACGGAGGAACTTCGGGAGGAGGTGCGCGCCATGCTGACCGAAATGCACGCGTATCAAAAGCGCGGTTGCACGCCCAAAGTGAAAACCGGGGCATTTTGCAACGTCTGTTCGTTAAAAGCGGTTTGCCTGCCCAAGCTGTGCAAAAACCGGTCGGCCGGGGCATATCTGAAAGACGCGCTGGAGGAGGACTTGCCGTGAGACATTTGCTCAATACGCTGTTCGTTTTGACGGAGGACAGCTATCTCGCGCTGGAGGGAGAAAACGTCGTTGTTCTGCAGAATGAGGAGACACTTGGGCGCTTTCCGCTGCACACGCTGCAGGGGATTCTCTATTTTGGCTACAAAGGCGCAAGCCCCGCTCTGATGGGCGCCTGCGCCAAAGACGAGATCAGCTTGTGCTTCCTGACGCCCAACGGACGCTTTCTGGCACGAGTCTGCGGCGGAACGCGCGGCAATGTGCTGCTGCGGAAAAAGCAGTACGCGGTTTCTGAGAATGCAGAGGAGAGTTGCCTTGTCGCCCGGAATTTGATTGCCGGGAAACTCTTGAATGCCCGCTGGGTGCTGGAGCGGGCTGTCAGGGATCACACCATGCGGGTTGATACAGAGAGACTGAAATCCGCCAGCGCGGCGCTGGCGGACGCGGCGCGGCTTGCGTCAAAGACCGTTCAGCCGGATACGCTGCGCGGCATTGAGGGGGAGGCTGCCACCCGCTATTTCGGCGTTTTTGACGAGATGATTCTGCAGAGCAGGGATGTGTTTTTCTTCCGGGGGCGCTCCCGCCGTCCGCCGCAGGACAACGTAAATGCCATGCTGTCATTTGCCTACGCGATCCTTGCCAACGACTGCGCCGCGGCGCTGGAAGCGGTGGGCTTGGATCCCTACGTGGGGGTCCTGCACGGGGATCGGCCGGGACGTACCTCTCTGGCACTGGATTTGATGGAGGAACTGCGCCCGTGCTTTGCCGATCGCTTTGTGCTGACGGGTATCAATACCCGCGTCATGCGCCCGGAGCATTTTGAGAAGCAGGAGAGCGGTGCGGTTTTAATGACGGATGCGGGACGGAAAGCGTTTCTCGCGGCGTATCAGGGGAAAAAACGGGAGCAGATTACCCATCCGTTTCTGGGGGAAAAACTGCCGTGGGGGCTGGTGCCCTATGTGCAGTCTCTGCTGCTGGCGCGCTACCTGCGGGGCGATTTGGACGCCTACCCGCCGTTTCTGTGGAAGTGAGGAAGGAAATGCTGGTACTGATTACCTATGATGTGAACACGGCGACCGCTGCCGGGCGCAAGCGGCTGCGGCAGGTGGCGAAACAGTGCGTCAACTACGGTCAACGGGTACAAGGCTCCGTTTTTGAGTGCGATTTGGATGCCGCGCAATATAAAAGGGTACAGGCGATGCTGGTGAAACTCATTGATCCGGAATGGGACAGTCTGCGCTTTTACAATCTGGGTGACAATTACCGCAGCCGAATCGAACACTTTGGGGCGAAAGCGGGATATGATGCCGAAGGTGTGCTGATGGTGTGATGCGAAGCGGAAGCGAGCATGATTTCCCGGAGCGCTTCGCACCAAAAAAGTGTTGCAAAAGCAAAATAACTGCGGCTAAAACGGAATTAAAAGGAAGGAATGTCTCATCCTCAACAGATGCTTTTGTGCAAACATATAATAAAATTAATGCAATTTTGTAGATGTTTGCTGTCGCCCTCCTCGCGGAGGGCGTGGATTGAAATATTAAGGGGCTTCCGGCCCAGATGCTGCAATGGGTCGCCCTCCTCGCGGAGGGCGTGGATTGAAATCGATGAATTCCAGTTTCTGGACGACAACCGGGTCTGTCGCCCTCCTCGCGGAGGGCGTGGATTGAAATAAAGTAGTCAGTTTTTCTTTCGTGGTAGATATTTCGTCGCCCTCCTCGCGGAGGGCGTGGTTTGTAATCTGATCTTCCCTGCGGTGCAGGTCCACACCCTCCATGGTC
>JBFLFX010000143.1:0-4225 GCA_041859815.1 Dysosmobacter sp. | reverse complement strand
GCCGGATGCCGTCAGAGAATTTGCTGCCGCTGTCCAACGGCGACGCGCGCCAGCCGGGGGCCCAGGCGGCTGAGCACCTCATTGGTAATTGTTCCGGTTTCTTCTGCCAAATCATAGGCGCTGATTGTCCGCCCGTCTGCTGTTCCGATGAGGACGGCGGCGTCTCCGGCCTGGACGTCCGGGATACCGGTTACATCGATCAGCGTCTGATCCATGCAGACGCGGCCGACGATCGGCGCGGTGCAGCCGTTTACGAGAACGCCTCCCACACCGCAGGAAAGCGCGCGGGGAAGCCCGTCCGCATAACCGATGGACAGCGCCGCAATGCGACTGTCCCGCTTTGCGTGAAAGGCAAGCCCGTAGTCGGCGCCCTCCCCGCGCTTCAGCGCCCGCACTGCGGAGATGCGGGCTTTCAAGGACAATACCGGCCGCAGGCCGAGTCCGCAGCGCCGCCGGTCGTCCCGCGTGCTGAGGACGCCGTAAAGCGCGATGCCGACGCGGGCATAATTCCCGCCAAGTCCGGGATACTTTAAAAGCCCGTAGCTGCTGAGAAGATGCGCCTTTGGAATGTCACAGCCCCGGCTGCGCAGCTGTGCGGCAAGATTCCAAAACGCCTTGCCCTGCCGCAGGGTAAACGCCCTGTCGGCGGCGTTTTCCGCGTCATCCGCGCAGAGGTGCGTGAAAATGCCATCCACCCGCAGGTTTTCCAACTGGAACAGTTTGCGGATGCCCTCAACATTTCCGCAGGGCTCGCCCAGCCGGTGCATTCCCGTATCGACGCCGATATGCACACGAATCGGGGTACCTGCACGATTCAGGGCTTTCCCATATTCGCAGTCCACGACCGTCTGCGTCAGATTAAAGTGTGCAAGCAGTGGGAAATCTCTGGGATGCGTGTAGCCGAGGATCAAAATAACGCCGGGAATTCCCACCTGGCGCAGCTCCGCGCCCTCCTGTGCCGTCGCCGCACAAAAGGCGCGGACACCCAGCCGGTTCAGCGCTTTTGCAATCAAAACTGCACCGTGTCCGTAAGCATTGGCCTTGACGGCGGGCATCAGCTCGCAGTCGGGCGGGAGCAGGGCGCGCAGGACTTCCGCATTGTGCCGGAGCGCATCCATGTCCAGCTCGATCCACGCCCGTCCCTGCTTGTAAAATGTGCTTTTCATTGATTTGACCCTCTCGTAATAATGATGCGCGGCGGCTGGGCAACGACGGTGCAGTTCTCCGGCACGTCGGAGAAAACCACCGCGCCCGCGCCGATTTTGGCGTTGCTGCCGATTTTGATATTGCCCACCAGCACCGCGCCCGCACCGATAAGGCAACCGCTGCCGATTTCCGGCGCTTTGCGATTCACTTCGCCGATGGTGACATTCTGGTAGATGCGGCAATTTTCACCGACCACGGCATAGCGGGAAATGAACACCCCGTGCAGACCGTGAGGCAGGGACGGGATGCCGCAGATGACCGCGCCGGGGCCGATATATCCCCCGTGGCGATGGGCCGAACGGCTCAAAAGAAACGTCAGAATGTCCCGGGCAAGCCTGTTTTTGGCTTTTTTCTGCCGTCTGAACAGCCGCCAGAAGCGGCGGAGACTGTTCCCTTTGGAATACTCAGCGATATTTTCCCGGAAGCTCATGTCAGTCCCTGCCCTTCCACTGTGCCATGATAAAGCCGTCCGCGCTGTTTTCGGACACGAGGCCAGCCAAGGATTTCGCCAGCAGCGCACCGACGCGGCGCTCCGGAAAAATGTCGTCGGTCCCGCCCGCCGGCGCCCATTCGGCGGGCTCTGGCCCTGCGCAGGGCGGCTGCGCGGCGTTCTCTAAAAGCAGACTGCGGGCATGGACGGAGCATCTTTGCACGGCTGGGGCTCTCATTTGCCCACCGCCAGTTCGATGGCCCGGGTCACGACCTCGTCAAAGGGAATTCCCGCCGCCTTCATCATGTTTGGAAAGCGGCTGTGCGGCGTAAATCCGGGGATGGTATTGACCTCGTTAAAGACGATCCCGCCCTCGGGCGTCAGAAATAGGTCAACCCGTGCAAAGCCCCGGCAGCCCAGCGCCCGGTAGACGGCCTCGGCCGCCTTTTTGAGCTCGTCCGACTTTTCGCTGGGAATTCGCGCCGGGACGTGGATTCTGGAGGTGATGAGATGGTATTTCTCCGTAAAATTGAAGAAGCCGTCCGCTAATTCAATCTCGTCGATCTCCCCGGTCAGGAGCGCAGAATTTCCCATCACCGCGCAGCCGACCTCAAAGCCGGGAATACATTCCTCCGCAAGCACCATGTCGTCATAGCGGAACGCCGCCGTGATCGCGCCGGCCAGCTGCTCACCCTTCATAACCTTTGTGACGCCATAAGACGAACCGGCCCTGACCGGCTTGACAAACAGCGGATAGCCTATGGCTGCGGCCTGCTCCCGCACGGAGTCAGCCCTGCTGCCGCGGCGCAGGACAAAGGACTTCGGCACGCGCACCCCTGCAAGAGCCGCCAGCTTGTGCGCCCGGTCCTTATCCATTCCCAGCGCCGAAGCCAGCGTACCGCAGCCCACCACCGGGATTCCGGCCAGCTCGCAGGCGCCCTGCACCGTTCCGTCCTCACCGTTCCTGCCGTGCAGCACGGGAAACACCGCGTCGATGGGAAGGTGCTCCACCCCTTCGCTGCCGAAAATCAGCAGCTCGTGGACGCTGCGGTTGGGTGACAGCGCCGCCGGGGCGCAGTCCGCCGCATTCAGCCAGGTGTTATCGGTAATTTTGGAGAGCCCGCCGGTAAAGCGGAACCAGTCGCCGCCGGCGGAGATGCCTACGGGGATGGGCCGGAAATTTTCCCGGTCCATGTGTGCCAGCACGCCGGCGGCGGATTGCAGCGACACGCCGTATTCCGACGAGCAGCCGCCGAATAAAACCACAATATTTTTTTTCATGTCAGTTTCCTCTCTCTGCGATGGGGGTATCTGCCGGCAGCGGATAGCCGATCTCGCATCGGTTTCGATAGGCCGTCCTCTCTTCCAGCAGGCGTCCCGCGGCCGTTTCAAATACCTGCCGGACGACATCCACTTCCTCGAAAATGCCTGCCGCCTCGTGGGTGTAGGTTAGATTCCGGTTGATCACCCGCCACGTTTTGCCCAAAACGCGGTCGGTAAAAACCCGGCCGACAATCTGGGAACCGGCAAAGGTGAGGGAAATTTGAAAGACCGCGTCTGTATCGTTTCGGACACGCAGATCAAGCCAGCCCTCGGACACCGTGGCGTCCACGCCCATGGGCGCGTCGCTCTCCGGTTCCGGAAAATCCTTCTTTCCGTGTCCGTGCCGCTCCGTGATTGTCAGCGGCGTGTGCAGGAAAAGCCAGCACAGGAGATTGCTGATCTGGCACAAACCGCCGCCGTATTCCGTGGTCAGCACGCCGTTCACTTCGGCGAGGCCGTCCCGGTAGGGCGTTTTCCGATCCGCATTCCGTACGCGCTGCCAGAAGGAGAAGGTTTCGCCGGGGCGGATTACCAGCTTGTCCAGCGTTACGGCGGCCAACTTTAAATTGAAAATTTTATTCTCCTGATAGACCATGTCAAAGCCGGTCGAAGCGTTCCGCATGGGACAGCTTGAGGCAAACAGCGGATACGGCAGCAATTCCGGCGTCTGAGTCTCCGCATAATCGTTTTTGTCCCATTTCATTCTTGTATAAAAACAGAACAGCCGCTGCCGTTTCCGCAGCGGAAGCAGCCATGGGAATTGCTGCGTCAGTCGTTTTCTCGCCATGAAATCTCTCCTTCTTTTGCTCTGGGGGAAAGAGCAGCTCCCCGTTTCGGTACGTTGATCGTACCGAAACGGGGAGCTGCCTGTTTTCGTTTTGCCTTTCAAAACAGCGAAGATACTCTGACGCAAATCATACGATTTTGTGACGGCCGCAGGGGAGCGCAACGGTGAACACGATTTGCTCGTCGGCGCTTTCGGCCGTGATCGTTCCGCAGTGGAGCTCGACGATCTCCTTTGCTATGGCCAACCCGAGACCTGCCCCGCCCGTCGAGCTGGCGCGGGAGGTATCCAGCCGGAAGAACTGCTCAAAAAGGCGGGAGAGCTTTTCCGGGGGGATTGTCCGCCCATGATTGACGATTCGGATGACTGCCGCATCCTCCCGCTTTTTCAGCGTCACGGAAACGGCGGAGTCCGAGTAACTGTAATTGACGGCATTGCGCAGGAGATTGTCAAACACGCGCTCCAATTTGTCCGGATCGCAG
>JBFLFX010000142.1:0-4449 GCA_041859815.1 Dysosmobacter sp. | reverse complement strand
CCGACCGCAACACCCGTCTGGTTTCCGTGGAGCGTGCCGTGGAAAAGGGAGATACCGCTATCATTGACTACAAGGGCACGGACAACGGCAAGGCTTTTGAGGGCGGCGCCGCCGAGAATTACAGTTTGGAGATTGGCTCCGGCTCTTTTGTTCCCGGATTTGAAGATCAGATTGTCGGCATGAAGAGCGGTGAGGAAAGGGACATCGACATCACCTTCCCGAAGGATTATGCCAAGGATCTGGCCGGCAAAAAGGTCGTGTTCCACGTCAAGGTCAACGAGGTCAAGGCGAAGGACGTCCCCGTGCTGGACGACGAGTTTGCAAAGGACGTCTCCGAGTTCGACACGCTGAAAGAGCTGAAGGCCGATCTGAAAAAGAAGATCGCCGAGGAGCAGGAAAAAGCCGCGCAGCGGGGCTTTGAGGACAGCCTGATGAAGCAGGTTGCCGAAAACATCGCCTGCGATGTGCCAGAGGCCATGGTGAGCACCCAGGCGGCCCGTTTTGTGGACAACTTCAAAAGGCAGATTCAGTCTCAGGGAATCCCCTATGATCAGTATCTGAAGCTGACCGGCATGGACGAGGCCAAGCTGGCCGCCGATGCACGGGAGCCCGCCCTGCGCCAGGTACGTCTGGATTTGGCTCTGGCGGCCATCATCGAGCAGGAAAAGCTGGAGGCTTCCGACGAGGAGGTCGAGGCCGAATACAAGAAGATGGCTGAGACTTACGGCATGGACGTTGAAAATGTGAAGAAGTATCTGACGAAAGATGTCGTTGCGGATCAGGTCAAGACCAACAAGGCAATCGCCGTCGTGACGGAAAGCGCCGTTGCCACCAAGCCGGAGGAAAAGCCCGAAGAGGGAAAAAAGCCACAGCCGGAGGAAAAGCCCGAGGAGGAGAAGACGCCTGCCAAGAAAGCCGGCGCCAGAAAAGCCGCCGAGCCGGAGGAAAAGCCCGCCGCCAGAAAGACGGCCAGAAAGGCCGCCGACGGTGAGAAGAAGCCCGCTGCGAAGAAGTCCGCCGCCAAGAAGGCGGAGAAAAAAGCGGAGTAATTCCCGTTTCTACATTTAACAGATTCGACACATTCTCTCATGGTGCCTGTGGTATCATGGGAGAATGGCTTATAAGCCGTATAGGCTGCAATTAGAATGGAGGTCATGAAAATGAGTTTAGTCCCTTATGTTGTGGAACAGACCAGCCGAGGGGAGCGCTCTTACGATATCTTTTCCCGCCTGTTAAACGATCGGATTGTATTTTTGGGCGAAGAAGTGAACCCAACGACGGCCAGTCTGGTTGTGGCGCAGCTTCTGTATCTGGAGGCACAGGATCCCGATAAGGATATTCAGCTTTATATTAACAGCCCCGGCGGTTCCGTCACCGACGGCATGGCGATTTACGATACCATGCAGTATGTCAAATGCGATGTTTCCACCATTTGCGTGGGCATGGCGGCCAGCATGGGCGCGTTCCTGCTGTCTTCCGGCGCGAAGGGAAAGCGGATTGCGCTGCCCAATTCCGAGATTATGATTCACCAGCCTTCCGGCGGATTTCAGGGGCAGGCGACGGACATTGAAATCCATGCCGATTTCATCCTGAAAACCAAGAAGCGCCTGAATGAAATCATGGCGGCCAACTGCGGCAGGACGATTGCGGAAGTCAAGGCTGCCACGGAACGCGATAACTTCCTCCCCGCAGAGGAAGCCAAGGAATTCGGCCTGGTTGACAAAATCATCACCAAGCGGTAAGAGCAAATATAGAAACCGAGGTAGCATCATGAACGATGACAGCAAGAAATCTCTCCGCTGCTCATTTTGCGGCAAGCATGAGCAGCAGGTGCACAGGATGATCCAAGGACCGGGTGTGCGGATCTGCGATGAATGTGTGCAGCTTTGTATGAGCATTCTGAACGACGGCTACGAGGATGATTCTCACAGCGACTTGGAGGAGATTCCCGACAAGCTGCCCACGCCGCGTGAGATTAAGGAAATTCTGGATCAGTATGTGATCGGACAGCAGGAGGCGAAAGTCGCCCTGTCCGTGGCGGTTTATAATCACTATAAGCGGATTTTTTTCGGCGGCGGCGACGATGTGGAGCTGCAGAAGAGCAATATTCTGATGCTGGGGCCCACCGGTTCCGGCAAGACGCTGTTTGCCCAGACGCTTGCCCGCATTCTGAAGGTTCCTTTTGCCATTGCCGATGCTACCACGCTGACAGAAGCCGGTTATGTGGGCGACGACGTGGAAAATATTCTGCTGCGCCTGCTTCAGGCGGCGGATTTTGATGTGGAGCGCGCCGAACACGGCATCATCTATGTGGATGAGATCGACAAGATTGCCCGCAAGAGTGAAAACACCTCCATCACCCGGGATGTCTCCGGCGAGGGGGTGCAGCAGGCACTGCTGAAAATCGTGGAAGGCACCGTTGCCAATGTTCCGCCCCAGGGCGGACGCAAACATCCGCATCAGGAGTTCATTCAGGTGAACACAAAGAATATCCTCTTTATCTGCGGCGGCGCGTTTGACGGTCTGGAAAAGATCATTGAGCGCCGCGTGGAGGAGAAGAGCATCGGGTTTGACGCCCCGGTATACAGCCGCAGAGAGCAGGATGTGGGGAAGCTGCTGCATCAGGTGCAGCCCCACGATCTGCTGAAATTCGGCATTATTCCGGAACTGGTGGGCCGTCTGCCCGTGATCGCGCCGCTGAACGCGTTGACGCGGGACGATCTGGTGCGGATTCTCACTGAGCCGAAAAATGCGCTGGTGAAACAGTATCAGAAGCTGATGGAGTACGACGATGTGGAACTGGAATTCGAGCCGGATGCCCTGACCGCCATTGCGGACAGGGCGATTGCCCGGAATATCGGCGCCCGCGGGCTGCGTGCGATTATGGAGGGAATGCTGACGCCGGTTATGTATGACATCCCCTCCGATCCCACAATCGTCAAGGTGATGATTACCAAAGCCTGCGCGGAGGGAACCGGCAAGCCGGTTTTGACACGCGATCCGAATAAGATCAGTTATTCGGTGAAATTAAACACCGGAAAGGCCAGCGATGTCACTGCTTCCGCAGATGCTGACCCTGCTTCGGCGTCTTAACCGATGAAAGCAGAGGAGACGCTCTTTTCGGGCGGCTCCTCTTTTTCCAAGAAAGGAATACGCCAATATGGAACTGAAAACCTGGAATATCCCCGTTCTGGCCCTCCGGGGGCTGACGGTGTTTCCGCATATGAATATCAATTTTGACGTGGAACGCGCGCTGTCTATCCGTGCGCTGGAGCATGCAATGGAGGAGGATCAGCTGATTTTTCTGGTCTCTCAGAGGGAAATCGGCGTTTCCAATCCCGAAGAAAAGGATCTGTACACCGTGGGGACGATTGCCCATATCAGTCAGGTTCTGCGGATTTCCGCCACCTCCGTACGCGTGATTGTCGAGGGGCGGCAGCGCGCGCGGATGCGCCGCCTGTGGCAGACGACGCCCTATCTGCAGGCAAACGCTGAGGAAATACCGGAGGAGGACGTCGGAAAATTGGCGAACAGCCCCCGGACGGAGGCGCTTTTGCGTCAGACGACGACGCTGTTCAGTGAATATGCCTCTCTGGCCGGCGGCGTACCGGAGGAGATCCAGACGATGGTGATGGACAGCCGGGACCTGGGGTATCTGGCTGACTTTGTGGCGCAGAACGTCAACATCCGTTCCGCCGACAAGCAGGAGATTCTGGAAGAGAGCAATCCCTTCCAGCGCCTGAAGCGTATGAATGCATTTCTCGTCCGGGAGAACAACGTTCTGGGATTTGAGCATGAGATGGAAGAAAAGGTACGTGAGCAGCTGGAGCGCTCGCAGCGCGAGCAGATTTTGCGCACGCAGATCCGGGTCATGCAGAATGAACTGGGAGAATCCGAGGATGCCGAGGACGACGAGTTGGAAGTCTACCGCAAGCGGATTCAGAGCCTGCACCTTTCGGAGGACAGTACGAAGCACCTTCTCAAAGAGGTGGATCGGATTGGAAAACAGCCCTACGGAAGCGCGGAAGCGGCGGTGTCCCGCAACTATCTGGACGTCTGTCTGGAGATGCCGTGGAACACCCGGACAAAGGAACGTCTGAACGTGCAGGCGGCGGCGAAGATTCTGGACCGGGATCATTACGGCCTGAAGAAGGTGAAGGAGCGGATTCTGGAGTCTCTGGCGGCACGGCAGATGAACCCGGAGGGGAAAGGGCAGATTCTCTGCCTGGTCGGCCCTCCGGGCGTCGGCAAGACCTCCATCGCAATTTCCATCGCAAAGGCGACCAACCGAAAGCTGGCGCGCCTGTCTCTGGGCGGCGTGCGGGACGAGGCGGATATCCGCGGACACCGCAAGACTTACATAGGTGCCATGCCGGGGAGAATTGTCGAGGCCATCAGTCGCTGCGGTTCCATGAATCCGCTGATGGTTCTGGATGAAATTGATAAAAT
>JBFLFX010000141.1:0-4452 GCA_041859815.1 Dysosmobacter sp. | reverse complement strand
CGGGGACGCCGCGCGCGGAGCCCCTGTGGGATGAACCCGCCAAAAGCCGCCGTCGGTAAAAGCCGGTTCTTACCGGGTGTTTTTTCACTGACCCCTTATCCGCCCGTCTGCGGACGGCGGCAAAACCGCCGCTTCGGAATGTTTGAACCCCGTTTATTTTACAGGGAACGGAAAGTGTGCACTGCCCTTCTCCAACAGCGGCCCCTGGACAATCTGAATCCCCGCGCGGCGCAGGACGCGGAATTCGTCCCAGGTGCTCACGCCCTTGCAGATGACATCCAGCTTCCGTTTGTTGGCCGCGTCCAGAACACGCGACAGTTCCCCGTCCGCCTTCTTCCGCACAAGACAGCGGGTCAGCCCGGAGGAAAGCAGCAGATACCGGAAGGGAACCCGCTCCGCATTTTGAAAAGCCGCAAAGTCCGCAATATCCATGCAAAGCGCCATATCCAGCTCCAGCTTTCGGAGCTGCTGTATTTTCTTTGCGCCGCGGCCGCCGTCGCTGCATTCCGCCGCGTCCACCATGGGGACAATCCGGGAAAAGGGTACGCCGGAATCGCTCAGCAGAGCCTGATAGTCGCTCTGGAGCAAATGCTGGCCCGGAACCGTCCGAATCAGCAGCCGGCAGTCCCCGGGAAGCGTCGGCAGCAGCTGCTTAAATGCGAAAAGCGCCGTTCTCCAGTTCATCTGCTCCACCTGATAGAGCTTCTCCTGCAGATAGGCAATGGAAATCAAGTCCTCGTCCGTAATCAGGACGCCGCTCTTCGGCGCGATAGGCGCCGTATACGCGGCAAGCCGTCCGTCCTTGGAAAAAACTGCCGGATGCAGGGCGCACTGCAGGCTTTTTCCCGCAAGAATCCGCTCCAGCTCCCTCCGCCGCTCACTCAGATTATCCTGATAATACCGCTCGGAATCGAATTCGCAAAGCGTTCCGCAGTGAGATTTTTTGGCCTGATACATGGAAAAATCCGCGTAGCGGCGCAGCATGGACAGATTTGTGGAATCCTCCGGATACCACGCAAGGCCGCTGGAGGCACAGAGGCTTCTCGTGGTGCCGTCCGGAAATTCAAACACCGTTTTTTCCGCTTTTTCCCGCGCCGCCCGGACAATTTCCCGGATTTCCTCCTTGCCCTCATGGCGGTACAGCAGCGTGATAAATTCGTCGCCGCTGATGTGGGCGACCAACGCATCCGGCCCCTCCATGCCCCGCAGGATGTCCGCAATGCCGCAGATATACCTGTCGCCGCAGTCGTGGCCGTACTTATCGTTGACGGCTTTCAGCCCGTCCACATCGAACATCAGCATCGCGGCAACGCCAAGCTCCTCGGGGGAGCGGGACAGCTTTTCCAGCGCCGTCTGGAACGCGTGGCGGTTGATGAGCCTCGTCAGCGGATCGTAATCCCGTTCATACTCAATCTGCTTCTTCCTCTGCACTTCCGCCGTCACATCCGTCACCACACCCAGCAGGCTGCCCTCCTGCTCCGTCTCCCGGACGCGAATCCAGCGGTGCGTGTGGACATACGGGTAGATGTCGTATACGGACGATCCTCCCTCCTCCGGCTCCATTGGGCACTCCCGCAGCTTGTCCAGCATTCGGACAAAGGCGTTGAGATCTGACAGTTCCTGCTCCTCGCCTGGCTGAATCAGTCCGTGCAGGATGTGAAAAAGGCCGTTGCTGGAATAGACATAGCCGCTCTTCATATCGATGGAAAACACGCCGATGGGGTAATTGGTCAGCTTCAGGATGGTAGACAGCCGTTCCTCGTTTTTTGCCACGTTCTGATTTAAATGGTTGACAGAGTCAATCAGAAAATCAATCTCAGAAACGCCGATTCCCTGAATCTGCGCGGTTTCGTGATCGTCCATGCGGCGGATTTTCTCCGACATTTTGATAATCGGCAAACTGATGACGCGGGAAACGGCCAAAATGCCGAAGATTCCGACTGCCAGCGCCATAAGCAGCGCCACAATCAGCAGGCCGCGCACCTGCCTGCCAAAGGAAAACAACGCATGAACAGAGGTAATCCCTACCAGCGCAATCGTTTGAGATCCGCTGACCATCGGATTCTTTTCCTGCAGTGTCCGCGCTCTGAATACGAGTTTTTGCGGGAAAGTGTTCTCGCCCGTCCGGTAGCAGCCGTCGGACAGCTTTTTGCCCTCCGTAAAGAAGGAATATCCGCCCAACATGTTTTTCAGTTCGCTGCCTCCGTCCGGAATGGTAAGGCTGTAGGCCGTTTTTCCCCCGGTTTTGCCCGCAATCGCCAGAGAATATGCGGCGCCGCTCCCAAGATCTCCGGAAGAAAGGAATCGTTTCAAATAGCCCTGCGAGATCTCAACGCCCAGCACGCCGTAAGCGTTTCCGCTGGCGCTGATTAGCGGGACAGAATACGACAGTGCGGACTTATCGGTTTCGTTCAGCAGGTACACTGGGCACCAGTAGCCAAGAGCATCCCCCGCCACCGCCGGATGTTCGGAGGCGGCCAGTAAGGGCACGGTGACAAACGAGTCACGTGATTTGCCGGTAAAATGGTAGGCTGCCCTCCAATTCCCGTCCAGCGAGAGGTTTAATTGTTTTGCAACGCTTGTGGGGCCGCGCTCCAGACACAAATTCTCCGGATCGCGGTACCCGTTCAAATTCCGGATGCAGACGCCGTTCCGGCTGGAAAGCGCCCGGTTCCTGGCCCCCCTGCTGTTCAAAATCAGGAAAACGCCCGTGGTCTGACTGCGGCGCAGCGTCTCCAGCAGCTCTCCCGCGTTGGACTTCAAAAATCCTGTCTGCGCGGCGTCCGAATGGGAAAACACGGAATCTGTAACTCCATTTTGGGAGCAGTAGGCGGCGTAGGCCGTATCGATTTCTTCTTCTGAAAGCAGGAGATCCGACCAAGTCTGCGTCATGGCGGTATTCAAATCCCTCTCTGCACTTTCAACTCGGCCCGAAAATGTGGAGCATGCCTGTTCATCGGATTTCTCGACGATGTTGGAGCCCCGGATCACCGCGAGGAAACTCAGCGGTTGCAGCAGCGCAACAATAATGAGCGGCACGGCTATCTTTTTCAAAATAGATCTCTGCTTTTTTACAGGCGCCTTTCCCATCTGCACCGATCCCCTTCTCCGGCATCCTCTTTTCGCACACGCTTCCGGATTCATCTGCCATTTTCCGTGGAATCTATCTCATTTGCCCCCATCGTTTTCCACCGGGAATCGTATGAAAATGCGCTGCCTGGCGGAAAAAATCCGCCGCATACGATTTTTTTCAAAAAACAGTCAGGTTTTTCCCAAGACATCCGAAATAGATAATATAAATATTCTTACTCAGTATACAGCGTCTTTTCCTTTAATACAACTTTTTCATGAGCACAGGGAGATGAAAATATGCCGGATTTTCCTATTAATCCCATCAGCCTGGACGGATATTTGCAAAGTCTCTCCGCTTCCGCCATCCGCGATTTGATGTCGGGGGCCGAGTCCGGAGCTGAATCGGAAGGCAAATTCACACAGTTCCTGCCGGGAAATTTTGTCCCGGTAACGCCCGCGGGTTCTTCCGCGGCAAGCAGCGAGGCATCCGGCATACCGTCCAGGGACGTCGATCCGGACGCTTCCGGCAATCCGGTTCCCTCCGGCCGCACCGCCGTTTCCCCCGGAAACGCGGGTTCTGAATCCGGCACGGCGGAAGCATTTTCTTTTGTGGACCGCTATATTCCCGGGGATGAAATCCCCGTCAGTACCTGGACGCCTTACTCTCCGGCGCAAAATCTGGCTGTCCGGCGCGGCGCGCCGGGAACCGCCGCAGCGGTTCTGCAGGCATACGCATCCGCGCAGGGAACGCCGCCCGTTTTAACCAGGACCGCCCTTGAAAATGCCGCGGCGCCGGCGAAGGCCGAATCAAATTCCGGCGCTCCGGCAGCCACTGCGGCTGAAAATGCCGCGGCCGCGGAAAGCACAGCGGCGGGCACAACGGAAGCCGCTTCCGCCGTCTCACCGGCGGAAACGCAGGCAGAAGCCGATACCGCCCCGATTCTTCGCGGCACAATCAGCGGCAGGGAAATCGTCTCACAGGCAGTTCCAATCGACTGGAAGACCTTTTCGGCGCCGCTGAAAGAACTGCTGAGCCCTTTGGCAGAGCTGCGGAACATCACCGTTCGGGAAGCCGCCCGCGGCGATTCCGTCTCCCTGCTGGAATTTGATGCCGCGCACACGCAGCAGATCCTGGGGCGGCTGCTGACCACCTCGCTGGGTTTTTCCGCCGGAGGCGAGCAGATCAATCTGATTGTGGACGCACGGACGCTGGAGGATGCGGCGGTACGGCTGCAATTCGTCCTTCAGGCGCAGGGGGTGGAGCTTCCCGCCGCCGTCCTTTCGTATTTCAATGAAAACGGGGCGCTGCCCGTCGGCCCGCCCCTGGAAAATCTGGCGCTGAACCTCATGCTCTGCCGCCAGCTGGCGGTGCTGATGCAG
>JBFLFX010000140.1:0-4460 GCA_041859815.1 Dysosmobacter sp. | reverse complement strand
TCCACCCACGAACGCGTGACGGTGGAGAAGCTGGTGGAGGAACTGGGGGTGCCGGAAAAGGCCGTCGAGTACCTCATCAGGGAGAAGCGTTTGATGATTGAACCCCGGGGCAGCGGCACGGGCAGATGCCGGATTTGCGGCGCCCCTACGGCGGAGGGACAGATTCTGTGCGAGAAATGCCGGAGCACGGTTTCCGCCAGCGTGCAGGAGCTGACGGCCGAGAGAGAAAGAAAGAAGCAGCGAGAGCAGGAACGCACCGGCTCCGGCCGCGGCATTAAGCCGATGGCGAATTACGGCCGGCGCGGGAACCCCTATCGAAAGGAGGACGGCAGAGATGAAGATTAACCCGTTGCAGCAGAGCGGCATTGTGTCGCATTATATGAACGGTGCGGCCAGAATCCCCCAGACGGCGGGCACTGGCGCCGTTTCCTCCGCCGACAGCGTGGAGCTTTCCAGCAGCGCGCAGGAATATGCGGCGCTGCTTCGCAGCGCCCGCAGCCAGATGGCTCAGGCGGAGCGCGAAGAGCCGGCACACGCCGGGGAAGTGATGACGCAGGTACAAAACGGAACCTATCAGGCTCCCGACGACGATACGCTGGCCAAGACAATTCTTGGCGGAACTCTGCCGGAGTACTGCTGATGACAACCTGTGAAATTGGCGGCATGACCGCGAAGCTGGAGGAAATCCTCCATAAAGAGGCGGGACTGGTGTCGCGCCTCTACAACTGTATCTGCGCGGAAGAACGGGCACTGATTGACAACCGGCTGGATGCCATCCGCCGATCGACGGAGAGTCAGGAGGATCTGGCGGCTGCGCTGGCGGAGCTGGAAGAATCCCGCCGGGCGAAGGTACGGGAACTCGCCGGGCATCTGCAGATCAAAGGCGAAGCCCCGCTGCTTCATGAGATTACGCAGCGCCTGCCGGACGGTCCGCAGGCACAGCGTCTGCTCGCCGCCGGGGAAAGCCTTTCCGCGATGATGGAAAGGCTCCGCCGCAAAAACCAGAGTGTCCGGGGGATTTTGAATCTGAAGAGCGAATATACCGGGACGCTGTTAAAGCTGATTGCCGGAGCGGATGACGGGTCCTGCCGCAATTACGGCGCCCGCGGCCAGATTTTAAACGCCGCCGATCCCGGCCCGGGAGTATACGAGGTTACAATTTAAGGATTCTTGAGAAAGGGAGTGCCGGATGACTTCAACTTTCAGAGGACTGGAGACCGGAAAGTCCGCGCTGACGGCAGCGAACCTGAATCAGGACGTTACCGGGCAGAACATTTCAAACGCGGACACGGTGGGCTATACGCGCCAGCGCACGGTGGCCGAGGCCAAACTTCCCGTGGGGTTAAACTATGTGGTCAGCCAGACCTACAACCGTCAGGTGGGACAGGGCGTCACAATAACGGATGTCCAGCAGACCCGCAGCGACTATCTGGACGAGCAGTACCGCGGTGAAAACAGCATCTTTGCCGACTATGAGTACCGCGGACAGGGGCTGACCTATCTCACGGGCGTCATGAACGAGCTGGACGACAACAGCAGCCTGACGCTTTGCCTGAAGGATTTCTCCTCCGCGCTCTCCAGCCTGAATGCGGATCCGACCAGCGAGGAGAACCGCCTGAATGTGCAGCAGCGCGCCAATACGCTGGTCCAGAACCTGCAGTATGTCAATAACGAGATGACCGACCTGTGGTCGGATCAGAATACCAGCATTAAAACGGTGGCGGAGAGCATCAACTCCAAAGCGGAGCAGATCTCCATGCTGAATGTCGCCATTGCCAACTATGAGCACGGCGGCGGCACCGCCAATGATCTGCGTGACAAGCGGAACAATCTGCTGGACGAGCTTTCCGGCCTGACTGACATTACATACAGCAACAATGCCGGCGACGCCAGCATGGTGGACGTGAAAATCGGCGGCGTGGCGCTGGTGGACGGCAAAAAAGCCAATTCCATCGTGATTGACACCACAACCGGAACCACCAATGCCGTGACGGGAAAGGCGGAGGTCACGCTGACGCTGGACGGCCATCCGATTGCCAGGGACACGTCGGATCCCGACAGCATCCAGGCGGGCGGAGAGCTGCTGGCGCACATGGATCTGCTGGAGAGCACCGACCCCTCGGCGCCGGGAATCCCCTACTATATTCAGCAGCTCAACGGCTTTGCCCAGACCCTTGCAAAGCAGGTCAACGCGATTCATGTGAAAGGCTATACCACGCCGGACGCCACGCTTGGAACCGGCAGCCAGACCGGAATTGCGTTTTTTGCCAAAGACGGCGACGCAAGCGCCTCCATCCCTACGGAGGGGACGACGGCTGCTGAAAAAGCGGCCTATGACGCTTATTACAGCGGCATCACTGCCGGCAACCTCTCTTTGAGCGCGGAAGTCACAAAGAGCGTGTGGAATATTGCCGCGTCCGACACCGCGGTGGATTTGACGGCCGGATCCACGCAGGCGGGCAATGCAAAGAACGTCTCAAAGCTGTATGACCTGTTCAACAGCGGCACGTTCAACACGGATTTGAATACGATTGTGGGGCATCTTGCCATCGCGTCCGATACCAACGACGGGCTGCTGAATACCAGCAGATCCATGCGGTACAGCATTGCCAAACAGCGCACCTCCGTGTGCGGCGTTTCCATAGACGAGGAGACGACGAACCTGGTAAAATTTCAGCAGAGCTACAGCGTGGCGGCCCGTTTGGTGACTACCATCGACGATATGCTGGACAAACTGATTAACGGCACGGGCCGTGTGGGCCTGTAAATTACACCTGAGGGAGGGTACTGCTATGCGTATTACCAACACGATGATGTCCGATCAGTTCCTTGTGGACGCCAACGACAGCCTGAACCGCCTGGCAAGGGCGCAGGAGCAGGTGGACAGCACCAAAAAGATCAGTGCCATCGACGATGACCCGCTGGCGACTATGGCCTCCCTGAAAGCGCGCAACAAGCTCAGCAGCCTTGCGGAGTACCAGAGCTCCATCTCCACCGCCAACAGTTCTCTGAAAGAAAACAGCACCGAGCTGGACAGCCTGAATACGGTGATCCAGTCCGCCTATGAGCTGATGTCCTCCGCCAACAGCGGCAGCAAGACCTCCGATGATTTGAAGGCGGTGCGGGACGAGATGGCGAATCTGCGGGACGAGGTGCTGTCCATTTCCAACAGTTCCCTCGGCACGCGCTACCTGTTCAGCGGCAATTCCTCCGCCAAGCCGTTTTCCGTCACATCCGACGGCGGCCATCTGGTTTACAACGGCATCGATTTGACAGAGTATGCCCTGCGGGATGAGACTGCCAGCCAGCTTGCCGACACCGACTCGGCCTATACCAAAATCACTACCAATCAGGAAGACGAGACGCAGACCACGCTGGAGATGCTGGACAGCGCCCAAACCACGGAGTATCAGTCGCAGAATATTCTGGTGCCCCGCATTATCTCCGCGCTGGACGGCATGATTCAGAGCGGGAAAACAGCGGCTTACGCCGCCTCGAAGTTCGGCGCGGGCGTTACCGCGGCTCACGCCAGCGCCCTGAATGATTCCGTCAGCGCGCTTTCCAAGCTGAAGGCCACGTTGGAATCTGAAAACAGCAAGGAAACCGGCATTGCGGATCAGATTGCCGCCGCGAAGGAAGCGCTTGCCGAGCTGCAAAAAGATCCCGTTAACAATGCCGACGCGATTCAGAAGAAGGAACAGGAGATTGCGACGCTTACCAGCAAGAGCGGCAACGAATACAGCCGGAGTACCATCGACGACATTGTGAAAAACGGCTTGACGGACGCGGTCACCGGAACGGTTACCGTGAAAAGCCTGAAGGACGCATATGACGGCGCGGTCGCGGCGGCGCAGGACGTACAGGCCGATATGAACGGCTCCATCAGCACCCAGACGGATCTGGCGACCGAGAACAGCGCGGTTCGCACCGTTCAGATCGGCACGACCCAGACGGTGAAGTCCTCGCTGAACGGGCTGGAACTGATGGGGATTCCCGTTACAAATGTCGCGGGAAAAACGGACGAGGCGACCACAAAGGGATCGGACACCACAAACCTTTATTACATCCTCGACAAGTGTGTCAGCGTGCTGAACGGCGATTTGGATCCGAGCCTCATGGGGCAGATGGTGACGACGCTTCAGTCCGCGCAGTCCCAGGTCCTGTCGCTGAATACGGACGTCGGCTCCTCTCAGAACCGCCTGTCCATGATTTCCGATCGCTATGTGGCCAGTAAGCTGAACTACGCCTCCATGCAGTCCGACGCGGAGGACGCCGATATGGCGGAAGCCGCCGTGACCCTGACTACCGCGAAAACCGTTTACAATGCCGCGCTTGCGGCCGGCGCGAAAATTGTGCAGACGTCCCTCGTAGACTTTCTGCGCTGATTCTCTGGGAAACGGAGGTTGAAGGTATGAAGGTTCAGCGGCTGCAGATTGAGCAGCAGTTCGCGCGGATTGAAG
>JBFLFX010000139.1:0-4555 GCA_041859815.1 Dysosmobacter sp. | reverse complement strand
CGTCCCATCTTGTATCCTTCAGAAGCGGGAGCTGGCTTGAAAAATAGCTTACGGATTTCAGGTCGCAGTTGGCCAGACGCAGAACGCTGTCCGACTCCATCAGCGCCACGGCGGAGAGGATGTCGTTGGCAATGTAGCTGCCACAGTCTACGACAACATAGGGAGCAAGCGCCCGCAGCCCGTCCAGCAGCTCCGTTGCCTGCTGCTCGGTATAGGGCGGGTAGGTGTACTCGTTTTCGCCCTTTTTCATGCCGAGTAAGGTCAGATACGACATCCGTTTATGGGTGACGCAGTGATTTTTGATGAGGGCGTCGCTGATATGCGGCACCGCGAGAACGCCGCCGAGGGACTGCTCACAGTCCAGCTCCGAGGCCGGGCAGACGCAGGGCAGCATAGGCGCGGTCATATCGCAGAGCAGCAGGACTACATTTTTCTTTCTGTCGGCCAATGCCTTTGCCAGCTTCACCGCCGTGATGCTTTTCCCGCTGCCGGGAGAACCCCAGACGGCAAGAATCCCGCCGCTTACGGGCTCCTGCTCCGGCTCGTCCTCCGCGCCGCGCCGAAAGATGCTGCTTTTCTTAAAGTTCATCGTCCGTTGCCGCCTCGCTTTCCGGAGTGGTCGTATCGGCGGGATCGGCTGCCTCGCTTTCGGAAGGTTCTTCCGTTGCCTCTGGATTGGGATAGAGTTGCTCGATCAGCGCGTCCTGTGTGTCGATGAACTTCTGGGCGTTGTCCTGTGTGCCTCGGTAGACCAACGTCAGGTGGATCTTGGCGTCCTGCTCCAGTCCGGCCAGCACCTGCGCTTGCTCGGGGCGCACCAGCACGGTGACGGTTGCCGGAAGCTCTTTTTCCTCGTCCTGCGCCGCAGCGCCATTGCCTCCAGAGGCACTCTGGTTGGCGTCATAGCCGGTGGATGCTGTCACGCTGATGATCTCCACATACTGAAGCTCGGGCGGCGTAACGGTTTTTCCTGTTTCCTGATAGTCCGCTACAAGGACGGAGACAATGTCCCCGGATTTCAGCTTGCCGGAGAGGCCAGTGGCAAAGCTCTTGATGGTCACCGACATGGCCTGCTTGGTTCCGTCCAGAGTGTAAAGATAGGAATTCTCGGTGGCGGGCGAGTCGGAGAGCTTGGACGGGAGAATGTAATCGCCCGCGGCGAGGTCGGTCACGGCGTACTTTCCCACTACGGACGCGGCGTCGTGATACACATTGGCAGGCAGGTTGTAGGACCCCACCTCCACGGTCTGCACCATATCCGCCGTGACCTGATCGCCGGCGCTGACAGCCTTCGCTACCCGGACGATCTCGGTTTTCTGGCTGATGCTTTTATTGAAAAGCGGCGTGATGCCAAAGCAGATCACCAGCGCCAACAGAATACAGATGACGCCGATAACGGTTCGGTTTTTGAAAATACTCATAGAGTAGAACCTCCTAAATCATGAAATATACGGCAACGAAGCCGACCGCAAGAAATGGAGCCAGCGGGTAGCTTTTCGGAAGCGCCCGTTTTTGCGCTTTACGGACAAGCCTGTCGGTCAGCGCGAACAGCAGGAAAAGAAGCAACGCGACCGCCAAACCCATAAGCCCCGGATAAAGTCCCAGCGACAGGCCGGCAGCGGCAATGAGCATCGTGTCACCCGCACCGCCCCTGCCGAAGCCGGACGCAAGGAAAAACGGAACGGCGAGCAGCAGTCCCAAAAGATGGGCGGGGCTGAAGGAAATCAGCCCCGCCAGAGCGAGAAGAATACACGCGCTGTATGGAACCGTTCTGCTGCTCAGATCAGTCACGCCGGCGTAAATCAGCGAACCGGCAAACAGCAGGCCGCTGATCATCTGCGGCATGGATCAACCGAGCTGGTCGACCGCGCCGCCGTAACCGAACATATCGTTGATGGACTGCTCCAGCTTGGGCAGGACGGTATCGCCAAACAGCTTGTACAGGGTGAACAGCAGGAGAGCGCCCAGCACGACGGCGATCAGAATCTTGATGGCGGTGTCGATGTAGCCCTCGCCGGCGTTACCTGCCAGCGCACGGCGGGTGAACGCACAGCCGTGGGAGACGATGGAACGAACCTTATAGTGTACGGCAATGGCGGCGTTGGTGACAGCGGTCTTGATGGTATTGATAAGCTTTTTCATAAGATAAAATCCTCCTAAAAATGTTGTTGTGTGTGAATTACATGGACTGTCCGGACATGGCCTGCGTCTGCTGGTGGGCAGGTGATTCCGCCTGCTGTTGGGTTTGCGTCAGCGTCTGCTCATACGCCTTCATCACGGCGGCATTGAACTGTTCGCGGGATTCCCTGGTGCAGGGGAAGCAGATGTCCTTGTAGTCGCTTCCCACCTTGTACTGAGGCATTGCCACAAAGAGTCCCTTGCTGCTTTCCAGCACCTTGACGCCGCGGATCGCGAATGCGCCGTTGATGTTGACGCTGGCGGTGGCGCGCTGGGTCCCGCTGCTCTTGGCGCCGAAGATACGAACGTCGTAGTCGACGGGCAACTGTGCCGCAGTCTTCTCTTTGGAAGCCTGTTCCGCTGCCTGAGCCTGATTTTTTGCCATGAGAATTTCCTCCTTTTCGTTTTTGCGATCATAAAAAAAGCGCCCGTCCGGGCGCTGGGTCACGGGGTCATAGTCATCTCAAAGCCCTGCTCCGGCTGGGAAAGCTCCACCTGCCGGAAGCAGGTGCGGTCGAGATAGTAAAAGGCGCTGCCGCCGCTGTCGTAAAGCTCCACAAGGTCGGAGACCGACATCGGATGCCCGGAAAAGCCGGGCGGTCTGCGCTCGGTGAACTTATCATAGATCGCCTCCAAATCATTGCTGTCCAGCTGCCCATCATAGACGACGGCGTAATCCTCCAGTGCCGGTTCCGGCAGGGGCTTCCCGAAGCTGACAATATCCTTCCATACAGCCGCGCCGGGCCGGAGCTGCCAGATACGGCAGTTTTTCAGGATCGCCGGCGCGGTTTCGTCCGCAGGCAGCGGAACGCCGCCGCTGGAGAGCCTTTCATAGACGCCGTCCGTCCACTTGGGCGACAGATGATTTTTTTGGAGCCAGCGCTCCAGCTCGTCGTTTTGGAATATGGCGTCCATAACGGCACAATCCCGGTCAATGTATCCGGCCGGGTTGCCGTAGTACCAGACGCAGCCGTTCCTTTGTTCAATGCCTGCCACGGCGGTCACCTCCTTACTCCATGGTCATGCCTCCGATCTCGGGCGCGTCCTGCCCGGTCAGCTCCGTCAGCTTTTCCCGCGCCCAATCGGGCATACACTCGTCTCTGAGCGCGCCGATGAAATCATGCCGGTTCCAGCGGGTCTGTTCGCCGTCCCCGAGGCAGGTGCAGCGGATGGAGCGACCTCTGGCCTTGGGGCCGCAGCCAAAGCCGTCGTGGGCGTACCAGAGCTGATCCTCCGGCCGCCAGCATTCCTCCTTCAAAATGTCCGTGGACAGCACCAGTACCCGGCCGGTGTAGTCCAGTGCGGCGGAATCCGCCTCGCACTGATTACCGCTGAACAGGCCAAGGGCTTCAACCGCACGGCGGTATTCGTTCACAAAGCCGTCCAGCACGGCGGGGTGGGAATCCACTGCAAACGTATAGTTGTGCTCTCGGTCAGGCTGGATGAAGGTTTTCTCCGCCCACGTCTTGTTTCCTCGGGAAAACCGGCCGTCATCGCTCTTTTCCTGCAGCGTGTTGGCCAGAACGAGGTTCACCCGTTTGTAGCCAAACTCGGCAATGACGCTTTGGGCGCAGCTCTCCTTCAGATACATCCCGTCAAAGTCGCGGCGGATGGCTTCCTCAATGGCGTTTTTGCAGGCCACGTTCGCTTTCCAGCTCTCCCGCCATAGCGTAAGCTCCTGCTGCTCTCTGGCGTAGACGACGGATTGGGGGTAGAGATAGGTATCATTCTCCATAGACGATGTCGTCCTCCGCCAGATGTTCCTCCAGTCTGCCGACGCAGACGCCAGCCGCGACCAGTACCTGAAGCAGATCGTCGGGCACATCGGAGAGGTCGTGATCGCAATCGGCGGAGCCGACGAGAATCAGACCGTTGTCCTGATCGACGTAAGCCTCCAGTCTTGCGTCGCGGGAAATGCCTGCCTCATCCAGAAGCTCGGGCGGAACCTTGATCGCCTGCTCGCTCTCCGGCGCATCGCTGCAGGCGCCGCAGCCGTCGCAGATCCCGCAGGCTTTGGCAAGCTGCACTGTCAGGAATTCCGCCAGCTTGGAGAGGGACTCGATGGCCTCGAGCATTTCCCGCGCGGTCATCTTCCCCTGAAGGACGGCAACGCAGTGCCGGAGACTGTGCAGCTCCGCGCACTTCGCCCCGGCAATTCCCGCGTCCTCCAGAAGCTGCGAGGGAATGGTCATACTGAAATCGGATTTTTTCGTGTTGTTCTGATTGCTTTTCATAGTGAATCCTCCATAAAATCATTTTCTGTTTGGCGTCCGTAGTCAAGAGCGTCATTTGGCTGGGTTCGCGTCTGGCGCGCTCACTCAGATCGTAGTTGCCGATGAGCAGCTCCGCGAACTGACTGTTGGGGTCGTATCGCTGC
>JBFLFX010000138.1:0-4797 GCA_041859815.1 Dysosmobacter sp. | reverse complement strand
GCAGTTTTGCAAACTGCTCCAAAAGCAGGAACGCTGCGACAAGCCGTTCATCGCCGCCGAGCCGCGCGCCGTCTACTGCTCCGCTTCCTGCCGGAATGTGATGAATGTCAAACTCTCCCGGCACAGAAAACGGAAGGCCGGGAGGACGTAAAGTTGATCGATATTGCTTCAAAATTCTAAATCGGGATACTTGGCAAGTTACATAATTTTAGCAATTGGAATCAAGAAAAATCTTCTGACTAATATTATACTATTACTCGGGAGGAATAACCGATGAACTACTCTCAAAGTATTCAGGATACTGTTTCGTATATCGAACAGCATCTTTGTGAGGAACTCTCTTTGGATGAAATCGTAAATGTGTCTGGCTTTTCAAAGTACCATTTTATACGTATTTTCAAGCATGAGACAGGCATGGGATTACGGGAACATATTCAAAGCCGAAGATTGTCTGTGGCGGCAAAATTTCTTTTGTCATCAACATACAGTATTATGGACATTGCGCTTTGCTGCCAGTTCGAATCCCAGGAGGCCTTCACGAGAGCGTTCAAAAAGGTATATGGGCTTCCTCCCGGAAAATACCGCCGCGCGATAAATACTCTGGTAAACATGGACGAGGTGAACACGATGAAGAACAATCAGCAAATTCCCGGATGGATCGTAACAGGAACCGCTCCGCAGAAGTTTGAAGCGGCGTTTGACAGAGAAGTATTTTTCAAGGGAACAAAATCGGTTATTCTAAAATGCATAAGTACGGAAATTGAGACAGGTGATTACTATACCGTAATGCAGCAATTCAAAGCAAAAAACTATATTGGAAAAAGGGTGCGCTTATCAGGGTTTGTAAAAGCAGAAGGCGTGGCAGGCTGGGGCGGGTTATGGATGAGGATTGACAGCATGACCACAAATATTATCAAATTCGACAATATGCAGAACCGCCCCATAACTGGCGATACAGACTGGAACCATTATTCTGTTGTGTTTGATGTCCCGGAAAACAGCGCAATCATCAATATTGGCATGCTGCTCTATGGTACCGGGAAATTATGGATGGATAATGTTTCCTTTGACATCGTTGACAAACACGTTCCAGCTACGGATGCCGATATCAGCAGTGAGCTTCCCGAAGAGCCAGCCAATTTGACTTTTGAAGAATAACTGTCAGTTTCAGGTTCATAATCTTTTTACCAATTTTACGCGGGGGCCTGCCGATGTGAAAACAATAAAAAGAGAGTTTAAAGCGCACTGTCAGGTTGCACAAAAACAGGCTGTTTTTGTGCTTGATAAGCTCTTGAAAAGCCGGATTTGATAGAACTATCCGTGTAGATTGACGGTTAATTTTCAAATCCTGCTCTGGAGCGATTTTGAGCCTGTGAAACAACCTGAGTATCATTCCAGCTCTCAAAATTGTTGTAAACGTTTTGCTCTTTCCGGCAGAGGATCGAACAAGGCGTATCGCCGTAAAAGCGATATGCCCTGTTCTCGTTTGCACTTTGCTTGTCAGCCGTATGATTGTTTAGTCCGGATTTACATCCTTACCACCATAAAGTCAACCGTACACGGGATTTTTTGCTTTTTCGGCATCTGGAAAAATTCTGCGCCGCAACGAGGCGCGCAGCTTCGGATTTCTCAGGAAGTCCGCTTCCCCGTCATGGTCTGCCGGACGATATCCTCCATGGTCCCGAGGCTCAGCGTACCGGAAACATAGCCGAAAATCCTGCCGTCGGAGTTGATCATAAAGGTGGTGGGATACGCCTGAATATAGTAATCGGTCATCGTGCCGCCGGTGGTATCCATGAGAACCGGGTAGGTATACCCGTTGTCCTTCAGAAACTTCGTGATGCCCTTCACATCCTTTTCATTGCCTGCGCCGGGTGCCGCAACGCTGAGAACCACCAGATCCCCCTTATTCTTTCCATGGGATTCGTACAGCTTTTGAATATCCGGCAGCTCACTGCGGCAAGGCCCGCACCAGGTTGCCCAGAAATTGAGAAACACCGTTTTGCCCTTGTAATCCGACAGCCGGTGCTGTTTGCCGTACTGATCGGTCAGCGTAAAGTCCGGCGCGGCGGTCAGTTCCTCCGAGGAATCCGCCCCGCTTTTTGCGGAGGATCCCGAAGAGGAAGCTGCCTTTTCCGATGCCGCCGCCTTCTCTTTCCCTGCAGCGGCGTTTTTCTCTGCGGAAGTTCCGCCGGAGAAGCCCGCCAATGTCAGGATGCCCATGACAATCAGCAGCACTGCACCAATTTTCACGGTATAGCGCACCACGTTCTGATGGGCTTTAAAAAAGTTCAGAACAGTCCCGGTAAACAGCCCCACCGCCAAAAACGGCAGCACAAAACCCAGCGTATAGACGCCGATCAGCAGATAGCCCGCCGCCCGGGATGCGGACAAAGACGCCAGCAAAAGCACGCTGCTCAGCGTGGGGCCGACGCACGGCGTCCACGCGAAACTGAACGTAAATCCCAGCAGCAGAGCAGTCAGCGGATTCATAGCCAGGCGATCCAGCCGGAGCGGCAGACGATATTCCCGCTCCAGCGCGGCGGAGCGGCGAAAGATTCCAAGCTGATAGACGCCGAATGCCAAAATGATTACGCCGCCGACGCGGGTAAACCAGACCCGGTTGCCGCTGAAGAATTTTCCCAGCGCAGTCAGTCCAAACCCCAGAAGGAAAAATGCGAAACTGATGCCAAGGACAAAGAAAAGGGTGTTGAGCAGAACTTTTTTTCTGGGGTAATGCAGGTTGCCGTTTTCATCCCTTTCCCCCGCCCCGCCTGCCAGATACCCGACATACAGCGGCAGCAGCGGAAGAACGCAGGGAGAGAAAAAGCTCAGAGCGCCCTGCGCGAAAACCGTGGCGGCAGAAACCGCCGTATGCGTTGTAAATCCCATAGTCGTCTCCTTTGCTAAACCGTTCTTTTTCCGCGGCGGCCGGGGCTTTTCAAACGAAGCCCGGCAGCTTTCAAAACTGTCTCCGCCGCGCTCACCGCCTTTTGTCCAATGACAGCGTACTCGCAGCGGCCTATTTTAATTCCCGATCTTCCCTGCCCTGAAACAGTTTCCGCTCCAAATCCGCAAGGGAAATCTCTTTCATCCGTTTTCGGCAGTGCGCCTCCAAATCGTCCGCAATTTCGTCCATCAGCCCGCTCATGCCGGACGCCATCAGGCAGTCCGTATCCAGATTCCCACTACGCCAGTGTATCTGGACGCACCGTATCTGCAACGCATCCATAACCGCCAGCAGCGGGATCTCCTCCGCGTCGCCGCAGAACCGATAACCGCCGTTCCCGCCGCCCTCCCGGGCGGTGATGAAACTGGCCTTTCTCAGACGGGACATCACCTTGCGCACCCGGGCGGGATTTGTGCAGATATTTTTTGCCAGCTCTTCGCTGGAAACGACCCGCCCGCAGCGATGCAGATAAATCAGCGCATGAACTGCCACGCAAAATTCTCCGTTCATCGAATGTCCGTCCCGCCTTTCTGTAATTATATTTGTTACAGTACCACAAAGTGATCCTTTTTGCAACCGTTTTTTTAGTCATATGGAGTGCCGGATCCGGCGTTCCGTACGGAGCAAAAACCGAACTGTTCCCGTCAGGCGGAAGAAAAAATCCCGCCACATTGGGCAGTGCCGCCCCCGGGGTTCCAGCACAGAATGGCATGCTCCGGCACTGCCGGGAAAAAACAAAAACCACCCGCTGAAAAAAAGTTTCAGCGGGTGACAGGCTGTCGGAAAGCTCCGGCTTTCGCCGAGCCTCTTCGATAAACCGAGGCACGGGATACAGTTGGTATCCCGTGCCTTTTCACGAGCAAGATATTCTTCTAAGAGGATTAGCCCAGATAAACAGACTTCATGGCTTTATAGGTTTCGTAGCAGTCCAGTTTGGAGACAACCTCAAACGGGGCGTGCATGGACAGCACGGAAACGCCCGCATCCAGCGTCTTGATGTTGCGGTTTGCCATGTACAGAGCAACCGTTCCGCCGCCGCCTGCGTCCACTTTGCCCATCTCGGACAGCTGCCAGATAACGCCCGCCTTGTCGAACAGGTTGCGGACATAAGCCACCGTCTCGGCGTTTGCGTCGGACGCGCCGCCCTTGCCGCGGGCACCGGTATACTTGCACAGGCCGATGCCGTAGTTAATCAGGGAAGCATTGCGCTTTTCATAGACATCCGCGAAGTCGGGATCGTAAGCCGCGGTCACGTCCGCGGACAGGCAGAAGGATTTCTCGAAGCAGACGCGCACGGGAACGTCCTGCGTGTCGCACAGATCCTCCATAAAGGTGTCGAACGCGGCGGACTGCATGCCGGTCACGCCCATGGAGCCGATCTCTTCCTTGTCGGCCAGAATGCAGACGGCAGTCTTTTCGGGAATCTCGTTCAAATCCAGCATTGCGCGCAGTTCCGCATAGGAGCACACACGGTCGTCATGTCCGTATGCGCCGATGAGGCTGCGGTCAAGGCCGATGTCGCAGGCATCCGCTGCCGGGACAATCTCCAGCTCCGCAGAGGTAAAGTCATCCTCCAAAATGCCGTATTTGTCGTTCAGCAGCTTCATAATCGCCAGTTTCACGCGATCGCCGTCTTCCTCGTCGCCCATGGGCTTGCTGCCCAGAATGACGTTCAGGTTTTCGCCGGTGATGCCGTCGCTCAGCGTCTTTTTGCACTGCTCGGCCGCCAGATGGGGCAACAGGTCGGTAATCACCAGCTTTGGATCGTCCTTGCCGCCGCCGATATTGACCGCTTTCACCGTGCCGTCCTTCATGGCAATCACACCGTGCATTTCCATGGGAACGGT
>JBFLFX010000137.1:0-4924 GCA_041859815.1 Dysosmobacter sp. | reverse complement strand
GATCACCAAAATCGAAGCCGTCGCCGCTGAAGCCGCCGCCAAATCCGCCCGCGCCAAAGTTGGGATCGACGCCCGCATGGCCGTATTGATCGTAACGGGCCTTTTTATCGGGGTTGGAAAGAACCTCGTAAGCCTCGTTGATTTCCTTGAACCGTGCCTCGGCGGCCTGATCGCCGGGGTGCAGATCCGGGTGATTCTCCTTTGCCAGCTTCAGATAGGCTTTTTTAATTTCACGTTCCGAAGCATCCCGGCTGACGCCGAGTACTTCGTAATAATCTCGTTTTTGCTCTGCCATAGAATCTCTCCTCGGGGCACGGCCATGCAAAGGCCGTACCCGGTCCTTAAAATCCGCAATAGGGACAGGAAAATCCTGTCCCTACGCGATGAATTTTCTTACTGCTTGCCGCCGTCTTTTTTATCGTCGTCGTTGACGACTTTATAGTCGGCGTCATAGTACTGTCCGCCCTGCTGCGGGCCGCCCTGCTGCTGCGCGCCCTGCTGCGGGCCGCCCGTCTGCGGACCGCCCTGTGCGCCGCCCTGCGGATTTACGTTCTGATACAGCTTTTCACTGACGGCGTAGAAGTCCTTGGTCAGATCTTCCGTGGCGGCCTTGATGACGGCGGTGTCGGTGCCCTTCAGAGCCTCTTTCAGCTTGTCAATGCCCGCCTGCACCTTAGTCTTGTCATCGGCGGGAATCTTATCGCCCATTTCATTGAGGGTTTTCTCGGACTGATAGACCATTTGGTCGGCCTGATTGCGAACCTCCACATCCTCTTTCAGCTTTTTATCCTGCGCGGCATACTGCTCGGCTTCCTTGACGGCCTTGTCGATGTCGCCTTTGGACATGTTGGAAGAAGAGGTGATGGTGATGTGCTGCTCCTTGCCGGTGCCGAGATCCTTGGCGGAGACGTTCACGATGCCGTTGGCGTCAATGTCAAAGGTGACCTCAATCTGCGGAACGCCGCGGCGGGCCGGGGCGATACCGTCCAGATTAAAGCGGCCCAGAGACTTATTGGCGGCGGCCATTTCGCGCTCGCCCTGCAGGACGTTAACTTCCACGGATGTCTGGTTGTCTGCGGCGGTGGAGAAAACCTGACTCTTCTTCACGGGGATCGTGGTGTTGCGGTCAATCAGCTTGGTGAACACGCCGCCCATGGTTTCAATGCCCAGAGACAGCGGGGTCACGTCCAACAGCAGCAGCCCCTTGACATCGCCGGTGAGAACGCCGGCCTGAAGTGCCGCGCCCATGGCGACGCACTCATCGGGATTGATGCCCTTGAACGGCTCGGAGCCGGTGAACTTCTTCACGGCGTCCTGCACGGCTGGAATGCGGGAAGAGCCGCCTACCAGCAGAACCTTGGACAGATCGGAGGGATTCAGGCCCGCGTCGGACATCGCCTGATGCACAGGACCCATGGTGGCGTCCACCAGATGCGCGGTCAGCTCGTTGAACTTGGCGCGGGTCAGTGTGACGTCCAGATGCTTCGGGCCGGTGGCGTCGGCGGTGATATAAGGCAGATTGATGTTGGAAGTGGCTACGCCGGAGAGCTCAATCTTCGCTTTCTCGGCAGCTTCCTTCAGCCGCTGCATGGCAACTTTGTCACCGGAGAGGTCGATGCCGTTGGATGCCTTGAACTCAGAGGTGAGATACTTCATAATGCACTCGTCAAAGTCGTCGCCGCCCAAACGGTTGTTGCCCGCGGTGGCCAGAACCTCGATGACGCCGTCGTCAATTTCCAGAATGGAGACGTCGAACGTGCCGCCGCCCAGATCGTAGACCATAATCTTCTGGGAATGCTCCTTGTCCACGCCGTAGGCCAAAGCGGCTGCGGTGGGCTCGTTGATAATCCGTTTGACATCCAGACCCGCGATTTTGCCGGCATCCTTGGTCGCCTGCCGCTGGGAGTCAGTGAAGTAGGCGGGAACGGTGATGACGGCCTCTGTGACGGGAGAGCCCAGATAGGCTTCGGCATCCGCCTTCAGCTTTTGCAGGATCATGGCGCTGATTTCCTGCGGCGTATAGGCTTTGCCGTCGATGTTCACCTTGTAGTCGCTGCCCATCTCGCGTTTGATGGAAGAGACGGTGCGTTCGGGGTTGGTAATGGCCTGACGCTTTGCCACCTGCCCTACCATGCGTTCGCCGGTCTTGGAAAACGCCACGACGGACGGGGTGGTGCGGTTTCCCTCCGCGTTGGGGATTACGACGGCTTCGCCGCCTTCCATCACTGCCACGCAGGAGTTGGTAGTACCCAAATCAATACCGATAACTTTAGACATAATCAATTTCCTCCTATTAAAAAAGAGTGTTTAACATATTTATCCGCGGCGGCCGGAGGTTCCGGCGCACGGGGAAAAACAAAATCAATTGGCAACCCGGACAGTGGCGAAACGCAGAACCCGGTCGCCCAGCATAAAGCCTGCCTGGAACACATCGGACACCACGTTTTCACCCAGAGTGTCATCCTCAACGTGCATTACGGCATTATGGCGGGTGGGGTCAAAGGGCTGTCCCTTGGCATCCATCTCGGTCACGCCCAGCTTTTTGAGAATTTCCCTGTACTGACTGAAAATCATTTCCATGCCCTTGCGGTGGGGAGAATCAGGGTCGGCATCCGTTGCCAACGCCCGTTCCAGATTGTCATAGACTGCCAGGAACGCTTCAATGGTATCGGCTTTGGCGTCCTGATAAATCGTGTCCTTTTCCCGGGTGGTCCGCTTGCGGTAGTTTTCATATTCGGCGGTGAGCCGGACGAACTGTTCTTTTACGGAGGCCAGCTGTTTGACGGCAAGTTCCGCCGCTTCCATCTGTTCGCGGGACAGCGTATAGGTCTTTTCCTTCTTGCGGGTTTCCTTTTTTGACTTCTCCGCATTCTCTGCCTTCTGAGGCGCGGGTTCTTTTTTCACGCTTTCTTCCTGCGCTTTTCCCTCTTTCTGCGCTTTTTCCCCATGCCCCTCGGTTTTGGGAGCGGTGTCCTGCCCACCGGGGGTTTTCGGAGTTTCTTTCTTTTCCTCGTCGTTCATTTTAAGTGATCATTCCTTTCACTTTGCGCAAGGCCCTGTTTGGAGAATCGTTGTACCCGTCTTTTCGCCGAATTTTGCACCGTGCTGCGTTCAATTTCCCTTCCCTCAGCAAGGATACCTGCGGAAATTTGCTTTTCCTGTCACAAAACTTGTCGGGAAATCCAGACACCTCGATTTTTCGGACAGAGCCCAGGGATACGGAAAGCAATGAAACGGCAACTTTCCATGTATCTCTGCGGCTGTCGCCTGTGCGACAAATAAAATACCATTCAAAAGGCTGACGGCTACGTCTTATCCTGTTCGGGAGGCAAATCCCGTTTTTCAAACAGCCGCTGCATGGCGCCGGCGAACCCGGACAGCCGTGCGGCCACGGTGGAGTAATCCATGCGGGTGGGCCCCACCACTCCAATGAGTCCCCGCATGTCGTCGCCGATATCATAGCTGGCAACCACTACGCTGGTATCCTGCAGGGCCTTGTTGACATTTTCCGGCCCAATGAGAATTTTCAGGGGCGAATTGTCGTCCGGCGCCGGTAAATTTTCCTTGCTGTCGGCCAGAAAGCTCATCAAATCGTGCGCCTTGTCGGCATCCCGAAACTCCGGCAGCCTTAAAATCTGACTGGTTCCGGCGGTGACGACTTCCTTCTGTCCGGCTTCTTCTAAAATTTCCACCGCGTAGGAGACGGTTTGGGAGAGCAGCAGAAACATCTGGGGAGGGATTCCCTCGGACAGCTCCATCAGCCGCTTGTTCATCTCCACGGTGGAGATGCCCACAAACCTGGTATTCAGCAAATTGGTCAATGTGGGAATCTGCTTCGGATCCACTTTCAACTGCAGCCGGAGCAGTTGGCTTTTTACGTGATTATTCCCCATCATCATGACCACAATACAGCTGCGCTCATCCACAGGGAGCAGTTCAAACCGGGTGGCGAGAATCCGCTTCCGCCCCGCCGCAGCCACGTAAGCCGGGTAGCTGACATAAGCGGAAAGCGCCCGGCCCGCCTGAGAGAGCAGGCGATCCAGCTCCTCCATCTTCGTTTGAAGCGCCCGGTTGATTTTTTCCGTCTCCGCCATGGACAGCCGCTGCCGATCCATCAGTTCGTTGACATACAGCCGGTAACCTTTGGGGGAGGGAATCCGTCCGGCGGAGGTATGGGGCTGTTCCAGATAACCCATGGATACCAGCTCCGCCAGCTCGTTGCGAATGGTGGCGGAGCTGACGCTGTCGTCCAGTTGCCCGGCAATCGCCTTGGAGCCCACCGGCTCTGCGGAGTTGATGTAATCCTCAATCACAACTTTCAGTATTTTCTTTTTCCGATCGGTCAGATTCATTTGAACACCTCGGAAAGTTTTAGCACTCGTTCATCCTGAGTGCTAACGTGAGTGTACCACCACAAAAAACCGTTGTCAATATTTCGATATAAACAATTTGTAAACAAAGGGAAAGAAGCGGATTGACCGGAAAATCCAAGCAGGGCTTGCCTTTTCCGGGCGAATTGTGGTATGCTGTTTCGACAGGGAATGAGGTTCTCCCACGGCAAAGGCCGGAACCGCTGAAACATGCTGATGACCTCTAAAATTTTGCCCGGATGGGCAGTTTGTGGAGGTACACGGTATGGCTTCTTTTTGGGATCTTTTGGCGGTCGGCGCCGGCGGCGCGGTGGGGGCATCGACACGGTATCTGCTGGGTTTTCTGCCCGTCCATCCCCGCAGCGGCTTTCCGCTAATTACCCTTCTGATCAATCTAATCGGCGCGTTTTCAATCGGGCTTTTGGCGGCGGCGGTGGCCAAGGGCGACGGTCTGAACCCCAGAATGCTGCTGTTTTTAAAAGTAGGCGTCTGCGGCGGCTTTACCACTTTCTCCACATTTTCTCTGGAGACGGCGGGACTGCTGCAAAACGGGC
>JBFLFX010000136.1:0-5002 GCA_041859815.1 Dysosmobacter sp. | reverse complement strand
TCAGGGCATCCGGGCAGGCAAGCCGCAGGGAACCTACATGCTGTTCCTGGACTGCACGCAATGGTGCAAAGCCCACGGCGAGACCATCGACAGCGTATTACGCGCGGGCCAGGAGGTCGGTATCCTCTGGCAGGACGGCCGGCAGTTTCAGGCGCCTTACGGCATCCGCATGAATCTGGCGCTTCCCCACGCTCTGGTTGTGGAGGCGTTTGAACGGCTGGACAAGTACGTTTTCAACCCCTGACACGATTCGACGGCGGACCTTCGGAAAGTCGAAAGTCCGCCGTCTTTCGCGTCCAATCCGTCAAACTGTGAAATTTGTCGTACGAAATCTGTGAAATCGTTACTTTTTGTCCCTTGTAGTTTTTTTTCCACAGCGCTATAATGGATGCACTTTCGCGGGCATTATGTAAAGCGCCCGAATTTTACTACGCAGCACTTGCTGCTTTCGATGGGGGACTGCATCGCTTATGTCCAAAAAACATTGCCGACGGCGCAGAAGATGGCCGAAGGTATTCATGCTTCTTATCTTTGCCGTTGCCGCAGGGGTGGGAATCTATCACTGTGTCGTCCGAAAGCCGGAACTGAAAAAGCCCGTTGACGAAGCTTCCGCCCAGAGCGCGAAAATCTCCGCTTCCACGGTGGAGGAGTCCGGCGGCCGTAAAAAAGATTTTTATACGATCCTGCTCTCCGGCGAAGATGACGGTAACGGCGGCAGCGACACCAACATTCTGGTGGGATTCGATGCGGAGGGGAAAACCGTCACCTGTGTCAGCGTTCCCCGGGACTCCGCTATGTATATTCGCGGGAAAGTCGCCAAAATCAATTCCGCCTATAACCGGGGCGGTGTGAAACTGCTGGCGGACTCCATCTCCGGCGGGCTCGGCATTCCCATCGATTATACCGTCAAGATCAATCTGCGCGGCTTTGCCAGGCTGGTGGACGCCATCGGCGGCGTGGATTTTAATGTCCCCGTCAACATGGATTACGACGATCACGTACAGGGGCTTCACATTCACTTCCGCAGGGGAATGCGCCATTTGAACGGGCAGCAGGCGCTGGAAGTCGTTCGGTTCCGCCATAACAACGAAGGCCTCGGCGGCGGCTACGGCACGGAGGATTTGGGCCGTATCGGCACACAGCAGGCATTTTTGAAAGCGGTGGCCAAAAAGACGCTGACACTCTCCAATGTCGGCAAAGTCTCGGAATTTTCCCGGATCTTTCACGACTCCGTGGATACCGATCTCTCCATGAACTATTTGGCGTGGTTCTGTACCAAGGTGATGGCCATCGGCACAGACAATCTCCATTTCGCCACGCTCCCCGGCGCATGGAGCAATTCCCGCAGCCTGTACCTGGTGGATCGGGACAAGGCGCTGGAACTGGTCAATTCCTCGCTGAATCCCTACAAAACAGACCGCACCGCCGCGGAGATGAACCTTCCTTCGTGAACTAAAAACAGGAGGAGAATTTCTATGAAAAAACGTCTTCCCGCACTGCTGATCTGCTTTGCGCTGCTGCTTTCCGGCACGGCGCTGGCCACACAGAACAGCACCTCCAACTTTCAGAAAACCAAAACCTATACGGAAAACTTTACCGATGTCGCCGCCGGTTCCGCGTTCCATGACAACATCGCCGCCCTCTATGAATACGGGCTGAGCATCGGCAAAGGCGACGGCACGTTCGGCGTCGGCGACAACATCACCGTAGGGGCGGTGATCACCTTTGCCGCCCGCATTCACAGTCTGTACCAATATGGCGGCGCGGAAACCGGCGCGGCGGCTTATCCTCAGGCAGGCGGTAAAATTACCTCCGCGTCATACGCGGCTTACCTGAATGCGGAAAATGCCCTTCCGGCCGATTTTTCCGTCTCCTATTCTGCGGCGGCAACGCGGGCGCAGGTGGCGGGCATCCTGGCAGACTGCCTGCCGGAATCCGCGCTGCCCCAGACGTGGGCCGGCGAGGTCACCGGCGCCCATGCCACTGGAAACTATATTCCAGACGTCACCGCCTCCACGCCCTATGAGCAGAAAATTCTGAAGCTGTACGGCTGCGGGGTATCCAGAGGCAGCGACGCGCACGGCGCCTATTACCCCTCCTCCAAGATCACCCGGGGCGCACTGGCGGCCATGCTGACCCGAATGGTGGATTCCTCGCTTCGATCGGAACCGGCAATCCCCGACTCCGTATACAGTGCGGCGGGCAAAACCTGGAGCGATCTGATCACCGGCAACGCCTCCTATATCGCCGCGCCCACCACCACGGCGGCGGTCACGTCCGACGTCAACTATATGCTGCGGCAGGAGTCCGCAACATTGGCCCTGCATTACGGCAGGCAGCTTACCTCCGCATTCGTCAATACGCTGATAGAGGAATCCCTGTCCGCTGTGAAGCAGCAGTGTGAGGAGCTCTACAATTCCGTGAACTGCTCTTATCAGCCCGACAGCGGCGAGGTCCGGCTGACTTTCGGCGCCGTCGGCTGCACCGCGGCTCAGCTGAGGGAATACCGGACTTATACGCTGGCACAGGCAATCGCCGTCCACGATCAACTGTGGCAGAGCGGGCGGATTACCGCCAAGATGACGGAATATGAGAAAGCGCGGGTCTATTACACCTGGGTCTGTGAAAACTGTGAGTACGACTACGGCGCGTCCGACAGCTCCGTCAGCCACATCGCCTACTCCCTGTTTAAAAACCATCTGGCCGTCTGCGACGGTTATACCGGCGCCTACAATCTGCTGCTGAAGCTGGAGGGGATCCCCTGCCGGGCCACCAGCAACGACTCTCACATCTGGACGGTTGCCACGCTGGACGGAACGACTTATCATATCGACACTACCTGGGGCGACAGTTCCGGAAAATACGACGGCACAATCCACTACGAGTATTTCGCCATGACGCCTGAGGAGTCCCAGAGCGTGCATTCCCTGTGACGGCTGTTCCCGGAAAGCTCCCCCGGAGGAACGGAAAATTCCGAACCTCCGGGGGAGCTTTTCACTGCGGTTACCGGGCCTCCTTGGGCACCTGCTTCATGGAAAGGCCAATGCGCTTTTTCTTCTCGTCCACTTCCAGCACGACCACCTTCACCACGTCGCCCACGGAAACCACTTCCGACGGGTGTCTGACAAATCGATCCGCCACTTGGGAGATATGCACCAGCCCGTCCTGATGCACGCCGATGTCCACAAACACGCCAAAGTCAATGACGTTCCGCACCGTGCCCGTAAGCACCATGCCGGGCCTTAAATCCTTCATCTCCAGCACGTCGGTGCGCAGAATCGGCTTGGGCAGCTCGTCGCGGACGTCGCGGCCGGGTTTCATCAGCTCCCCCGCCACATCCCGGAGCGTCATCCCGCCCGCGCCGCACTTTTCCGCGGCGGCGGCCCAGCCCATCGCCTTCACTTTCTCCGGCAGATCGGCAATTTTGCCCTCCGCCACGTCCTCCATGGTATGGCCCGTCAGCTCCAGCAGCTTCTTCGCCGCATCGTAGCTCTCCGGATGCACGGCGGTGTTGTCCAGCGGCAGTTTGCTCTCCGGCACCCGCAAAAACCCCGCGCACTGCTCAAACGCCTTCGGGCCCAGCTTCGGCACCTTGAGAATCTGCCTGCGGGCGGTAAACGCGCCGTTTTCCTCCCGGAATTTCACCAGATTCTTCGCGGTGGTGCCATTCAGCCCCGCCACATAGGTCAAAAGGGACGGCGATGCGGTGTTCACATCCACGCCCACAGCGTTCACGCAGTCCTCCACCACGCCGGCAAGCGCCTCATTCAGCTTCCCCTCCGGCATATCGTGCTGGTATTGTCCCACGCCGATGGCCCTTGGCTCAATCTTCACCAGTTCCGCCAGCGGGTCCTGCAGCCGGCGGGCGATGGACACCGCGCTGCGGAGATTCACATCGTATTCCGGGAATTCCTCCGCAGCCAGCTTGGACGCGGAATAGACCGACGCCCCCGCTTCGGAAACAATCATATAGGAGACCTCGGCGCCCTCGCCGTTGACCCGGTGAATCAGCTCCACCGCCATTTGCTCCGTCTCCCGGGAGGCCGTGCCGTTGCCAATGGCAATATGCTCCACCCCGTACTTTTTCACAAAGCCGGCCAGCTTTGCGATCGCCTCGTTTTTCTGCCGTTCGCCGTAAGTGGGATAGACCACGGCGGTATCCAGCACCTTGCCGGTGCCGTCCACCACCGCCACTTTGCAGCCCATGCGGTAGCCGGGATCAAGGCCCATGGTGACTTTCCCCTTCACCGGCGGCTGCATCAGCAGCGGGCGGAGGTTCAGGGCAAACTGTCCAATAGCGCCCTCATCCGCCCTTTCCGTGAGATCGGAGCGGATCTCCCGCTCCAGCGACGGGAACAGCAGCCGGTCGAAAGAGTCCTCCGCCGCGGCCCGGACAAATTCCATGGACGGGCTGGGCAGCAGCACCTTCCGCCAGACCGTCTGCATGGCCGACGCGCGGTCAAGCTCCACGGAGACTTTCAGCTTTCCCTCCTTCTCACCCCGGTTGACCGCCAGCACCTGATAGCCCTGCATCCTGGAAACCGGCTGAGTAAAATCATAATACAGCGCATATACGGAGTCCTCCTCCGTGGCCGCGGCGGAGTGAATGACGCCCTGCGCGTTCAACAGCCCGCGCAGGCTTTTCCGCAGTTCCGCATCGTCGGAAATCGCCTCGGCAATGATATCCGAAGCGCCGGAGAGCGCGTCCTCCGCCGTTTTTACGCCTTTTTCCGCGTTCACATAATTTGCGGCCTCCGCCGACGGCTCGGGACCGTCGGGCCTCTGCGCAAACAGGAGCTCCGCCAGCGGCTCCAGTCCCTTTTCCCTCGCAATCGTGGCGCGGGTACGCCGCTTCGGCTTATAGGGGCGGTAGAGATCCTCCACCTCGGAGAGCGTCTCCGCGCGGTCGATGGCCTGTGCCAGTTCCTCCGTCAGTTTTCCCTGTCCCTCAACCGCCGCTTTCACGGCGTCCCGGCGTTCCTGCAGGCTCCGCAGGTATTTT
>JBFLFX010000135.1:0-5122 GCA_041859815.1 Dysosmobacter sp. | reverse complement strand
GCGGGAAAATCCTTATCAGACGCCGCCGACATTTGAGAAGCTGCAGGGTAATCTCGCCGGTGCGTATTCCCGCAGAATTAATATCAAACACCGCTTGGTCTATGAAGTGCTGGAACAGGAGAAAATCGTCAAGATTATCAGTATGTGGACCCATTATGACTTCTGATATTTGTGTCTCGCCGATACAAAATCAACAGGAACCTGCAAGAATATTTTTCCCAAATATTCATTGAGTTTCGTCTTGATTGGCGGTACAATGGTTTTGTTCCGTGAGGGACGGTTATTGCGCCGGTCACTTGCCGCTTTGAAAACAGCGGCATTGGCCAATCGGCTGCACCGGCGTTTTAACATACGGAGGTAAAGGAAAAGACCCTCCCTTTTCAGGAAGAGTCCCTTACCTCACAAGCGCACCTTGAAAAAATCCAAGGTATTTATCTAATAATAGCCGGACACACGGCTATTATCAAGATTTATTCAAAATTTCCTGCTTTACAGGATATGATGGATTGCCCTGGTTCATACAGCGAAGGATTTGAACGAAACAGCCAGCGGGCCGCTAGGGGCCAGCACTGGGAAAACCACCGCCGAGCGACGCGGCACGGCTCCCCTGCATTCGCCTGTGCCATGATCCATCTATTGGGATGGGAGCCGGGCCGGATTAAAGAAGCTGCTATGAAACGCTGTCTGATAATGATACTTCCTCACGGCCCCGCATGGACTTGCCGGGGAGGCTGCGCAGGTACGCAGACCTATGCGCCATCAATATGGCGGTTTCTTCGCTGATTTCTCTTTATATGAATCTGAGACAAAGGTATGGCTACCGTACCTTTGTCTGAAATCCATAATTGGTCCGAGTGACTGGATTTGAACCAGCGGCCTCTTGACCCCCAGTCAAGCGCGATACCAAGCTTCGCCACACCCGGAAATCAGCCTAATTAGAATAACACAGATTTCCATGTATTGCAAGTGCTATTTTCATTTTTTTGCACTTTTTACAATGTGTGATTTTCCAACTGTAACCGCAACAGACAGCCGCACGGGTTCCCCCGTGCGGCTGCCCTTTTAGTTCATCTGCTTTCTGCGGGACAAATTCATCGTCCCGTCCTGCATATTATTCAATTCGTCCAGACTCTTGCCGGTCCCCAATGCAACGCAGGAAATGGCGTCATCGGCAATTACGGTGTGAATGCCGGTACGGGCAGTAACCAACTTGTCAAAGCCGGAAACCAGACTGCCGCCGCCGGTCATCACAATTCCGTTGGTGGAAATATCCGCCACCAGTTCGGGCGGCGTGCGCTCCAGAACGGAGTGAATGGCCTCCACAATACGCTCCACAGGCTCCTCAAACGCATCCATCATCTCCGTGGAGGTCACGCTGATCACCTTGGGCAGACCCGTCAGCAAACAGCGGCCTTTGACATCCATGCTCTCTTCCTCATCCTTGGGAAAGACACATCCGATTTTAATTTTCATATCTTCTGCGGTGCGCTCGCCGATGAGCAGATTATGCTTGCGGCGCATATACTTGACGACCGCCTCGTTCAGCTGATCGCCCGCAATCTTAATCGAAGTGGACTCCACAACGCCGCTGAGGGAAATCACGGCAATGTCCGCCGTGCCGCCGCCGATGTCCACTACCATATGTCCGTCGGGCTTGGTGATGTCGATGCCGGCACCGATGGCCGCCGCCACCGGTTCCTCAATCAAATAAACCTTGCGCGCGCCGGCCTGAATGCCGGCGTCGATCACAGCGCGCTCTTCAACTTCGGTAATGCCGGAGGGAACGCAGATGATCACACGGGGCTTCATAAACTGGAAGCCGCTGACCTTGTGAATAAACTCGCGGAGCATCCGTTCCGTCATATCATAATCGGAAATCACGCCTTCGCGAAGGGGACGGATGGCAATAATATTACCGGGCGTGCGTCCCAGCATGGCCTGCGCATCCGCGCCGACTTTCAGCAGTTTGCCCGTATTTTTATCCAATGCCACCACGGACGGCTCATTCAAAACAATTCCCTTGCCCTTTACATATACCAGAACGGAAGCGGTACCCAAATCGATACCGATATCTTTTGTCATGGACATATTTCCACCTCATCGTTTTCTATATCAGCCAAGCGGCAATACCGCAGGATGGTCGTACAGCTTGTATTATAATGAAGGAAAGATCTTTTTGCAAGATCATTCTTGCCTCAGAACCCTTTTTTATGTATTTTTACGGATTTTTTACGTGGCTGCGTCCGCAAAGCCCCTTGTTCTGGCCAAAGTGACACAAACTACGTCCTTGGCTCCCGCATCCCGCAGCACCCGGACGCATTCGGCAAGTGTAGAACCGGTGGTAACAATGTCGTCCACCAATAAAATCCGTCGCTTTACAATTTTGTCCAAGCCAACCGCTTCGTAAACACCCAGCACGTTGGCGCGGCGCGATGCCGCGCCCTTCAGCCCGGACTGGGCGGGATTGTCCTCTGTTTTGCTCAGCAGCCGTTCCGGTCTGGTGCTCCAGCGGCGGCAGGCCGCCTCCGCCAAAAGATACGCCTGATCATATCCCCGGCGGCGAATCCGTTTCCGGCTCACCGGAACCCACGTCACACAGTCAAACGCCCCGGAAAAGCACTCCGCCACGCAATCGGCAAGCAGGCTGCCCAGCGTATCCGCCGCGCCGGAGGCACCGCTGAATTTGTAACGCAGAATTCCCTCTCTGGCCGACTTCTCATACCACAGCGGCGAAACGCACCGCGTACCGCCGGGCAGCGTCTGTTCCCGCTGCCCGCTCTCTGTCCACGGAAGCGTTTTTTCACACTCCGGGCAAACGCCCGCCGCGTCCTGAATTTTTCCGCAGAACGGGCAGCGCGGCGGAAACAGCAGATCCAGAAACCGGCTCCAAACGCTCATGCCGCCCCTCCGCCGTGGGTCAGGCGCCACCGCAGGCCGGAATAGCGCCGCTGGTGTTTATCGTTGGCAGCCATGGCGCGCACCGCCGCGTCGTCGCCCACCAGAACCAGCAGCTCCCGCGCCCGGGTCACGGCGGTATACAACACGCCGCGCACCATCAGCGACGGCGCGGAGGGCATGACGCAGAGCACCACGCAACGGTATTCGCTGCCCTGGGATTTATGGATGGTCATGGCGTAGGCCAAATCCACCTCGGTCAGCATCTCCGCCGTATAAGTAGCCATCCGATCCTCAAAATCGATGGAAATCCACTGGCCGGAGGGATCTATCTGCACAATCCGTCCGATATCGCCGTTAAACATTCCCGTTCCGGCAGTGCCGTCGGATTTTTCCCAGACCACATCATAATCGTTCTTCGTCTGCATCACCCTGTCGCCCTCCCGAAACAGCCGGTCACCCCAGAGAACCTCCTGTTTCCCCTTGGCCCCCGGGTTGATGGCTTTCTGCAGCAGGCGGTTCAGATTGGCGGTGCCCGTCGGCCCCTTGCGGGTGGGCGTCAGCACCTGAATCTGATCGGCGGGGATGCTCATATTTTCCGGCAGGCGCTTTTGGCACAGCTCCACCACCGTGGAAACCGCACGCTCCGCGTCTCGGCGGCACATAAAAAAGAAATCACCCCGGGCGTCGTTGGTCAGCTGGGGCGGCTGCCCGTTGTTGACGGCATGGGCATTGCGGATTATCGCTGACTGCTCCGCCTGCCGGAAAACCTCCCGCAAAAACACCGTTTCAATCCGTCCTGAGCGGATCATGTCCGAAAACACGTTGCCCGCGCCCACGGAAGGCAGTTGATCCGCGTCGCCCACCATCACGAGGCGTGTTCCAGGCCGCAGCGCCCGGAGCAGCGCCGCGAACAGAGGCAAATCCACCATGGACATCTCGTCCACAATTACGGCGTCCGCCTCCAGCGGCTCTTTCTCCGATTTGGTAAACACCGCTTCGTGGGTAACCTCGTTCCAGTTCATCCCCAGCAGCCGGTGTACCGTCTGCGCCTCCATGCCGGTCAGCTCGCCAAGCCGCTTGGACGCGCGGCCGGTAGGCGCTGCCAGCACAATGTCCAGCCCCATTTTCCGGAACAGCGCCACAATGCCGCGCACCGTGGTGGTTTTCCCGGTGCCGGGGCCGCCGGTGAGAATCAGCACGCCGTTCCCGGCGGCTTTTTCCACCGCCTCCCGCTGCTGCGGCGCGTATGTAATCCCCTGTTCCCGCTGAATTTCCTCCACCGCGCGATCCGCCAGCGCGCTGCGGTCCGCGCAGGCATTCAACAGCGTTTCCAGCTTCGCGCAGGCATATGTTTCATCCTCCCAGAGCCGCCGCAGATAGCAGGCGTCCACATTGGCCACCTTCTGGCAAATCACGGCCCTGCGTTCCGCCAGCGCGTCCAGCGCCCGTTCCGCCAGGTCCTCCCCGCACCCCAGAAGCTGCGCCGTGGCGGCGGTAAGCTTCTGCCGGGGCAGGAACACATGGCCGTTGTTCTCATTGTGGGACAGTTCAAAGGTCACCGCTGCCTGCACGCGGCAGTCGCTGTCCGCGGAAAAGCCCAGGCTCATGGCAATGGAATCCGTAACGGAGAAATCCACGCCGCACACGTCGCCGCTGAGCAGATACGGATTTTTCCGCACCGCTTCCAGCGCGCCCTCACCATACTGCCGGCGCAGGTTCATCGCCAGCACCGGCGGCAGCTGATACTGGGCCAGAAACGCCATCAGGTGCCGCAGGCCCAGGGCATGACGGAATCCGGCGGCAATCTCCTGTGCCTTTTTCTCCGTCATGCCCTTCAGGCAGGTCAGCTTTTCCGGCGTTTCCTCCAACACCTCCATCGTGCGCTTCCCGAACCGCTCCACAATCCGCTGGGCGGTGGCGGGGCCGACGCCCTTGCAGACGCCGGAGGACAGATAACTGATCATGTCGTCTTCGGTTTCCGGCAGGCGGCGCTCCAGCTCCACCGCGCGCAGCTGTTCGCCGTGCTGGGGATGCGTCTCCCACACGCCGTCCACCGCCTGCCGTTCCCCGGGCGCGGCACTGGTATTGCAGCCCACCACGGTGAGGAGCTCTCCCTCTTCGGTGACAAGCCGCTGCACCTTATACCCGTTCTCCGCATTCTGAAAAATAATACTTTGAACGGAACCTTCCACTGTACAGAGTTCTTCCATGTATTCCTCGTTCC
>JBFLFX010000134.1:0-5225 GCA_041859815.1 Dysosmobacter sp. | reverse complement strand
CACATCCAAAATACAGACTGCCAGCGTGCTGCCGTTTTTGAAAGCGCGCTCAAAGGCGGCATCGGAAAAGCGGTTCAGCGCATAGCGGTTCGGCAGTTTGGTCAATGGGTCGGTTTCCGCCTTGTGCGTCAGCTGTACATTTTCTTCCAGAATTGCGATTTGCCTGCGGCGCATTTTTTCCATGGAAGTCTGAATTTCAGCAAAGTACTGATAGGACTGGATATGGCCGCTTTCCATCTCCCTGGACAATTCGTAATATTCCAACGCAGACTTGCACAGTTCCTCTTGATTGTTTGTCTGCTGGTAATATTGCACGCACAGCGATGCAAGCCGGAACCTCAGATTTACAATTTTGGAACCCTCCACGCTTGTACGGATGCGCTGAATCATGCGCCAGGCCAGCTCCGGCCGGCCGATTTCCAGCGCAAAGGCGCCGAGATCATAGATATCGTCAAACACATCGGAGATCCCTTCGGTACGCTCCAGCGATTCCACCAGCTCCACCAGACTTTGATCGCGCCGGACATAATCGTTTTCGTAATTGTACAGCCGGATTTGAAACCGGTGAAACGGGATAATCAAAAGATTGTCGTTTACCGTAATGCGGCCGGACTTCATGTATTCAAGAACCTGTTCCATGCATTTATGCGCCTGCTTGGGCTTTCCCGTTTTTAAATAACATTCACCCTCCGTACAGCAGGCGGAGATTAGATTGTTATAATAAAAGGGCTGTTCCGGGTATTTCCGAATCTCACGGATGCACTTCCGGAGATACTGGATCGCGGTGGATTCCATTTTCAGCCGGATATAGACCTGCGCGATATTCATATGAATCACGCCGGAATGGTACTCGTCATGCCGCAGGCCGCATAGACTCAGAGCCTTGAGAAAGAAGTCAAGGCCCAAATCGGTGTACCCCTTGTTCATGGCGTCGATTGCCAGCATATTATAAGATCTTGCCAGCAAATCGCCGGGGTCCGAAATCTGCTGATATTTGATGCCCTTCAGCAGGTTTTTCTTGAAGTTTTCGTAGTGGTCGAAGAAAAAGCTCGCTTCAGCCAAGTAGTAGTATGCGAAGCCGAGAAGTGCGGGATCCGCTGTTTTCTGAGCCGCTTTTACCAGCATGGCACTGTAGCGCAAGGCAGCCGGATCATTTCGGTTGTGCGCAGCAAGCAGATCGGCGGCAAGTTGCTGTATCTCTTTTTCATAGTTTGAAAAGTCCATCGACAGCCCTCTCTGTACATCCGCAATAAAATTTGTGTATTTTATTATAAAGGATCTTTTCGGGAATTTTCAAGTAAATTCTCATCAGAGACAAAAAAATTTAAAACCGGAGCGGGCAACAAGCGTTTGCGGTCAAAAAGGGAGCACATAAAGAATTGCGGCATCATATTGACAAGCATCAATTTATAACGTACAATAAGAATCTGAGCGGAGCTCCATCTACTTCCGTTCAGATACGGCGGCATGCCGGAAAGAAACAATGATAAAGAGGGGCGGCCTTGCAATGAAGCAGATAAAGCTGTTTGTGCTCACCGGATTTCTGGGGGCGGGAAAAACCACGTTTCTCCTGAGAATGCTTGAGAATTTCCAGGGGAAGAAAGTGGGGGTCATTCAAAACGATTTGGGCAAGGTCAACATCGACGGCGCACGGATTCAGAAGGATGGACTGGAGCTGGTGGAAATCAGCCGGGGATCCATCTACTGTTCCTGCCGTAAGCTGGATTTTGTCAAGGCGCTGGCGGAGCTTGCACGGAAGGATCTGGACTGCGTGATTGTGGAGAGCTCCGGCATCGGGGACCCTTCCAATGTGGAGGAGCTTTTACAGGCGGTGGAAGTGCTGCAGCCCGGCGCATATCGCTTTGAAGGGCTGCTGTGTCTGGTGGATGCGGCAAACTTTCTCTCCGATCTGCAAAACCGGGAGGAGATTGCCCGGCAGGTCCGGCACGCCCACGTCGTGCTTCTGAACAAGACGGATTTGGTAGAACCGGAGGAGCAGGCGCGCGTGATGGCGGAGCTGCGGAAGCTGAATCCGGTCTGCCCGATTTATCCCTCTGCATTTGGGGATGTGGATCTGGCGTTTTTGGAGGAGAATTTGAAAAAGTACCAGTATGTGGACGGCGAGGAATCGCTGAACTCCTCTGAGTCGAAGCCAAAAACACTGGTTCTGCGCCCGGCGGGGGCAGTGAAGCGGGCGGAACTGGACGCGTTTCTCCGAATGCTGCTGCCGCAGTGCTGGCGGATAAAAGGCTTTCTTCTGCTGGAGGACGGCTGGTATCAGGTGGACGTGGTGGGCCGCCGCGTCGATTATAAGCCCTGCCCGGCGAAAGACGGCGGGGAGCTGGTGATTATCTCGAAAATCGGCCCCGCGGTGATCCGGCCGATTATGGAAGATTGGAAACAATGCGTCGGCACGGAAATGACGCTGAGGAACTAAGGAGGCACGGAATGGAAATTCTGATCGTGGGTTCCGGCTGTGAAAAGTGCGGCAAGACTTATCAGGCGGCGCTGGAAGCGGTCAAAGAGCTGAATCTGACGGCGGATGTCCGCAAGGTCGAGGACTTGGTGGAGATTGTCCGGCTGGGCGTGATGTCTGTGCCGGCGCTGATTGTGGACGGAAAGGTTCTGGCGGCGGGGCAGACGCTCTCTAAAAAACGCGTGATGCAGCTGTTGAAAAACGCATGATTTCCGACGCGGCAGAAAGAGTCCGCATTCACCAAAGCATCGGTGAATGCGGACTCTCAATTTTATGCGGTTTGCGGAATATGACGCCGGGCACAGTGAACCGGCTGCACTCTGAAAACATAAAAACGACGGAATCTACAGGCAAATTCAGAAAAATGCGCCATTTGAAGAGCGATGAATTTCCGGATTGCTTTTTTTCGGAGGCAGTGCCGGAATTACGGCGGCCTTTTTTGACTAATCGGCTTAAGAGCCGGAATAAAACCGAACGCACGGGAGAAAATGAAAAACGAGAGCGTATTCTGCACATTTGTCCCGGCATAGCTTCGGACTGTCGGAATTCCAAGGGGGAACAAATATGGAAACGGATTACGGGCAACTGTATATGATCCTGCGAAGCTGTGTGGCGGATGCGTTGGACTGCCTGCCGGAGACATTTGAAAATTTTGGAAGCCGCTGGATTTTGCAGATGGCGCTGCGCAAAACGGAAGAAATCCGCCGCGGTTCGGACTGAGAAGCCGCGGCCGGAGTGATCCTGAGGCGGGCGCCGCCGGTTTCTCACAGAAAATTACCGAGCATATAAGGTTCGCGTTCCGCTGAAAACCCGGTTTACCGACAGGCGTTTCACGCCTGCGATAAGCCGGGTTTGTCGGAGTATCCGGATTGATAATTTTAACGCATCCGATCCTTTCGGTTTTTATCCCTGCCATGCGCAAGTAAAAATACGCGGGCGGAGTGTTCGATGGGCCTGAAAAATACAAGCCTCTCTGATTTCCTGCGGGCGGCCGCATATGGTGCTTTTACCGATACGGGCGTAATCATTTGAGCTGCGATTGGCCCCTGAAATTACAGCAGGTGATCGGAGAGCCTGAAATTTTTCTCGGTATTGGAGCCGGATGGGGATTCCGGCGCTTCAGGCGGAACTGAGTGCACGCAGGCCCCCAAAATATTTATTGAGACATTTGGCTTCCTCAGCTCCAAAGCTGCAGGAAGCTGCCGCAAAAACCGGACTCAGCGTGCGTTTCCCGTTGAAAAGCGCTGCCGTTGCCAAAGCGCAGAAGCGTTCTGTTTTGCCGCACATGGACTGGAAGAATGTTTGGGTGCTACGGATCACCGGACGGATTTTGGGGCGACACAGAGTTTCCGTTCCGTGTCAAAGTCAAAAGCCGAGGGACTCCTGAATCAATACGACCTCCATTTCAATAAAACGCATCTTCTGATAATAGATCAATTGACCGCAGCAGATCCGGTCCGGACTCTTGCAATCGTAGCAGCGATCCTGTTTAACCGCGCACGGCGTTTGGAATCCGTGCCTGGCGGCATTTTTCGGCGCTGCGATATTGCGGGCACGCCAGACGGCCTTGTCCAGAGTGGAAACCACCTTATTTGCGCCGACAACGAAATACACTTTCTCATGGCCAAACAGAGATCCGGCAATCCGGTTTCCCGTCCCATCAATATTCACCATCTCCCCGGTTTCCGCCAGAGCGTTGACAGAGGTGAAAAAAACATCCGTCGTCAGGCACTGCTTTGCGGTTGACCAGAAGTCCATCCCCGGAGCACAGTGCTTGGGATCGATCACATGGTTATGCGCCGAAAGCAGATCATAGAGCTTCATGGAATCCAGCGTGACGGAATCTCCAAATCCAACCGTCTTTCCGTCCACTTTCCGATCAAGAGATTCCGCGGCCTCTTTTGCCGTTTCAAAACAGGAGACAGCATATCCCTTGCCAAGAAGCGCTTTCACAGTTTTTTGCAGTTCCATCATTTGCTCCTCCTGTAACGCGGCCTTGAGCAATTCGCGATCAGCCGCTTTTTAATTGAATTTGTGCGGGGCCAGATGCTGGCGGATAGTTTTCTGCGGGCCTGTGCCCGGCCGACAGCCGGGGCTGCCTCCGGTGGAACGGCAAAAGCCGACGCAGTTGGTCCTTTTGAGAAGCCCCCGGATGTGCTGCTTCCGCTGTTCCGCTGCACGGTGCCGCCCTCAGGGGCACATTTTTTCTGCTTTTGAAAGTTCCTGAGTTTTATATGGTTTATGATCCCGCGGATACCTTGCTTTCAGTCTCCGCTGAGAAATGGAACGGGATGGGCGGGGGTTACATGCGGCGGTTGCCGCCTTTCGCTGGGCTCTGTTTGAAAAATCGCTGCCCCCGTTTTTCGCTGAAGTTTGCGCCGTACCATGTTCAATTTTTTTCTCAGAAACCGGCGATGCCTGCAGAAAATTTGCCTTGCCCGGCACAAACTTCGTCAGAAAATCCACGCGCTTTCGTTTTCAAGCAGAACCTGAGAAGTAATTTTCCTCTTTCCCGCGGAAAACGTCCGAAGTCTATCGGATCTTCCGCAGAATCCTGACAATTTCATCGGCGTTCAGAACTTTTCCGTAAGAAACCACTTTCCCATCCACAACAAGAGCCGGTGTGGTCATGACGCCGTAGGCTGCGATCTGCGAGAAATCGGTTACATGGTCGATGGCCGTATCCATACCCAGCCGCTTGAGCGCTTCCGCCGCAGCTGCTTCCAGCGCATTGCATTTTGCACAGCCG
>JBFLFX010000133.1:0-5266 GCA_041859815.1 Dysosmobacter sp. | reverse complement strand
ACGCACAATATGCAGCAGGCCGCCCGGGTTTCGGATAAGACGGCGTTTTTCCTGCTGGGCGAGTTGGTGGAATTCGGCGATACGGAGCAGATTTTCTCCACCCCCAGGGAAAAGAAAACGGAGGATTACATCACCGGGAGGTTTGGATAATATGAGAGAAAAATTCAACGAGCAGTTGGAACAGCTCCATGTGGAAATGATCCGGATGGGCGCTTTGTGCGAGGATGCGATCTCCGCCGCGGCGGAGGCGTTGCTCAAGCAGCAGCCGCAACTGGCGGAAGCTGCCGTTGCCGCCGAGCGGGAACTGGATCGCACGGAGCGGGAAATAGAGGCGCTGTGCCTGCGCCTGCTTTTGCAGCAGCAGCCGGTGGCGCGGGATCTGCGGGAAATTTCTTCCGCCCTAAAAATGATCTCCGACCTGGAGCGCATCGGCGATCAGGCGGCGGACATCGCGGAGCTGGTACCCTATGTCCAGTCTTCCGACGAGACGGGGCGCGGCCCCATCGGCGATATGGCCCGCGCCGCATGCCGCATGGTGACGGACAGCGTGGATTCCTTCGTGAAGCGCGATTTGGCGCTGGCGCGCCGCGTTATGGCGGCGGACGACGAAGTGGACGCCCTGTTTGCCCGAATTCGGCAGGATTTGATTGTCCTGCTTTCCCATGATCCGAAAAAGGGCGAGCTGGGGCTGGATTTGCTGATGGTGGCAAAATATCTGGAGCGCATCGGCGACCATGCCACCAACGTGGCGGAATGGGTGGAGTACTCCCTGACCGGGGAGCATCCTCAGAGCAACGATAAGACAAGACCGTGACGGCGGGGACGCAGCTTGGAGATGCCGCGTCCCGCGGGCTGGAAACCTGCCGCCGGGGAAAGAGAAGGGGTAATTCTCATGCTGACGTATGAAAAAATCAAGGAGAACAAGGCGATCCGCACTTATATTGAGCGGGCGGATGAATCACTGGCGGCGCTGGGCTTTACGGAGCACAGCTTTGCCCATGTGACGAAAGTGGCGGAAACGGCGGGCTACATCCTGGAAACGCTGGGGTATCCGGCGAGGGAAGTGGAACTGGTGAAAATTGCGGGCTGGCTGCACGACATTGGCAATCTTGTGAACCGTGTGAATCACTCTCAGTCCGGCGCCACCATGGCGTTTCGGGTCCTGGGCAATCTGGACTGCCCGCCGGAAGATATTGCCACCGTCGTTACCGCCATCGGCAACCATGACGAGGGGACCGGCGTGCCCGTGAACGCCGTGTCCGCCGCCTTGATTCTGGCGGACAAGTCCGATGTGCGGCGCTCCCGCGTCCGCAGCAAGGATACGCTGCATTTTGATATTCATGACCGTGTGAATTACTCTGTCACCAAGGCGGAGCTGAAAATCAACCGGGAACATACCCTGATTAAGCTGAAGCTTTCGGTGGACACGAAATACGGTTCCGTGATGGATTACTTCGAGATTTTCATGGATCGCATGATTCTCTGCCGCAAGGCGGCGGCCAAACTGGGGCTTCAGTTTAAGCTGATGATCAACGAGCAGCAGCTGATTTAAGATCGCGGACTGCCTGACGGGCAAGGAGGCAAACACATGATTTATCTGCTGGAGGACGACGACAGTATCCGGGATCTGGTGGTTTACACTCTGATGAGCCAGGGAATGCAGGCCCGGGGATTCTCACGGCCCTCCGGGTTCTGGCAAGCGGTGGAGGAGGAAATTCCCGCTCTTGTACTGCTGGACATCATGCTGCCGGAAGAGGACGGCCTGACCGTTCTGAAAAAGCTGCGGGCGAATGCCGCCACGGGGAAACTGCCCGTGATTCTGCTGACGGCGAAAAGCACGGAGTACGATAAAGTACTGGGTTTGGACGGCGGCGCGGACGACTATGTGTCCAAGCCTTTCGGCATGATGGAGCTGCTCTCCCGTATCCGGGCGCTGCTGCGCCGCACGCAGGGGCAGGCGGAGGGAAAGACAGAGGAACTTCGCTTCGGCAGTCTGCTGGTCATTCCCGCCAAGCATATCGTACAGGCGGACGGGCGGGAGGTTGCGCTGACGCAGAAGGAGTTTGAACTGCTGTGCCTGCTGATGCAGTCGCCGGGAACGGTATTTTCCCGGGAGCAGTTGCTCAGTCGCATCTGGGGCTATGAATTTACCGGGGAGACCCGGACGGTGGACGTACACATCCGTACGCTGCGGCAGAAGCTGGGCGGTGCGGGAGACTGCATTGAAACCGTGCGGGGCTACGGATACAAATTGGGGAGCTAGGCTCTGCTTAAAAAATTGCTGCGGCTGCCGTTTCGCCGGATTTTCGCCGTGCCGCGTTCAATTTTTATTGCCACAAACCGGGGGATGCCTGGGCAAATCCGCTTTGCCCGGCACGAACTTCGTCGGAAAATCCAAATGCTCCGGTTTTTCAAACAGCCCCCGGGATCTCGGCGCACGCGGCCTGCCGAACACGGCAGAAACAAGGAGAACGTGTATGACAAAACGCATTTTTCATTCAATTCTTGCCGTTTCACTGGCGGTGCTGCTCTCGTGCCTGGTTTTGATCGTGGGCGTGCTGCACGGCTATTTTGAGACACGGGTAGAAGCGGAATTGAAATCTCAGGCCGTATATATCGCACAGGGCGTGGAACACGAGGGAATGGGCTACTTCAGGGATTTGAAATCCAAGAGCCGGATTACCTGGGTAGATGCCAGAGGGACGGTGCTGTATGACAGCATGGAGGACGCTTCCAAAATGGAAAATCATGCGAATCGGCAGGAGATTCAGGAGGCGCTGAAAACCGGCGAAGGACGTTCCGTGCGTTTTTCCACGACTCTTTCCCAGAAAACGGTTTACTACGCCCTGCGCCTGACGGACGGTACGGTGCTGCGGGCATCCGACACCCAGTATTCCATCTGGGCTGTGGTGGCGCAGGTACTGCAGCCGGTGGCGCTGATTATTCTGATCGCCTGCGTGCTGGCGGGCATCATGGCATCCCGGGCGGCAAAACAGATCGTGAAGCCCATCAACGCCTTGGATCTCAGTGATCCCACCAGAAACGAGAAGTGCTATGATGAGCTGGCGCCCCTTCTGGCGCGGATTCGCAGCCAGAATCGCCAGATTGCGTGCCAGATGCAGAATCTCCGCAGCCGGCAGGAGGAATTTTCCGCCATCACGGAGAACATGGACGAGGGGTTCCTGGTGCTGGATTTGAAATCCCGGGTGCTGTCTTACAACAGCGCAGCGCTGCGGCTGCTGCATGCGGAGGACGTGCCCATGGGGGGCGAAGTCCTGGCGTTTGCCCTGAACCGTCGGCCGGATTTCCGCCGCGCAGTGGCGGAGGCGTTGGCGGGCAAACGCTCGGAGCAGTTGATGGAAACGGAAACCAGCTGTTTTCAGGTAATCGCCAATCCGGTCTTTCAGGACGGCCATTTGAACGGCGTGGTGCTGGTGATTTTGGATGTGACGGAGAGGGAGCAGCGGGAACAGCTGCGCCGGGAATTTACCGCCAATGTGTCCCACGAACTGAAAACGCCGCTGACCTCCATTTCCGGCACGGCTGAAATTTTGGAAAACGGTTTTGTGAAACCGGAGGACATCCCGCATTTTGCCGGAAATATCCGCAGGGAGGCCGGGCGGCTGATCAATCTGGTCAACGATATTATCCGGCTCAGCCGTCTGGACGAGGGGGGGTTCACCGCCGAATGGCGGGATTGCGATCTTTACGAGACGGCGAGCGGCGTGCTGGAACAGTTGCGGTCTGCTGCGGAGGAGCAGCAGATTTCCCTGCGGCTGACAGGTGATCGGGTGACGGTACAGGCGGTGCCGCAGATTCTGGAGGAAATTCTCTACAATCTCTGCGACAATGCGGTGAAGTACAATCACCCCGGCGGCAGCGTGGATGTTACGGTATGCGGGACGAAAGTGACGGTGGAGGATACCGGCGTCGGCATTCCGCCGGAACTGCGGGAGCGCGTGTTTGAACGGTTTTACCGGGTGGATCGGAGCCACACCGACCGGGGAACCGGGTTGGGGCTGTCCATCGTCAAACACGGCGCGGCATATCTGGGCGCATCGGTTGCGCTGAAAAGCGAGGTGGGAAAGGGGAGCCGGTTTACTCTGACTTTCCCGGCGAAAAAGTCCGCAGAAAATCAGTGACAGCGAGACGCTTTCCGCGCTTTGAAACCTTGTTCGGAATATAGCCGCCTTTTCAGCGTTTTATTGGAGATACAGTCGGCGCGGTGCCCCGCAGGCTGGCGGGGCAGGGAAAATTTGCTGAACTGGGGACTGCGCGGCTGCTGCAAAGCGCCGGAAACGGCGGGGTATAGCGATAATGGGCAGGCCGTTGGAAGAACATACGTCGGCCGCGGTAAGCATGCGGCGTGGGGCGGAGAACAGGCAGTACATCGCATGGAAAGCGGCGGACTCCGTGGATTGCCGCGGCTCCGGCGAAAAAATCCGGAGGCATTCCGGCAGAGCCGATCAGGCTGTCCGCATAAGGGGAAGCTCTTTTTCCCGGCGCCGGGCCGAGAGGCGGGGCATGCTTGCGGAATCAGGCAAAGGAGGATTGGCAGGGCGTGTCCGCAGAGGCTTTTCCAAAGTTGGAGGAGCGTATTGAAACGAAAAACAGCCAAAATTCAATGGAAATTCACTTGACACATTTCGCATTCTATGTTATTATTTTCAAGCTGACGATTTCCTTCGGAGGGTCTTGCAGGTGTAGCACAATGGTCAGGGCACCAGCCTTCCAAGCTGGGGATGCGAGTTCGATTCTCGTCACCTGCTCCAATATTCGCGCCAGTAGCTCAGTTGGATAGAGCAACTGCCTTCTAAGCAGTAGGCCAAGGGTTCGAATCCCCTCTGGCGTACCAACTCCCTCTGGAGCGAAAGTTGTCGGTGAACAGCCTGTGTGGAAATTGATATGTGGTGGGTGTAGCTCAGCTGGTAGAGCGCCGGATTGTGGTTCCGGATGCCGTGGGTTCGAGTCCCATCTCCCACCCCAGAGAGAGCTTAGGGGATCGGGTAGCCCCGATTCCCTTTGCCAATTTCCCATTGGGGCGTAGCCAAGTGGTAAGGCAAGGGACTTTGACTCCCTCATCCGCTGGTTCGAGTCCAGCCGTCCCAGCCAGATATTTATCACCTTCTGTGTTAAAATAGAGAAAGTTTGATCCGGTAGCTCAGTCGGCAGAGCAACTGCCTTTTAAGCAGTGGGTCCGGGGTTCGAATCCCCGCCGGGTCACCAGTTCAGGAAGCCTTGTTTTTCAGGGCTTCCTGATTTTTGC
>JBFLFX010000132.1:0-5269 GCA_041859815.1 Dysosmobacter sp. | reverse complement strand
GGGCCGTTTCCGCCAGATCCAGCTTACAGGAGACCAGATCGATGGCATCCGCAATATAGTCATAGCGGCAGCACCCCGGAAAAAAGATCTCCCGGTGCGCAGCGTCGTAGGTTTCGTCAATGGGGTGCAGATGCAGGCCCGGATTGATGTCCAGCAGCCGTGCCGCCACGGCGTCGGTTTTTTTCTGCCCGACGGTGGAGGACAGGGCCTCCAGCTGGCGATTGCGGTTGGTAACGCTGACGCTGTCGTTGTCCACGACCGTCAATTCGCCGATGCCGGAACGGGCGAGGCATTCCGCGGCATAACTGCCCACGCCCCCGAGGCCAAACAGAATGACATGGCTTTTTTGAAGCCGTCGCTGCGCCTCGGCGCCCCAGAGCATTTCGTTTCTCAGAAAGATAGATTCCATGCTGCACGCTCCTTAAGAGAGGGAGGCCGGCTGTCCAGCCGACCTCCCAGTGCTTTATCCGATATATTTCAGGCCAAAGCTGTGCTTCTTTGCGGTGTAGTTTTTGGTCAGCTTCGCATACCAGGCGTTATAGTCTTTCTGCTTCAGCGCTTTGGTGACCTGAACCTTCCAGTAGGGGAGATCCGTTCCGACGTAATACATCACATGATAGCCATAGCTGGTTTCCACGATTCCGGTATCGCCCGCCTTACGGGAGGAATCGAAGCACCAATCGTTGAACGCGGTTTCCATCTCATTCTTATAGACCTGCGTGTACAAACCGCCGTTGGACGCGGAACCGGTGTCTTCGGAATTCTTCTTTGCCAGCTTTGCGAAAGAAGCCTCCGTAGCTTCGCCGGCTTTCCACTGCTGCAGCAGCGCTTCGGCTTTCTTCTTGGCGGCGGCCTTCAGCTTTTTCTGCTCGGCCTCATAACCGTCCTGCCCCTCCTGCTTGGTTCCGGTGGCCGGCTCAATCAGAATGTGGCGGACGTCAACGGTTTTATACTCGTTGCGATAACGCTTGGTAAACACGACGACATAATAGGCGGAGGCGTCGGAATCCTTCAGGACGGCGGTATCGCCGGCTTTGCGGGAATTGTTGAACAGCCATTTCATCAGAACGGAGCTGGAATCATAGGTGCCGGCTTCGCCGTTGGTGAAGCTGGCCTTGCTGTTGTTCTTCGCCAGAGCGGTCAGCGTCTTGCCGGATTGATAGGCAGCCAGCATCTCGTCGGCGGACTTTTTAGCGGCATCCATTGCGGCGGCCTTCTGTGCTTTGGTGGGCGTGGAGGTCTTTGTGCTTGTACTTTTGCTGGAAGAACTGGAAGAACTGTCGGAGGAAGAGGAAACCAAGCCGTCAATTTTGACACTCTGATAATCCACCACGTCATACGCCTTGGGATCCTTGTTGTAAGCGGTGTTAATGTCGTCATTGGAATATTTCAGAGAATCGGAATAATAGGTCTTATAGGCCTGCGCCAGAACACCCAGCTTCATTTCCTTTTCGTATGTCTTAAGGGTTACAAGGTTGCCGTACACAGCCTTGATATACTGTTCCAGAGAATAGTTATAATTCTTGGCCGCGGTTTTCATCGACTTTAGATTTTCGTCATACTGCGCCTGCAAAGTATCCGTCCACTTGTAATTTGCCTTGTCGGCGGCGTCTGAAAGCGCGTGAACGGAGGACATGGTGGTAAGCCCCTCCTTCACGAAGTAGTCGTACCATGTGCCGCCGTCTGAAGTCATTTTGCACTGCTGAGACTTTAAATTCTTGGAGGTATCCAGCCCAAAGTAGGACAGATAGCTGCTGTAATTGGAAACAAACTGCTGATAGGCATTTTTATAATAATATTGTACCTCCGCAGCGGAATAATCCGTGCCGTTGATCGTGACGGCCGTGGCCTTTTTCTGCACAATGCCGGATTTCCAGGTAATCGAGACAACGCCTATCACTACAAAGGCTATGGCAATCAGCAGATAAATACGGTTATCCCTTTTTTCTTCCCTGCGCTGCCGTGCCTCGCGGGCGGTTTTCGGATCGGCTATCCCGGAGAATGCCCTGGACTGGCTGGTCTTTTTTTCATTTGATGCGCTCATTTGTTTCATTCCTCTCAATAATTCAGAGATGGTGTATGACCAGGCTTTTGCAAAACCATAAAATACACTTGCCTATTATACTGTATCAAGCCGGAGACTGCAAGAACAAATTCCCGCCTGACACGGCATTGCGCCGCAAAGTACCGGGACGGCGGGGCATAAAAAGGGGAGCAGGATCTTCTGCTCCGATTTCCGTTACCCCGCCCGGTCGTGTAGACCCGCTATAACCTGCACAAAAATCTGCAGGTGGGTTGCCTCCAGTCCGCTTTATCACTTCCAACTTCCAGCCGCAGACAGCAGCCGGGAGGCCTGCGAACCACGGCCTGATCTGGCATCCCTTATAACGAAATGTGGGTTAAAAAAAGATCTATCACGCGCCGCGCAGGGTTCTATCTAATAAATTAGCACGCTCTTGCCGCAAAAACAATCCCCGAAACGAAAATTTATCAGGTATTTTTTTCCGGCTCCTCTTCGTCGTCAAAGAGAATCTCCATAAAAGCGTCGTAAGCCTGATTCAGCTCTTCCTCGGAATCGCAGGTGGAAAGCAGCTCCTCGCCGTTTTCCTGCACGACTTTCAGGATAATCAGGCCGGTGTCCTCCTCCTCGGCAGTGCCATTTTCCGATTCGGCGGGGAAAAAAGCACGGTACTCCTCTCCGCTTACTTCGGCGGAAGCGACGTACTCCAGAACAATTTCTTTCCCGTCGTCATCGGTGACTGTGACGAAGGTGGGGCCAAATTCATCACTCATAACAAGCCTCCTCGGTTCGTTTATATGTATTGTACCCGAGAGCCGCTGAAAATGCAAGGTGTTTGACCTGCCGATTCATGGAAAGTTATGACCGTGAATCAAAAGAATGGGGCAATTTTGGAAAAAAATATCAAAATTTAAAACTTTTTCTGCGGAGATGATCTGATTTTAAATGTTGACAAACCGTGTTACAATATATTTTATTATGGCATGTTATAAGATTTCAGATCCTTGCCTGCCAGAATTTTGGAATGATAAAGATAAAAAGGAGGTGCCCTGCATTGGAACACGGAAGTCAGGGACGTGAAAACAGTCAGCTGTCCCGCCGCGCGCCCAGGCAGCGTCAGAGCACCGGTGGAAAGAAACACGGGGTATGGTTTGTCATTGGGACCATCCTTTTGATTTTTGCGATGACTTTCACCATGCTCTTTGGAATTTTTATGGTTTATGTCAAGACAACGCTGGCTCCGTCCCTGAATGTGGATGCCAGTGAGTATACAATGGATTTGAGCTCCATTTTGTACTACCATGACAAAGCCACCGGAAAATGGAAGGAACTTCAGACGCTGCACGGTACGGAAAACCGGATCTGGGTGGACTATGACAAAATTCCCAAAGCGCTCTGGGAGGGAGCGGTTTCCATTGAGGACAAACGCTTTTTTAAGCATCACGGCGTTGACTGGAGCCGTACCAGCACCGCGGCCGTCAACATGTTTCTCGGGATGAAGAGCACTTACGGCGGCTCCACGATTACGCAGCAGCTGGTGAAAAATCTGACCGGCGACAAAGAGGGGACCGTGAAAAGAAAGGTCACCGAGATTTTCCGCGCGCTGGAGTTTGAGAAGAAGTATTCCAAGCAGGAAATCCTGGAGATGTACCTGAATACGATTTTCCTGGGGAAAAACTGCTATGGCGTGCAGACCGCTTCCCAGTACTACTTCGGAAAAAATGTTTCCGATCTGGACGTGGCGGAATGCGCGTCCCTGATTGGAATTACCAACAATCCCTCCATGTATAACCCGCTGATTTCCGACAAAACCCGCGCCAACAACAAAAAGCGGCAGAAGCAAATTTTAAAAGAGATGCTGAAGCAGGGATATATCGACAGGGATACCTATGAAAGCGCGGCGGCGGAAAAACTGAAGTTTACGGATGGATCCACGACGGCTGCGGAACTGGTCGCCAAAGCAAAGGGAACAAATACCGCCGTAACCGAGAAATACAATTCCTATTTTGTGGATCAGGTTATCCGCGACGTCATCGGCGATCTGCAGAAAAAGCTGGGAATCTCCGAAAAAGCGGCGCATGATCGGGTTTATTACGGCGGCTATAAGATTTATACGACGGAGGATCCCACTATCCAGAATATCACCGAATCGGTTTATGAAAACCGCGCGAATCTGAACGTCACTTCCCCCAGCGGGCAGCAGCTTCAGTCCGGCATCACCATTGTGGATGTCACCAACGGAGACGTGGTTGCTATGGTAGGCGGCGTCGGGCAAAAAAAGGGCGATATGGTGTGGAACTATGCCACCGATGTGCAGCAGTGCGGTTCTTCCATCAAGCCGGTGACGGTTTACGCCCCGGCGCTGGACGCGGGCGTGATTACGATGGCCTCCACGTTTGACAACTATCCGGTCCAGCTTCTAAACGGCAGCCCCTGGCCCAAAAACTCGCCGCCCGGCTATACGGGGCTTGTGACGCTGGACACCGGCGTGGCAAATTCCATCAACACGGTGGCGGTGCGGACAATTGAGAAGCTGGGAATCTCCAATTCCTATAAGTTCGCAACGCAGAAGCTGGGAATGACCACGCTGTGTTCGGACGACATGAATCCCTCTTCTCTGGGTCTGGGCGGCCTGACCAAGGGCACGACCACGGAGGAAATGGCGGCGGCTTTCGCCTCTTTTGCCAACGACGGCGTTTACAATTCCCCGCGTCTATACTCCCGCGTGGCGGACTCCAACGGCAAGACCGTGATGACAAACGAAACCGACAGCCATGTTGCGATGAAGGAGACCACAGCCTACTTTATGAATGAGCTGCTGGAGGGAGTCATTAATCACGGCACGGGTACTTCCGCCAAATTCTCCGGCATGACGCTGGCTGGAAAAACCGGAACGACCAGCGACAACTACGACCGCTATTTTGTCGGCTACTCCCCGTATTACTGTGCCGCCGTCTGGACGGGCTATCGGAATAACGAAAAAATCAGATACTCGGGCAACCCGTCCATTACCATGTGGAAAAAAGTCATGCAGCAGGTTCACGCAAAACTGGAGGACAAGGATTTCGACAAGCCGTCCAGCGGTCTGGTGACGGTGAGGGTTTGCGCGGACAGCGGCCTGCTTGCCACCGAAGCCTGCGCGCTGGATCCGCGCGGCAGCCGGGTCCGCACCGTGGAGGTGGCGGAGGGAACCGCTCCCACGACTTACTGCAATCTGCATGTCATTGAAAATATCTGCTCCATCAGCGG
>JBFLFX010000131.1:0-5329 GCA_041859815.1 Dysosmobacter sp. | reverse complement strand
GATTTTGGCGGCGACGGTGGTCTTTGCGGCACTGTCCTCCGCAGGTCAGGGGCGCAGGCAGGACTTTCTTCTGTGCTGGTCGGCAATTTTATCGGCTTCCGCCATGTTCTCCATGCCGCTGAACTGGAGCCTGCCGTGGTCGTCCCTGTCCCGCCGGCTGCAAAAGTGCGGCTGTACCGTGGCGGGCTGGGCCGGTGCCGAGGCTATCAGCCGAACCAGAACCATGATTTTAACGGATGCGGATTTGTTTCCGCCCGGCACGATCCTTCTCAACGGCATCAAAGTGTTCGGGGAGGAGATTCCCCGGGCGGTATCCTATGCCGCCACGCTGGTGCGGGCGTCCGGCAGCGGTTTGCAGCGCCTGTTCGACGGGCTGTTGCGCAGCGATGGAGGCAAGCTTCTGGACTTGGATGACTTCAGCTTTTACGAGGAGGGCGGCTATTCCGGCATGGTGCGCGGCGAGAGCGTCCTGCTGGGCACGGCGTCTTTCATGCGGAAGATGGAGGTGCGCCTGCCGGAAAATCTGAAGCTGAACACCGGGCTGTATCTGTCGGTGGATCGGCAGCTGACGGCGGTGTTCGCCGTGAAATACAATGCGTCGGAAAACGTGGACTGGGCGCTGCGAATGCTGCGGCATAACCATCTCACGCCGATTCTGGCCGCCCGGGATCCCAATATCACCCCCGCGCTGCTGAAGCGGAAATTCAACCGCAGCGTAAAGGTGCGCTTCCCCCAGCTGGCCGAACGGCTGGCGCTGTCCGAAGCCGAGCGCGACAGCGGAATGCCCCACGCGCTGCTGCTGCGGGAGGGGCTTTTGCCCTACGCGGAAACCGTGGTGGGCTGCCAGCGCCTCGCAAAAGCCGCGCGGCACGGCACGTTCCTCTCCCTGCTGGGCAGCACAGCGGGGACGCTGCTGGCGTTCTACCTGACGTTCGGAGGAAATTTTGCCTTGCTGCAGCCGGTTTCCATGCTGATTTTTCTGCTGCTGTGGGTGCTGCCGTCTCTTCTGTATTCCGGTTGGGCGGGCAGAGTATAAAAATATATCACCGGTTGAAGAGGATGCCGCGGCATCCTCTTCAACTTTTCTTTTCCTCTGAAAAGCGCAAAAATACATGCGTTTTTTGTATAATCTCGACATTTGTAAAAAGGAAATCTAAAATCGAAATGTAAAAACTTACAAAATTTTAGTTGTATTGCACGCCTGTTTACGGTATAATTTTTTCTGTGAATACCGCCCGGCTCCGCCGGCGTTTTCGCAATCCGAATATACGAAGGGAGTACATTCTTATGACTGCAAAGGACATTCGCAATATCTGCTTACTGGGCCACGGCGGGAACGGCAAAACCTCTTTGGTGGAAAGCATGCTGTATCTGACCGGGGCCACCGATCGTCTGGGCAGGACAGCCGACGGCAATACCGTCAGCGATTCCGATCCCGAGGAGATTAAAAGAAAAATTTCCATTTCCATGAGTGTCGCTCCCATTTCTTACCAGGGCTGTAAAATCAACGTGCTGGACACGCCGGGATATTTCGATTTTTCCGGCGAGGTGCTGGAGGCCCTCCGCGTGGCGGACGCCGGCATTATCGTCTGCTCCGCCAAGGAGGGGATCTCCGTCGGCACGGAAAAATCCTGGAAATATCTGCAGGAGCGCAATATGCCCCGCGCTATTTACATCTCTAAGACGGACGAGGAGGGCGGCGACTTCAACGGCGTGCTGGCGGAGCTGCGGGAGCGCTTCGGCCGTACCGTCTGCCCCGTGATGATGCCCATGTGGGACGAGAACAAAAAAATCAACGCCCTGATGGATATTCCGGGCCGCAAGGCATACGAACTGGATGACAAGGGCCGGCGCCGCGAAATTCCCATTCCCGACGACAAAACGGAAGTGCTGGATGAATTTTATCAGCAGCTCTGCGAGTCCGTGGCGGAAACCACAGAGGAGCGCATGAACAAATTTTTCGGCGGCGAGCCGTTCACCCCGCAGGAAATTTTTGAGGGGTTGCACGACGGCGTGCGGGATCTGAGCCTCTGCCCGGTATTCTGCGGCAGCGGATTCACCGGTCTCGGCACCCTGACGCTGCTGGACGAGGTCATCCGGATGTTCCCGAACCCTGTGGACATCCCCAACCGCAAGGGCGTGGATGAAAACGGCGAGACAGTGGAGCTGGATCTCCGGGAAAACGGCGAACCCTATGCGTTCGTCTTTAAAACCACCGCGGATCAGTACGGGCGCTATTCCTATTTCCGCGTGGTCTCCGGCAAGGTGACGCCGGAAATGATGCTGGTAGACGCCCGAACGGGCGAATCCCTGAAGATGGGGCATCTGTATACCATGCGGGGCAAAAAGGCCGCTGAAGTGAAGGAAGTAATCTGCGGCGACATTGCGGCGGTGTCGAAGATGGAGAAAATCCGCACTGGCGACTCCCTCTGCTCCCCCAAGAAAGTGGTCAGCCTGACCGGCATTCCGTTCCCGGAACCCTGCTACTCCATGGCCATCGCCCCCAAGATCAAGGGGCAGGACGACAAGCTGGCCGGCGGACTTGCCAAGCTGAGCGAGGAGGACTGCACCTTTACTTATAAGAATAACCCTGAAACGCACCAGATGGTGCTGTCCGGCACCGGCGATATTCAACTGGAGGTCATCCGCGCCAAGCTGAAATCCCGTTTCGGCGTGGAGACGGAATTTTCTCCCGTCCGCGTCGCCTACCGCGAGAAAATCCGCAAAAAGGTGAAGGTACAGGGCAAGCATAAAAAGCAGTCCGGAGGCCACGGCCAGTACGGCGATGTCTGGGTGGAATTTGAGCCGCAGAGTGAGAGCGAGGAGATGATTTTTGCTGAGAACGTATTCGGTGGCTCCGTGCCGAAAAACTTCTTCCCGGCTGTGGAAAAGGGCCTGCGGGAATCCTGCGCCCACGGCACACTGGCGGGCTATCCCGTGGTATATCTGAAAGCGACGCTGGTGGACGGCTCCTACCACCCTGTGGATTCCTCTGAAATGGCGTTTAAAATCGCCGCAAATCTGGCGTTTAAGGCAGGCCTGGCCCAGGCGAGCCCCGTCCTTCTGGAGCCAATCGGCGAATTGAAAGTCGTCGTGCCCGACAGCTATACCGGCGATGTGATGGGCGATCTGAACAAGCGCCGCGGCCGCGTGATGGGCACCAACCCCGTAGGCGAGGGCGAGACGGAGGTCGTTGCCGAGGTTCCCGAGGGCGAGATGGGCAGCTATGCCATCGACCTGCGCTCCATGACCCAGTCCCGCGGTTCCTTTACCTTCCACTTCATCCGCTACGACGACTGCCCCCCTGCAGCGCAGGAGAAAGCCATTGCCGAGGCAAAGGCCCTGGCGGCGGAAGGCGAATAATTTTTCTTAAAAGTTTAAAATTGTAGCAAATGTCACTGTGAATGCCGTTACTTCCTGTTATACTACGATCATCCCAAGGGGAAAAGAGTTACAACCAAAATTTTCAAATATTTACAGGAGGTCATGACTATGAAAAAGTGGGTTTGCCCGATTTGCGGCTATGTGTACGAAGGTGAGAATCCTCCCGAGAAATGCCCCCAGTGCGGATGCCCCGGCTCCAAGTTCACCCAGCGGGGCGGCGGCGAGATGACATGGGCTGCCGAGCATGTGGTCGGCATTGCCAAGGACGCCCCCGAGGAGATCAAAGAGGGCCTGCGCGCTAACTTTACCGGCGAATGCAGCGAAGTCGGCATGTATCTGGCGATGGCCCGCGTGGCTTTTCGCGAGGGCTATCCGGAAATCGGCGAATACTGGCACAGGGCTGGTTTGGAAGAGGCCGAGCACGCCTCCAAGTTTGCCGAGCTTCTGGGAGAGGTGATTACCGACTCCACCGAGAAGAATCTGACCATGCGCGTGGAGGCCGAGCACGGCGCGTCGCAGGGCAAGTTTGATCTGGCGAAAAAGGCAAAGGAACTAAATCTGGACGCCATTCACGATACCGTGCATGAGATGGCCCGGGATGAAGCCCGTCACGGCAGAGCGTTCCAGGGCCTGCTGAAGAGATACTTCGGTAAGTGAGGAAAGCAGGCGCGCTGCAGCCTAGATTGGTGCGGCAGGGCTGGCGGTTTGCGATTATCCAATACAAAGGGTACTGCTGATTAAAAAATGCGGTTCACGAATTTCGTGAACCGCATTTTTATTTATAGAAAAGCAGGCGCGGAAAATGCCCCGGAGCACGCCGCGCATTTCTCGCGTTATCTAAAAAATGCCGGGGTGCCGGCGGTTTTCTGCCGGCATTTTTCCCCCGCGGCAGGATGTGCCCCGCCGGAACGCGCCGACCAGCTGCGTCTAAAATTCTCCCGACAGAGCGCTGCAGCAGGAAAAGGACGGAAACTGCGGCTGCAAAATCGACGTTTCTGGCGTCTGCCGGCAAAAGCCATCTTTCACAGGTAAAAAATATAATATTTCATATTGACAAAATTCAATATGACAGGTATACTGAGGACACATTGAATAATATTGATATGAGGTGGTTGTTTGGCAACGGTTTACGAAGAAAACGCAAAGGTATTCAAGGCATTCTGCGATGAGAAACGCCTGAAAATCCTCGAACTCCTGCGCGGCGGCGAAAAATGCGCCTGCGTTCTGCTGGAACAGTTGGATCTGGGACAGTCGGGGCTCTCCTACCATATGAAAATTCTGGTGGAATCGGGTATTGTGGAAAGCCGGCAGGAGGGGAAATGGACGCACTATCAAATCAGCACAAAAGGCAGCGCCCGCGCTGTGGACTTGCTGAAACAGCTGACGACGCCAAGTGTCCCCGCGGAAAAAACTATCTGCTGCAAGAAATAGAAGCCATCGGTGAGGTGGTAATTTTCAGTCGAAAACATATCAAAATTATTTGATTTAACTGTCTTTTTACAGAAAGTGAGGTTGACTTTCAAATGCAGATTCTAAAAGCGATCTGGGATTTTTTCCAATATCAGGTTCTCGGCATGAAATGGCTGGACGGGTTGATTGGAAGCGGGCTTTCCGCCGCGGGACTTGACACGTCTACCCGCCTGATTGGAAGCGTTGAGTTCTTTCTTTATGATGTAATTAAAATTACGGCGCTGCTGTGTTTTCTGATTTTTCTGATCAGCTATATCCAGAGTTACTTCCCGCCGGAACGCAGCAAAAAGATTCTCGGCCAGTTTCACGGCATCTGGGCAAACTGTATTTCGGCGCTTCTGGGTACGGTGACGCCATTCTGCTCCTGCTCGTCTATTCCGCTGTTTATCGGCTTTACCTCCGCCGGGCTTCCGGTAGGTGTGACATTCTCGTTTTTGATTTCCTCCCCAATGGTAGATCTCGGATCGCTGCTTCT
>JBFLFX010000130.1:0-5517 GCA_041859815.1 Dysosmobacter sp. | reverse complement strand
CAACCCAACCACACCGCTTTTTGATGGCTCCCTTCCTGTCCTTCGAGTTTCAAACTTTGAATCTGCTCCCCACGCCTGCATTGGCGCCGCAAGACGCAGCAATAGTGTCCCCATTATTCTACCTCACGATCGGAAAGATGCTCCTTGATCTGCTCTTCAATTTCTTTTAACAGTTCCGCAAGATTCATCACCGGTGCAAGTTCCCCCATGGCGGTGCCCATGCTCATCGCCGCCTCTGGTCTGGAATATTCCGTATAAATCCGCTTTGCATACTCCACAAGCCGTTTTTCCGACGCCTCCACATAGCCGTCTCTGCTGCTCACCGGCTTTTCAAACGCGCCCACCAAATTGATTGGCTGATCGGTGCGGAGCGTCACATATACATCATCGGGTAAAGTCCGATTGGCAAACGTATTCTGCTTTCCGGTCGGCATGGAGCGGATAAACGCATCAAGAAAGCCAACGGTCTGCTCCGCCGCGTCCTGACTGCCGAGATTTTCGGCGAGAGCGTTTACATGAACCGTCGCATAACGGTAGAGCGTTGCGGAGTTGAATTCTACTGTGCCAAGATGTCCCGCGCCTGCATTGTCCTCCGCTGCGCAGTCGTCCACTGCGGTAAAATAATCATATTCGTTATGAATGGCATGCGTGGAAATCGCGTGGGCAACCTGAACAGCCGCATCATAATTGAGAGACGGATCATCCGCCACCATCCGTCCAAACAGCGCCATATCTACGGCGGGATTCTGTCTGAGCGCTTCCTGACACTTTTTTTTATCCGCGCAGCCCGCCACTGCCAGCTCTGCCAATGCGGCCGCCTGCGCCTGACTCATAAAGAACAAAGCGCCTGATTCGTTGTCCTTGATTTTCAGGCCGGAAAGTTCCAGCACTTTGCCCGCCGATTTCTCCGCATCCCTGTCCGCATCCCGTTTTCTGATCTCCTCCGCCACCATCGCAACAATTTGCTTTGTGCGGCAGCCGGCCCATTCCGCTTCCCGCTCATGGCGGAACATTTCTCTGACCGCGTGTTTCCAAGCCTGTGAGGACACCCGTGCGCGGACGGCGCCGCCATAAACGGCCGTTTTGGGGCTTCCGGTATCGTCACGGTTCACGCAGCTCGGCGGAACCGTCTGCAGGATATGGACATCCACATACAAATTCGGATTCTTTGTCATTTCTGATCTTCCTTTCCCTGTTCCGTTTTTTGCTCATTCATGTGATAAAAATCTCTGCCCCACCGCAGGCGAACAGAGGGAATCTGTCCCGGAATCTGATACAAGTAAAAATCAACGGCAAGCTGTACATAATCGAGTGGAATCTGTCTGGTTCGCATCATCTGAATGAACCCGCGCAGCCGATACGCCAGTTCCTCCATATCATCGGAAACCGCCGCGATATGGAATTTTTTCTCGATTCGTCTGAACTCATCGCTGTCCTGTAAAGGCGCCAGAGAACGAACCGCTTTTCCGAGAAAGTTCTTCTCCGCGTGCATTGGAGATGTTTTACGGTCATTTCCCTGCTGATGCAGAGCGAACAGCGTCAGCGCCGTGTAAACCGCCCACTCCGCATGGGACGGTTTTCCGGTTTTCCCATACAAATTCTCCGGCAGCTCTCCCAAAAACATTCCCCAGATTTCCGGCAGTTCTCCCGGAACCTTTCCGACGCCGCGCCTCATATTTGCCAGTTCCGCGCGAACCGCATGCTCCTGTCCGGAATCCAGCAGCAGATGCAGCTTATGCGCCATGTACGTTCGTATTTCATCTATTTCTTCCGCCATGGAAGTCCCTCCCTGCTCTCAATTTTAGAAACTGTTCCGCAGAAGTGATTGTAAGCGTCCGCCGAGGAATAATGGACACTGCTTTTTTTCTTTGGCGGTCCCTCCATCAGGTACCGCCCCAGAAACGCGTTTTTCCCGGTGGCGCTCACCAATTCCTGCCCCAAGCGGAGCGTGATGTCCCGTGCGGTGTCCCGCCACCCTTCAATGAATTTCTCCATCTTTGACCCAGCGGTATTCGGATCGAGGTCATACAGCCATTTGCGAAACGGCAGGTCAAACCGGTCATACAGCTGCGCGCGCACCCGCTCTGTCTGTCCGCTTCCGCCGTCATTTCCCGCCGCCTTGGCAAGATCGTCCGATAGTCTTCCAGTACACCATGCCAACTGATCGCAGCGCTCAATTTCTTTTGTAATGCGATCCCGCCATGCCGCGCCGGCCTCGGCCAGCAAATCAGCATGGAAAGAGATCGAATCGGAAAAGGCGTCATTCACAAAGAAGTCCTTGTCACCATATAAAACTGCTGCAATGTCAAACCGAATATATTTTTTTTGATCAATGCAGTGATGCTTTCGCAGATCTTCCACCCATGAAACAATGCCGGGTCTTTGCTTTCCAATTTGAGTGAGAAACAGTGTTCCAAATTCTCTCCACATCTGTTCTCCCGCAGTGTGGCGCTTTGGCACATAATTCAAAACTTTCTTTCCCTTATTTTCTACGGTACGCCACACGGTCATCGGCTCAATCAGCGAATTTTCTCTCTGGAAAAAGTCGCCGCCCAATAGGTGATATCCAGTTACTCTTCCTGCCGTGCGGCACAGTATAATGCGTCTTGATTGAAGTGTATACAACTGTGCCAGATTTTCCGGCAATGCAATTTCTGTACGCTCAGCTGCGTGCGCATCTTGCAATTCCCAAGCAGGCTGCTGTGCGTTACTATCCGGACGATACACCAGATTTAACAGCAGCGTTTCAAAAAGATTATTTCCCTTTGCCGCAATCAGTCCCAGTTTGCCTAACCAGCCAGTTCCCGGCGACGGGAGTCCTTTTTCCTTTGGCTTTGCTGAAGTATCATCATATCCATTCAGATTCAAAAGCCAACGCGCGGCCTCTGCGTAGGATAAGTTTTCTTTTGCATACCCGTTTCGCTCTGTAAACAGCCGCAGTTTATTTGCGCTTTCTGACAAATCGCCGTTCAGCTTTGCTGCTCCATATTCCGTACCGCAGGATGCAGCTGTTACCTGCCCGAAAGGGCGTTCCCCATGAAACAGCCAAAAACGTTCGTGCCACTGCTCCAGATAATCCCGAATTGGGCTGTCTGGAAATTTTTTGAGTTTCCACAACGCTTTCCATCGCTTCAGCGCATCTTGTGCAGATTCAATCGGCGCTTCTTCACCGTTCTCGTTCACACGCGACCAGACTGTATGCAGTACGGCCAGCAAAAGCCGCAGCACAGCCACGTCCTGCGTCGCCAATTCGCCGCAGAGGTCTTCAAATTCATGTGCCCGCACAAGGGCATCCGTCAACGAGACTTCCTGTTCTTTACAGTCAGGTCCAACGACTCGAATCCACGGTTCGTCAAGCAGATTAAATTCCGGCGTGATCATCTGTCATCCTCCTTGTATTCCAATCCATTTTCCCGTGAATAACGTAAATTGCAGCCGGCAAGACGGGCTGTCAAATCCGGCTCAAGCAGTAAAATTAGTTCCCCCCTCAGCAGCGGCGCATGCTGCCACTCAGCAAAGTATCGCTGCGTTTGCTCCTCCAAATCCGCAATCGTCTGATCAATCCTCCGCGCCGTACAAAACGCGTGCGGCAGCCGAATGCGCTGGCGGGCAATCTGACAACACTCCCTCTCCGAGGGCACATGGCTTTTCAAAATTTCTGCACCGCCGTACTGCCACGGAAGGAAATAAACGCGGTCATCTTCGCCATGTACCAGCAGTAAAACCTCAATCGACGGGTCTCCGTCGCGCACAGCCGCTTCACCGCGTGCATTCGAGCCTCCGATATCCGCATCCAGCAGATCGCCGAAGAAACCATCATCCGGCGTTCCCAGCCGATATGCCTTCGCATTCTTGCGGCGTTCTTGGCTTTTCAAAAAAGCAGTGCTGCGCATTTTTTTCAATTCCGGAGTCTGTTCAAGCGGCGTATTATTTTCTGAATAGGCGCTTTGGACCAGCTGCGGAATATCCCGGGGCAGTGTGATCCGCTCTGGCAGAAGCTCTTTCGTACGCCACAGCGCCCATGCGCCATAGATCATCTCCGCGCCTTTTTCAAATGTACCATCTGCGGGAGAGAGTACCGTACAAACCGCTTCCGCCAGAGCCGGCGGACGGCATCTTTGATGCCGGTGCAGCCGTCCAATTCGCTGCAGCAGCAAATCCATTGGACACAAATCGGTGAACATGACGTCAAAATCAATATCCAGCGATTGCTCAAGTACCTGCGTTCCAACCACAATCAGCCGATCTCTTTCTTTCGGTGAGGAATGTTTTCCAAGGCGCGTAAGAAGCTGTTTTTCCTTTTCCGCACGGTCTGGATATAAAAAGCCAGCATGAAATACAAATACTTCAGCATTTGGAATTTCGGATGAAAGCTGTCGGGCAAAATTCTGTGCCCTTTTGACCGTATTCACGATCACGCCCGCACAGCCGCCGGTACTCAGAGCGGTTTGCACAGCTTTCGTGAGCGTGCTTTCATCGGCCCGGTGAATCAGCACTGTTTTCTGCTGATCTGCAAATGGAATGGTTTCCTGATGTACCTGGCTGCCATCCGTCCACGTCAACAGCGGATAGCCGCGGCTGACGCTCCACCCTTCATCGGCCGGGCAAGGTTTCCTGCCCAGATAAGCGCAGACAAGTTCTTCCCTGCGTTTTGCCGGAAGAGTCGCGGATAAAATAATTGTTGGCACGCCATAGGCTCCCAGCCAAGTCAGTGCGCGATCCAGATAGCAACTCATATATACGTCATAGGCATGGCACTCATCAATCACGACGATTTTTTCGGAAAGTCCAAGATGCCTAAGCATTACATGCTTTTGCTTAAGTGCAGCCATTAGCAGCTGATCGACTGTTCCGATTACGAATTCTGCGAGTAAAGCCTGCTTCCTTCCACAAAACCACTGGTGTACGATCAATCCGCCTTTTTCCTCGTCTCCCGAGGTGAGCGCCGTTCCCTCGGCAAGCCGCTGGTACTCCTCATTCATCTCTGCCATGCCGTGAGCAAGGCGGATCGCATGAGCCGACTTTTGGGACTGGTTCCTTGCCCAGCTTTCCAGGCGTGGAAAAATGCCATTGGCAGTCGCCTGCGTGGGCAGTCCGAAATACAATCCTCCACAATGGTGCTTCCCGGCAAAGATCTCCGCGGCAGACAGCGCCGCCTCGGTTTTTCCAATGCCCATCTGCGCCTCCAGAATCATCATTCCCGGAATTTCCGTATCGTTTATCCGTTCAATGACGGTTTTCTGTACAATATTGGGTGCGAATCCAAATTCCCGCTGAAAACACCGCTCATCAAAAACAGATGTATCCGGTTTCCACACATCCGGCAGCGCCAGCAGTTTCCATGCGTATTCTGCGCGTGCCGGCTCAGGCTCACCCGGCTCTGTCTGTTCTGTAGAAATCAGCGGAAAATAGTGCGGATTGCTTGCAATCCAATCCGCCGCGATCAACAGCCCCGACAGTAACATTTGGGTTGTAACTGTCAAACTTTGCGGCAGTTCCTCCATAGAATCAATTCCG
>JBFLFX010000129.1:0-5585 GCA_041859815.1 Dysosmobacter sp. | reverse complement strand
GAGATACCGGCCGTGACCAGCGCCACCAGCAAAAGCGGGATCATGCCGTCGAAATACCCGGCGCGGTCTCCGAGCTTGTAGTACAGCACATAACAGACAAGGCTGATCAACGCGGCAACCCCGATCACGACGGCGAAGACGACCGCCGGCCTATGAGAGAATCGCCCCAATCCATACAGTGCGTTGATCTCGGACAGAGCCAGCATGGCCCAACCGACGATGAGAAAAAGCTCCGTTGTCACCTGCCGCTTGAAAAGCAGGACCGTAACGGCAAGCAGGATGAGGTAGGCGGCGATGCCGCCCCACAAAAGCAGCCCGTTTGGAAAAAGCGCGGCCTTGATGGATGCGGAGTGGATTCCTTTTACCGCCAGGATGACTGCGGCCAAGCCCGCGGCGAAGGCCGGAATCAGAAGCCATCCCGTTTTCATGCCCCGGATCGCTCCGGAGGGCTTGAATGCCAGCAGCCACCAGGCCAGATAAAACGCACAGCAAAAGATCAATAGAATATTGCTCCAGAAAATCTGTTTTGCGGAAAAGCCGAAAGATTGTATCGACAAGTTCTTATCCTCCTTCTGTTTTCCGAAACAATCCGGATGATTCAGAAAACGCAGATCAGTTTATGGTATAGTTTCCATATAATACGAAACCCGATAAAAAGCCAGTTTCCGAAACATACTATTGGTAACTGATATTTTAGGGGGGGGGAAACGGACCATGAGCGTACCAAAGAATGAAAAGCCGAAGCATGAAAACAGACTGATCTACGAGAAATCCCCATATCTTCTCCAGCACGCCCACAATCCCGTAGACTGGTATCCATGGGGTGACGATGCCTTTGAAAGAGCCAAAACGGAAGACAAGCCCGTGTTTTTATCCATCGGCTATTCTACCTGCCACTGGTGCCATGTGATGGAATACGAATCCTTTGAAGACGAGCGGGTGGCGGAGGAACTCAACAAAAATTTTATCAGCATCAAGGCCGACCGGGAAGAGCGGCCGGATGTGGACAGCTTCTACATGAACGCCTGCATGGCTTTGAACGGTTCGGGCGGCTGGCCGCTGAGCTGTTTCCTGACGCCGGATAGAAAACCGTTTTTCGCGGGTACCTACTTTCCGAAGGATGATGCCTACGGCCGCGCGGGCTTTCTCACGCTGCTCAGGCGGATCGCCGATATGTGGCGCGACAAGCGGGATGAGGTGAGCGCGGCCGCGGCGGGGCTTCTCGGACACGTTTCGGCGGGAGAAAAGAGGGGCGCCTTTCCGGAAAAAGCCGACGATGAGGCCTACGCCGAATTATGCCGCAGCTTCGACGGCGTTAACGGAGGCTTCGGCGGCGCGCCAAAATTCCCGTCGCTCCCCACTCTCCTTTTCCTTATGCGGTACGGCCTTGCAAAAAACGAGGCCGGGGCCTTTGACATGGTGCGAATAACCCTTGAGCGCATGCGGCGCGGCGGTATCTACGATGCTGTCGGCGGGGGCTTTTTCCGCTACTCGACCGACGGGCGCTGGCTCGTGCCCCACTTTGAAAAGATGCTCTATGACAACGCGCTGCATATTTATGCCTATTCCGAGGCGGGCGCGCTCCTTGAAAAAAGCTTTGAGCGCACGGTCCGCGAGACGGCTGAATTTGTTCTGCGCGACCTGCACGACATCCGGGGCGGTTTCTATACCGCCCTGGACGCCGACAGCGGGGGAGGAGAGGGCAGGTATTACCTCTGGAGTCCGCGGGATGTGGGTGAAGCCCTCGGCAGCGCCGACGGCACACGATACTGCGCCCTCTATGGCGTGGCGGCGCACGGGAATTTCGAGGGCAGGAGCATCCCCAACCTGCTGAAACAGGCGCTTTCTTCGGATGAGGATAGAAACTTTACGGCGTCTGCAAATCGGCGTCTGCTCGAATATAGAGACAGGCGGCCCCGGCCGTTCCGCGACGACAAGGTGCTCACCGCGAACAACGGCCTGATGATAGCGGCGCTTGCCTGCGCGGGGCGTATTTTCAAAGAGAAGACCTATATCGGGCACGCGAGAAAGTGCGCCGACTTCATCCTTCAAAACCTGTTTTCCGGCGAAAGGCTGCTTGCCCGGTGGCGTGCGGGCGAAGCGGGCGTCCCCGCGGGCTGCGGTGATTACGCCTTCCTCATCTGGGGGCTGATCGAGCTGTACGAGGCCACTTTTGAGCCGTGCTGGCTCGAACAGGCGCTCCGGCTCACCGACAGCGCCGGCCGCCTTTTCTGGGATCGGGCGCAGGGCGGCTATTACCTCAGCGGAAGCGATATGGGCGACCTGCCCCTTCGGCAGAAGGAATATTATGACGGCGCGCTTCCTTCGGCCAACTCGGTGATGGCGCAGAACCTTATCAGGCTTTCCCGCCTTACGGGCGACCCGGGATTTGAGACCCGCGCGGCGGCTGTTTTCGACAGCGCGGCGGATGGCGTTGGCAGATACCCCGCCGCATACTGCGGGCTGCTTTGCGCGTTCGAGCATGCAAAGGCCGGCGGCAGCGAGCTCGTCATCGCAAACGGCGAGGGAGTTGAAAAAATGCTCCTCGCGCTTCCGCGCTTTGCTCCTTTTCATGTGACGGCCGTCTGCGGCGCGGGCTATGAGAAAATGGCGGAGCTTGCCCTTTTTACGCAGGATGACGAGGCGATCAACGGACGAGCAGCCGCCTATCTGTGCATCGGCGGCGCCTGCCTGCCGCCGATGACCGACCCCTCGGCGCTCAGGGAGCGGCTGGAGCGGAAAGCGGCCGTGTATTGATTTCAGATGAAAGCAAGACGATGCTTCTGCCATTATGACGCATCTTGAGTGCCGTCGAAGAGTGATTTTGACGGCGGAGTTTCGCACCGTTCAATGCCGCCAAAGAAAGGGCTTGCCTTCTGTTACTGATCCAGCGGTTTTCCCAATCGGCATCCGAAATCCACAAAATTTTCATTTTGGGTGACCAGAAGGTCGCGCGAGCCGACAGGGAGATCATCAAAAATCTCTTTTGGCACGCTCATCGTGATTTCTGTGCCATTGTCAAAGCGGAACTTCACGAGATGAGAAACGCGATGGCTTGGCATTTTAGAAGTTCCCGTTTTTTCCATCATTACCTTTTTCCCAAGTATGGTGGCATAGGTTTCATTCTCTGGCGCGGCGTCATCGATCAGGCCCTTTCCGCCTTTTAAATTCTTGTGAAAGCTGACAAAGCTCCAGATTACCGCGCCGAAGATAAATACTGCCGCTCCTATTAAAATAAACATGGCTTCCATTTTAAATCTCTTTTCCGATTCGTTGGGCTTTTCCCTAACGATAGAATATTGCGGAAAATTTATTAATTTATTATAGAAATTATAGAATTAAGTGTCCGATCTGGAATAGGCGTTCTTCATCTGGCCGCTCAGTTCAAAGAGAACCTTGTCGAGCGTATCGGCGGTCTCATGCTTCAGCATGTCCGCGATTTCCTGATTGGCCCGTTCCCGAAGGGCAACTCGTTTTGAAGGATCCGCTTCCCGCCGGAGCTTCTCATCGTATCGGTTGATCAGCGCATGTCCTTTGGACTGCACAGCAAGCCGATACCGCTCAATATGAAATATTGATTTCCTGTAAGACGCGTCTGCCATAGCGGCGATCATGCGGCTGGACCAGTAGAAATTATCGGTTGAAACTTCCTTTGTCGTATTGGCAAGATAGTCCGGTGTTGCGGATACATTGGCATAAAAAGGTGCCGCCGCATTGAAGGCGTTGGATCCAAAGGCGATCCACTCCACCACGCGGAACTCCGCCGGGACGTCCGGGCGCATCTGGATCAAAGCCATAAAGTCGTTGCGGTTGACGCCGATCGGGCGGAAGATGCCTTTCATGGCCGGATCGCCATGGCTTTCATAGGGATCGTACGGCGTTCCCTGATAATGGGAGGACAGCGCGTATTTTACATCCTCCGGCGTGATCTTTTTTTCCGGCATCATGCACCAGGGCAGGTCATCGGAACGCGGCGTGAAATCCGCATTCGGGCCGTCCCATACTTTGGTGCGGGGGTTAAAATACCGCAGCATGAACCAGGCGCGCGGCGTATTGTAAACATGATCCGCATCCTCGTGGCTTCCAAAAGCGTCTCTCGGATTGAGGTCTCCATTCCGCGATAGATTCAAATGGTTCTCCTCAATAAACTCCTTCAGATCGGCCGAGCACATATAATTTTTCTTTTCGGTCAGCGCCTCTTCCAGATCAAACCGGTCAAGTCCCAGCTGATTTGGCATCACGACATAAACATCATCCGGCACCTTCCGCGCGATCCAGTGATGGCCGCCGATGGTCTCCAGCCACCAGATTTCATTGACATCCTGAAAGGCAATGCCGTTGCTCTCATAGGTGCCGTACTTTTTCAGCAGGCCGCCCAGTCTCTCGACACCTTCGCGGGCGCTGTGAACGTAGGGAAGAACAATAGCAACGAGATCCTCCTCGCCGATGCCGCCGGCCGTTTCAGCCTGCCCGTCCTGTGCCGGATGATACTCGACCAGCGGATCCGCCCCCAGAACTCTCGGGTTGGAAGTAATGGTTTCCGTGGCTGTCATGCCGACATTTGCCTCATTGACCCCGCTGGCGGCCCAAATACCCTCGCCTGCCACGGCATTTGGTACGGCCGTAAACCGCATGGAATTTTTGGGAAGTTCGATTTCCACATGGGAAAGCACCGATTTATAGACCGCGGGCCGCTCCTCGGGATGGATCGTTACGAACTTTTTAGCGGTAAAATGGCCGGAACCGGAATCATCGTTTCGTGCGATCATAGTAGAACCGTCATAGGATGCTTTTTTCCCGACCAGAATCGTTGTGCAAGCCATAAGCATATCCCCGCCATAAAGTAGTAGTGACCGTTTCTTCCGGAAAATCACTCCACTTACATTATATCATATTGTAACGAATTATAACGCATTTTTCTATTGACTTCATTATCTGACCTTAAAATCCGGGAGCAGGTCTGGCCTGGCGTATTCCTCGTTGTTTATGTGACGAAGTTTCTCCAGCGTGGAATCGGTCGGAAACAAAAGCTCCGTTTCGTCCGCACCGCAGACAGAGGCGGAGACGGCGACCAGAGCCGGAACCGAAGCTTTCATGTCGTCGGTCAGGAACCGGCTATCTGGAATAGTTGGGACTGTAGGCGTCGGGTGCGATCAGTAGTCTCATTTTGCATCCTTTGCCACGCGTAAAGCGTTTTGGGCGAAACATCCAGCTTTTCACTCGTTTTGCGTACCCCAAACTTCCGCTGTCTGCGCCATACCTTCGCGACACGATCTATTGAAATTGGCTGTCAAAGAACAGGCTGCCGGAAAAATTTTTTCCCGGCAGCTCAAATGATGTTCCTGAAAAGACCATTGTCTCAAAGAATGACTGTCAAAATTAAGCTCTTGACAGCTTAAGAAAAAATGAAAGAACCCGGAAGCCGCACGGCTGCCGGGTTCTTTGTGGTTGCGGAGGCTGGATTTGAACCAACGACCTTCGGGTTATGAGCCCGACGAGCTACCGGACTGCTCCACTCCGCGATAACAATAGAATTGTTTTTTCACTGATGCTTTCGATCAGAGTGCCTTACCATAATAACATAC
>JBFLFX010000128.1:0-5672 GCA_041859815.1 Dysosmobacter sp. | reverse complement strand
CATCCGGCAAGCCTTCGTGAGCGGTGAGGTAAGCCCCCTGCATTGCCGCATGGATAAAGCGGGCAAAGGGCGTAAGCATCTGCTTTTCCGAAGAAATCCCAAAAATACGCTGCCCCAGGCATTATGCCGGGTGCAGCGTATTTTTGCCCAATCCTGCCGGCATATTTCTTCCGTAAAGTTCGGACTGCGGGCACCGGTTCAATGGGACAGACGCTTTTTGCGCGATACGCTTGCTTTTACCGCAGGCAGTCAAGTTCAGGCCATAAAACATCAATGGGAAACCGCACGGGCCGTCGGGACTTCCGGTGTGGATTTGCAGCAGCACACCGCAAACCGTCTGGCGTTGCAAATTGAAAGCCCCGGCAAAACCGGTATGCTGTTTGCGCGGGTAAATCTGATTCCGGCTGCCAGACTCCGCCTGTCAGCCGGATTTGTTTTGCCCCGCGAAAAAATCAGGGGGCCGTGTTACCTTGTCGTATTTGCCGGGCGGCACAGATTTTTATACCGCTGCCTTGGTCTCTGCAAACCCGCTCTTCAGCACCGCCGGTTTTAATGATATAATATCAACACTAAATGGGGGCGACAATGATGATCGGAGGGGAAATATGATACAAATTGAAAAAGCGTGCATAGGCGATACAGATGCAATTTTGGCCGCTAAAAAAGACGCATGGGTGAATGAGGTCAACTTATATGGGCATGGCCCGGAAAATTACCTCAACAAAGAATTTTTTGCAAATCTTTTCAAAACACACAACATCTATAAAATATCAAGCGATAATAAAATCATCGGAGGGATTACCTGCGTAAATACCGGGGGAAACAACTATTACATCGGTTCCGTTTTTGTAATGCGAGCCTTTCAGAATCAGCATATCGGGACAAAAGCAATGGAGTTTCTCTTCCGCGAGATTCCCAGCGCAACGCTCTGGCGGCTGAATACACCGTATTTGAGCTATGGAAACCATCATTTTTATGAAAAACTGGGCTTTAAAAAAGTTGGCGAATCAGAGCCCGACAGCACCGGTTTCTATCTCTACGATTATGAAAAGAAATGTTAATCAGCCTGGATTTACTTGAAAATCAATCCGGCTTGTATTTGTGCGGCAAAACCATACCAGCGGCGGCATAACAAACATTTGCAAAGCAGCGGGCCACGGCTCGCTGCTTTGCTTGCCAATGAATACAGAGCTTCATCCGGCAGGACAAAAGAACGCGCTGCCAGCTTAAAATCGCCTCTGATGTTCAGCTGTCGCACTTATCTATATGCCGTAGCATGCAGGACAAAAATAAATACCGGCTGCTGCGCGCTTTGGCAAAACATAATTCCGGCGGGTCAAGTAGTGTACAGATATTTTCCATGCCTATATTGTGATAACGAATCTGTATAATATTTACTAAATCTGTAATTTGTGGTAGTGTACAAAATATAGAGTAAATATATTTATACTTCAAGCGGCATAAACGGCAACTTCAATATAGAAAGGATGGGATTTTATTGACGCGTCAAAACTAATAGGTTGATCGAATCATCGCGGTACATTTTGAATTGCAGGAGGTATGATTTTCAAGGCGTAGAATTAAAAAAAAGAATTGCTCTGGTTTTATCCGTATGCATGCTTCTCTCCACAAACGCCCTTGCCATCGGTCCCGCTGTTTCCCCGGCGAACAGCCAAATTCCCGATATGGATGAAGTCGAATCCTATGCGTTGGATTATATGAAGCGGGCGCAGAATTTGGAAACGATCACGGTTGATCGTATTCAGCCGTTTGTGGATTTAAATAATAATCCTACAGCGTATTGTATTTCATTCAATGATGCCGGCAGGACAGCGGGATTTTTGTTTCTAAGCCTTCTGGCAAATGGTGATCCCGTTGTTGCTCTTGGCTTTGATGGGCATGGCCCCAACGATAATATTGAAAAAGCATCCGGTTTACGGGCAATGCAGACATCCGATGAGGATTACATCTATACCGGCCCGGGCTGCCTTTACAAGCGTGAAAACAGGGAACAACTGATCTCCCTTTTTTCCGGCGAAGAAATCTCCGCCTCTGCGGTCGAAAGTAATTATGACGACTATCTGGAAGAAACAGCTTCCCTGAAAGGTTCAAATGTTCGTGCGGCAGTAACCGGCGAAGATCCAATTGATAAGGGGATTATCAATTGGCCGACCGGAAATGTGAAATCAGATACCGTCTATAAACTGATCGGATTCGGGCAGGGAACGGATTATTGGCTGATGACTGATTTTGCAGGCAACCATGACAGCGTATGCGCACCGACTGCCGCCACAAATATCATGTGGTATTGGGCTATGAAACGAGATCGGGCTTACGCAAAAGCCCCGATTAAAAACATATCCGGGAACCGCAAAAAAGCGCAGGCAATCTACGAGGAAATGTACCGCGCCATGTGGACAAGTGCAAAATATGGCACTTGGGATACCGCCGTAATTGACGGATACGAAAAATATATCGGCGCCCCCGCTGCCGTTGCATGGGGGTATGACACCCTGAAGGCTTCCGCAAGTTATTCGGACTTTAAAAACTGCCTGAGCAGGGATATTCCGGTTCACCTGCAAGTACGTATGAATTCCAATCCGTTAACCTCTAAAGGACACGATATGTTTGCCTTCGGGTATGCGTCGAGCACATCCGGAACCAGATATCTGTGCGTGATGAACGGATGGCAGAGCAACGGTTATTTAGTGAAATACGACTATTATCCGGTTGTAAAGGGGTATGCCGTTTGGGTTGCGTAAAAGCACACGCTTGATATAGCAAGGAGGAGGAATGTGCCACGGTACACTTCCATAAAATCCATAAAAAAGACATCTTCCGGATCCTCACCGTCTGTGCAGTTCCGGCGTGCATTTTGTCTTGGCTGACAGCCTTTCAGATATATGGATATTACTGGGCTGTTTCGCTGAGTTGCCACATTCTGTTCCTGTGCGCCTGCGCCGCCTGGATCGTCCATCTTGCAAAGCATTTTCGCGCTTCCAGGCGGAAATTTCTGCGCGTGCTTGGAATTTTCCTGTGTGTGCTTGCAATGCTGGCGCAGATGGGCGTAAGGAGATTTTACTTTTTGCGCCGCCCCATCTTTCTGCAGGCGGTCACTGTGGAAAAAATCTCCGCGAAAAAATGGAGAGGATACCGGGAAGTCGTTCTCCAGTCAACAGACGATCATTCGCGGTACTATATATTTTCCACAGATTCCAATTTGAAGGGAATTCACGCAGAACCTTCCACGGCTTATGAGGCGTACCTGACCTGTTTCTGCGACTTCCCCCATTACGGATTTCTGTATCGCCTGACCCCGGTGGAACCGCCAAAAAACAAACCGTATCCGGCGTGCTTCGGCGCGTCCCCAACCATGGCTTTCCACGACGGATTACCGGATCATCCGACCTCGGCGGAACCTTTGGACAACAAACCCCATCCGGCGTGCTTTGGCGCATCCCCAACCATGGCTTTCCACACAAACTAATACCCCGACAGCCGTTGCGCCGCTCATCGTGCGGGGACAGAGAGCTGCCGGAAAAGCACAGTCACCCCCGCGTTTATCCGCAGGGAAACTGCCGAAATTATAAACATTCAACGCCCCCGCCGGAAATTTCCGGCGGGGGCGTTGGCTGTTTTGCCTCTCAGCGAATGAAATTTGTGGCAATCCCCGGCTCGTACTTTGGCAAGGGAACCCCCGCCGCACGTCCGGCTTCGGCACATTTCATGAGCCACGCCAGATTTTCTCCCAGCGTCCGCATGGTTTGCAGGCCCTCCTCGTCCTTCCGCACGTCCCCGGGCGTATGTCCATGAACCTGATTCCAGTATTGGGAGGACACCACCGGCATATTGGAGATGGTAAAATACTTGTTCAGCCGGTCGAACGCGGCACTGGCGCCGCCCCGGCGGCAGGACACCACAGACGCACCGAATTTGCCCGCCATCCGGTGTCCGCCCACGTAAAAGAGGCGGTCAAGGAACGCACAAATCTGGCCGCTTGGGCCGCCGTAATACACCGGGGAGCCCACCACAACCGCGCCGTACTCGTCCAGCTTGCCGAGAATCTCGTTCACTTTGTCGTCGAACACGCAGCGCCCCGTTTTGCCGCACTTGCCGCAGGCGATGCAGCCCGCCATCGGCGCGGTGCCGAGGTACAGAATATCCGACTCGATACCGTGTTCTTTCAGTTTGCCCGCCACCTCGCTTAAAGCGGTGTAGGTGCAGCCGTTTTCGTGAGGGCTGCCGTTAATCATGAGAACCTTCATGCTCCCCTCCTATTCCGCGCGCAGGCATCCGCCTCCGCGCTGACATTCAAGAATTCTTTCCATACAATTCTACAAAAAATACCGACAGAAATCAATAGCGGGGTACCTGCCTAAAAGCGAGAGAGACATGAAGGGAAAGTGCATCGTCCAATCTGATCCGGGATTTTTCCGTGTTCTGCCGATCAACGGTAAATATAGAATTGTCTCTGGGCAAGCACATTATAATTTTTTTTCAACCATAATAAAGTCCCGCGTTCGATATTTTTCAGCAAATCCCATCTTCAAAAAGAGCCGGACACTGGGGTTTCCCAACGCAATATTGTCGCACAGCGTGTCAAGGCCGTTTCCCCTTGCGAATTCGCATAGCAGGTTCAGTCCCGCCCTACCATAGCCCTTTCCCCTGTATTCGGCCTTCACGATGACATCCGCGAGGAATTCCCCGATCTCCGGGTCAAAATGATAGGCAATTTCACCGACATACTGCCGTTCCGCTTCCGCGTATAAATACCGATAAAACCGCTTTCGGCTGGCGTTTAAAATCCATTTTTGAAACCATGGGCTCCATCTCTCCTTCGGAAACGCAATGGTTCCGCCCCATCCGGCATTGTAAGACATGGTCGCCTCATCGGCTAAAAGCCGCTGTCTGAAGGACAGCTCTTCTATTTTCGGGATAACCGCCTTCAGCATCTTTCCGTCCCCCTACGGTTTGAGGGCATTGCCCCCGCATTCTTCAACCCTCCAGCAGGCTCAGAACCCAGCGCACCCAGCTGACGACGGTGGACGCCCGCCGGATATAGGTGTTTTCGGACCCCACATGGTAAAGCCCCGCGTCCCGCATCTTCCGGATCACGATCCCCGGCCCCGGCATCTCGCCGGAGCGCAGGCGCAACGCCAGCGTCTCCCGGAACGCCCGGTGACGGAGAATCTGCGCAATAAACGCCAGCTGCCGCTCCCGGTAGCCCAGATTCATCACGCTTCTGCCAAGCGGCGAGAGATGGAATCCCACGCCCCCCTCTCCGTCCCGGAACTTCTCCATCAGCCCCAGATACCGTCCAGCGTCGGCGTAGTAATTGGTCTGCCGCTCATTAAAAGCATACTCTGCCGTGATATCCTGCCGGGACATCTCCCGCTCCGCCAGCAGCTCCGCCAGGTTGATCACCCGCTCCATGCTGTTGGCCTGCGGGAAGGAAATCTCCGGCTCCGGATCCACCGGAACCGTCCGCAGCAGATCCTCCAAATCCGCCGCGGTGATCTCCGCGGCAACGGCATAATTCCGCCGCCGTACCAAACGCAGGGAATTGTAACTTTCCGGATCTCCAAAACGATACTCGTACAGGTGAAATACGCCGTTGGAAAATACCAGAAACACCGGGCGCACGGACTTCGTCACCCGGTCTCTCCAGACGC
>JBFLFX010000127.1:0-5728 GCA_041859815.1 Dysosmobacter sp. | reverse complement strand
TGCGCCTGCGCCTGCTGCTGAGGCAGATAGCCGATGGCGCCGCGCCGGATCTCCGGCGCGCGCTCAATCTTGCCGGACAGCGGAGGCAGAAGCCCCAGCAGCGTGCGGATCAGGGTGGATTTTCCGGAGCGGTTTTCTCCGATGACACAGAGATAGTCGCCTGTGTGCACCGTCAGGTTCAGGTGCTCCAGAATCGGAGAGGCTTTATAACCGAGGGATACATCGCGGCAGACAAGCAGTTCATTTTTTTCCATGGCTGGAATCCTCCTTGTATTTCGCGGCACGTACGTCGCACAGTCCTTTAAATATGGTTTTCCGGTGGGTGAATGAGGAAGTGGCGCTGCTGCTCCGGGCGTTCATAGGGCGGGCGGAGACGGGGCGTCCAGATGCAGGATCTTCCCGCAGCCTCCGCAGCGGAAGGGGGGAAAAAATTTCCGGCCTTCCGGCGCGTGGCTGCAGAATGGGTAAAACGATCCCCGTCTTGTGACAACCCGATGGATCGGCCCCGCCCGCTCCAATTTCCCCGGATGGCGGCAGGCTGTTGTGATGGGCACCGGATTTCCCGCGCGGCGCAGATTCTCTGCCAGCTCGCAGGCGGAACTCCGATCTTTCCGGCGGCAGGCAAGGCAGCTCATAACCGCCTGCCGCCGCTTCGTCGCACAGGCCCGAACACCCACCCCAAACAGTAAAAATGAAAATCATTTTCATATTACAAAGCGAAAAACGGAATGTCAAGCATTATGACGGATACGGTTGCAAAAAACGCCGGAATAGAGTATTTTAAAAAGGATCAATTTGAATTCTGCACGAAAGCGGGAGAAAGATAAAGTGGAGAGGCGAAGCATGAAAACAACACTGGTAATTATGGCTGCGGGCATAGGTTCCCGCTACGGCGGCGATAAGCAGGTGGACGGTGTCGGCCCGCACCACGAAATCCTGATGGAGTATTCGATTTACGATGCGCTGCGCGCCGGCTTCGGCAAGGTGGTATTTATCATTAAGCCGGGCATGGAACAGATGATGCACAGTCTGTGCGGCGACTATCTGGCGAAAAAGACGGCGCTGGACGGCACGCCGGTGGAAGTGGAATACGTCTTTCAAGACGATTCCTCCGTGCCCCCTTTTTATCGGATTCCGGCGGAGCGCACAAAACCTTTCGGCACGGTGCATGCGCTGCTCTGCGCGGCGGACGCGGTAAAAGAACCGTTCTGCGTCATCAACGCGGACGACTATTACGGGCTGGACGCCTACCGCAAGATTTACAGCGCGTTGAAACACCTGCCGGAAAAGGGGAGCGCCGTGATGGTGGGGTATCTGCTGAAAAACACGGTCAGCGCCAATGGCTCCGTTTCCAGAGGGCTGTGTACGGTGCGGGACGGCTGGCTTCGCTCCGTGACGGAGACGAAAAAAATTCAGCTGGAGCCGGACGGAACCATCCGGGATTTGACGCATGGCCGTCTGCTGGATCCCCAGACCCCGGTTTCCATGAACTACTGGGGATTTATGCCGGGAATTTTTCCGGTTCTCAGAGCATATTTTAACGATTTCCTGCATCATCTTTCGGCGGAAGATCTCACGGCGGAGTGCCTGTTGCCGGTGATGGTGGGGGATTTGTTGAAAAGAGGGGAAATTGAGGTTCCCGTGCTGCATTCGGCGGATCGCTGGTTCGGCATGACCTATCGGGAAGACCGGCAGCCTGTGGCGGAGGAGCTCCGCCGGCTCCATGAAGCGGGCGTCTACCCGGAGGATCTGACACGCTGACAGAGGAATGCCCGGTGGAGAGAACTTCACCGGGCGCTTCTGACACAAAAAACAGAATTTGTCGGATTTGATAATATTTGACACGGAAATTTTAACGTTTTGTTTTGACTTCTTCACTGGTTCCTGCGTCTAATAGAAAAAGAGACAAATCAAAAAGGAGCTCGGGAAAATGGCGAAGACACAGAAAAGATACAGAGGAGACAGGAGGGGGCCGCTGATTGTTCTTTTGCTGCTGGCACTGGTGACGGCGCTGTTGGTGCCCGCCGCGGCGATCCATTCGGCAGTGAAAAAGAAAGCGGCGGGAGAAAGGGAAAAGCAGCAGGAGCTCCGGCAGGCGGAGAAGAAAAGCGTTTCGGGGAATTCCTCCGAATCCGCCGTGAAGAAATCCGTCCCGGAAAAAACGGAGAAAAAGAAGGCCGTGACCGATCCGGCCCCGGTTGCCGCCGCAAAGGTAGACGCGTCCTATTTTGCCGGCGCGGTGTTGATCGGCGATTCCCGCACCCAGGGGCTTCAGCTATACTCCGGGCTGACTACGCCGCGTTATCTGTGCGCGAAGGGCGCTACGGTGGCGTCCATCTATACCGACAGCAAGGTGGAAACCGCGTCCGGAACCGTGCCGGTGATGACGGCGCTGCGGCACCTTTCCTTTTCCAAAGTTTATATCATGCTGGGCGTCAATGAGCTGGGGTGGGTATATCCCAAGACCTTTACCGATCAGTATGCCAAGGTGATCGGGGATATCCGCGCCATCGCTCCCCATGCGAAAATCGTGCTGCAGTCGATTCTGCCGGTCAGTGCCGCGCAGGAGGCCAAGCACGGCTACATCAACAACGAGCGGATTGCGGACTACAATGCGCGGATTCAAAAGCTGGCGGCGGATAACAACTGTATCTACCTGAACGTGGCGGAGGCGGTGACGGCGTCGGACGGATGCCTCGCGGACTCCCTCACGGGTGACGGCCTGCATCTGAACCGCGCCGGTTGCCACCGCTGGCTGCAATATCTGGAGGCCAATCCGCTGAACTGACAGAACGCATGTAACGTCCCGCGCCGCAAAATTTTTATTTTGCGGCGCGGGACGTTACATTGCTTGAGAAAAATAGCGGGGGATGCGAAACGGACAGGACGGCCAGCCCTTTGACCGGTCATCCTGTCCGTTTGGAAGATTGGATGAAAAGAAGTTTTCTTGCAAGTATTAAAATACGCGCCGCTTGTTAAGGAAAACAGCAAAATTTGTTACAAAAAAATTAAATTTCAGCACTTTTCCGGAAATTTAAGTTCCGGAATCCCCCAAGGGAAACGCACTTGGTTCAGGTGCGGAGATTCTGAAAGAACGAAGTCAAAATTTCACCGCATTCTTTTGCCAGAAGGCCGCCCACCAGTGCCGGATGCGACGGAAAATCTTCCATAAAAAGATTTGTTACGCCGCCGCAGGCGCCGAAGGTTTCGTCCCGTGCGCCGTAGTAAACCCGGGGAATCCGGGCGTTCAAAATTGCTCCGGCGCACATGGGGCAAGGCTCCAGCGTGACGTACAGCGTGCACCCGTCCAATCGCCAGGAGCGCAGCGCGGCGTTGGCGGCGGCGATGGCCTCCATCTCCGCGTGGGCCGCCGCGGCGTTTTGCTCCTCGCGGCGGTTGCGCCCCTCGCCGACAATTTTCCCGTCCCGTACGACGACGCAGCCGACCGGGACTTCGCCGGCGTCCGCCGCCTCCCTCGCAAGCTCCAGCGCCCGGCGCATATAGCGTTCATGCTCCATGTGGAAAACCAATCCTTTCTTGTGGTATAAAAGCTGGAATATTTGTCCAGACTGACCGTAGAATCATACAGGAGGGACTGCTATGAAAACTGTTCTCTTTCCCAAGAATTCCGGGACGGATCCGGAATTAGCGGCGCTGCGGGAGGATTTGACCACCGCACAGCGCGATTTGCAGCTGGCCTACCACCAGTTTAACCAGGCGCTGGATCCCGAACTGGTGGAAGCCAGCATCTATGAAATCAGCGCGGTAAAGGCGCGGTGCAATTATTTGATTCGCGCCATTAAGGAACACTGCCCTGCGGACGGTGCGTCCGCTGCCGTGGATCTGAAGGAGGATGCGACGTGGAGCTGAGCCTCAGTCAAAAGATTGCCGTCGGAATGCTGATTGCATTTCTGGCAATCGCGCTGTTCCGGGTGTTCCGCACGCCGCTGAAGCTGGCGCTGAAGCTACTGCTGAACACCCTGTTGGGATTTCTGGCGCTGTGGGCGGTAAACCTTATGGCGGGAGTCACCGGATTTTCCATCGGACTGAATATCTGGAATGCCCTGACCATCGGAATCCTGGGCGTTCCGGGATTTGTGCTGCTGCTTTTGCTGAAATGGATTTTGTAGCTACATAGGAAACCGGAAATCCCGCTGAGCAAAAAATAATTTGAGAATCGAGAAAACAAAAGAGATCACGAGAAAAACGGAGAAATTAAAAGGTAAAGCCGGTATAAATCGAAATTTATTTGACATGGGATTCCCCGTGTGCTATAAATAGTATTGCTCTGATTGTAAATCAGGGCATTTGGTTTGTAAAGAAAATCAAGAATTTTATCATACGGAGGAAAAACCATGTCCACTTTTATGGCAAATAAAGCCAACATTGAGCGCAAGTGGTACATTCTGGACGCTGCCGGCAAGCCTCTTGGCAAGACGGCCGTGCGTGCCGCCGACCTTCTGCGCGGCAAGAATAAGCCCACTTTCACCCCGAACGCGGACTGCGGCGACTACGTGATTATCGTCAACGCAGGCAAGGCGGTTTTGACCGGCAACAAAGGCACTCAGAAAATTTACCGCACGCATTCCGGCTGGATTGGCGGCCTGCACGAAACCCCGTACCATATCCTGATGAAGGAAAAGCCCGAGGTTGCCATGCGTGTTGCGGTGCGCGGCATGCTTTCGCGCAACGTCATCGGCAGGGATTCTCTCAAGCGCCTGCATATTTACGCCGACGCAAACTACGAGCAGCAGGCGCAGAAGCCCGTCGCTCTGGACGTTGAATAAGGAGGAGCAAGAGAATGTATCAGTCTAAGAAACCGTATCTGTATGGCACCGGCCGCAGGAAGTCTTCTGTCGCCCGCGTTCATCTGTTCCCCAACGGCACGGGCTCCATTACCATCAACGGCCGCGACATTGATGAGTATTTCGGCCTGGATACCCTGAAGATGGTGGTTCGTCAGCCTTTGGAAGCCACTGAGAATACCGGCAAGATGGATATTGTGGCCACCGTTACCGGCGGCGGCGTTTCCGGACAGGCCGGCGCTCTGCGCCACGGAATCGCCCGCGCGCTGCTGCTGGCGAATGAGGACTATCGCCCCATCCTGAAAAAGGCGGGTTTCCTGACCCGCGATCCTCGTATGAAGGAACGCAAGAAGTACGGTCTGAAAGCGGCCCGCCGCGCACCCCAGTTCTCCAAGAGATAACTGCCTTTTAATCGGGAGCGCCGGTATTTGCCGGCGCTCCTTTTGCGGCGCGATCTATGCGTGTAAAGGGCGCCGGTGCAAACCGGCGCCCTTTTACGTCTCTTTTTCTGCGAGCAGCATGACGTTATTTTCAATTCCCCAGACCCGCTGTACGGCGGAAAATCCCGCGGATCGCAGCAGGGAAGTCTCATGTTTCACGGTGAAGGGCGTGTCATAGTGGTAAAATTTTTCGGTCAAATGGAAATTTTGTTGTAATTTCCGCCGCTCCTCCAGAAATTCCATTTCTGCTGTGCTGTCATCGGAGCCGATCATGTAATCTCCTTCCAAAAAAACGCCGCCGGGGCGGAGGCTGCGGTAAATCTTCCGGTACAGCCCGGCCTTGGCGTCCGCCTCGAAATGATGCAGGGACATGATGGAAATTGCGGCGTCGAACCGGTTTTGCCCGAGATCCGTGGAAAAATAGCTGGCGTTGATCAGACAAATCCTGTGTCCGGCATATTTTTCCCGGAGCTTTTCCAGCAT
>JBFLFX010000126.1:0-5821 GCA_041859815.1 Dysosmobacter sp. | reverse complement strand
GCTTCCGATTTGCACTCCACAAACGCCAGCTCGTTCACCTTGGAGGACATCTGCGGCACCTCCGCCACCAGCTGCTTTGCCTGCAGCTTCTTTAAACCGGGATAGTAGTTATCCAGCAGCGCATCTGTCAGTTCCACCATATCACCCTTGCCCCAATGATATTCTTCTGCCAGTTTGGCGTAAAAGCTCTTCAGGTCAACAGACTCGCTCTCTTTCTGCGTGCTGCCGCAGGCGGCAAGCGATGCCAGCATCAGAAGTGCCAGCACAAACGTCACAATTTTTTTCATCAATTCATTTCTCCCCCAGTCTTTGCTGAACTCAATGCAAAATAGACGGCGCAGCCAGTTGAAAAGTTTTAATTACCGGCGGATTTCCCAAAAAATTGCAGCCTTCCGCATTCGGAAACCTTGTCCTTTTTTCCGTCCTGCATTATGATATATCAAACAGAGAAAAAGTCAACTGCACAAAAATTACAATTTGGGAGGAATTTTGATCATGCTCAGCTTTCTCAACGATTACAGTGAGGGCGCGCACGCGCGCATCTTAAAAGCGCTGGAAGCAACCAATCTGGAGCAGACCTGCGGCTATGGCCTGGATCAGTACTGCCGGGACGCGGGGGATCTGATCCGCAAAAAGTGTGCCGCGCCGGAAGCCGCCGTTCACTTTGTCGTCGGCGGTACGCAGGCAAATCTGTTGGTAATCCACGCGCTGCTCCGTTCCTTTGAAGCGGTCATCGGCGCGGAAACCGCCCACATCAACGTCCACGAAACCGGCGCCGTTGAAGCTACCGGGCACAAGGTCTGTACGGTTTCCTCCCCGGACGGAAAACTGACACCCGATCTGGTGCGGCAAGTGCTGGACATCCACTCTACAGAGCACATGGTACGTCCCCGGATGATCTATCTCTCCGACACCACGGAAATCGGCACATTCTATACGAAGGCGGAGCTTACGGCCCTGCGCCGCTGCTGCGACGAAAATCATCTGCTGATGTATCTGGACGGCGCACGGCTGGGTTCCGCGCTGACCGCGCAGGGAAACGATCTGACGCTGGCCGATCTGGCGGCACTGACGGATGCTTTTACCATCGGCGGCACAAAAAACGGCGCGTTGTTCGGCGAAGCGATTGTCCTAAGGGATGCCGCCCTTCAGCCGGACTTCCGTTATTATATTAAGCAGCGAGGCGCCATGCTTGCCAAGGGCCGTCTGCTGGGCATTCAGTTCATCGAACTGCTGAAAGACGATCTTTATTTTGAAATGGGCCGCCATGCCAACAAAACGGCTGCCGGCGTACGGGATGCGCTGCTTGCGGAGGGCTATCCCTGCCCGTATGACAGTCATACCAACCAAATTTTCCCAATTCTCCCCAATTCCGTCGTGGAGAAGTTGATGAAAGTCTGCGCCTTTGAAGTCAACCGTCCCATTGATGCAAATCACAGTATGGTGCGTTTTGTGACCAGTTGGGCCACCGCGGAAGACGCGGTAAAGAAGTTTGCCGCCGTGCTCCCCGCCTGCCGCTAATCGGGCTTTGAAACCCCGTGATTTCAATGGCACAGGACACCCTTTCCGGGTTTCTCGCACACTCTTCCCTCCCAATCAACCTGCACTCACTATTTTTTCACAGACTTTGAGGACGCCGGAATAGCTCGATTCCGGCGTCCTCTCTTTATTGATTCAGAGCCAATTTGGCCGCAGTTTACGGCTTTTGTTTTTCCGATGTTTACCGGCAGCCGCAGCAGTTCTTCGTCTCCTCGTAGGTTCCCGGTTTCACCACTGTGTTGGGCGGGAAAAACTCGCCGACGGGGAAAGCAATATTGCGGAATAAACCGCAGGGATCCTCATCGGAACCGCCGGCGCACTCTTTTCCGGGCATGCAGTAATCATATACCGGAACCAGCAGCTGAGAGTCTCGCTCCAGCCGCACAATGGAAAACTGCCCCAGCGTTACAGTAATCTTTCTGTCTCCGCCGCAGGAAAGTTCCCCTTCAAAGTAATTTCCGACACACTCGGGAACCTCGGTCATTTCCACCTCGCAGCAGGGATGGCAATCGCAGCAGTCCACCAGTTTGGCGTCCAGCACAATGGGATCAACCGCTTCCACCACCGCGATGGGCAGATTGTTTTTCCGCAGCATCTGCGGATCCATTCCGTCCTGACGGTATTCCGAAGAGAAAATCTTGGCGTTTCCCTCGCTGCCAAACAGGATGACCCGTTTGTCAAACACACACAGTCCCTCTACCTGTACAGGCACGGGGCTGCTCAGGTACGCCTGAAGGGTCACGCAGTAGAAAAAGCGCATATCAACGGTATAGAATCCCCGGTTAAAGGTCACGGGTTCCACGTCAACGAACACATGCAGCAGCTTGGCGGATCCCCCTTTAATGGACAGCGCATGACTGATGGCGTCCACATAGGGCAGCTTTGGATAGAAACGCAAATCTTCAATGCAATCCTTATCACGGCAAGAATCATAAATTTTTTTCGTGTGAATGCAAACTGCCTCACGAATGCCGCGGGAATCCTCAACAGGGCCGGGCAAAACTCTCTCAGGCATTGCAATACCTCCCTAATAAGTACTGAAACTGAAAGAAAGATTTTTCTTTCAGTCCAGCTTATGCGCGCGGAAGAAAACGGTGAAACTCCCTGCCCGGCTCTTCTCTCCCGCATTGCCCGGTATCTCGATGCAATTTTCACTTTTCTTCGATACAAAATTGCGCTATAATAACAAAAGATGCAAAAAAGGAGGCTCTGCAATGCCAGTACGGGGATTTATTCACGACAACCTGGAAATCAAATTTTTGATTCTGTATATTATGGCTCGTGTAGCAGAGCCGGTTCCGTTGGATACCATCTGGCAAATGATGTGTGACGATGCCATCGGTTATTTCGATTTTTCGGAGTGTCTGTCCGATCTGGTTCGTACCGAGCATTTGAGCCTGTCCGATGACGGGCTCTACTCTATTACCGAAAAAGGCGCTCGCAACAGCAAGATCTGCGAAACAAGCCTTCCCTATTCTGTCCGCTTACGGAGCGATAAAAATATTTCGGTCTGCAATCGGCAGCTTCGCCGCAAAAGTCAGGTACGGGCATCCTCCTCCAAACGGGAAAATGGAACCTACGGCGTGAATCTTGCGCTGTCGGACGATATGGGCAGTGTCATGGATCTGAACCTCACGGTCGTCCGGGAAGATATGGCACGGCTGTTGGAAGAGCGTTTTCTGGAAAACCCGGAGCGGATTTACAGTAAAATCATGGATTTACTGTTGGCAGAGGATTCTGAGGGATCCAAGTAATCTGAGCTTGACCTGATTTATACGGCAGAAATATTCAGTATCTAAAATATTGTGTAAACCTCAAAAGTCAGATCAAATAATAAAAGGGCAAGAGATATTTGCATAAATAACAGAAAAAGAGAGAAGCGAGCTGAGACAGGTGCTTGACGAGACAGAATTAAAATATTCCCTGACTCAGGGTTCCCTGTCCCGGCTTTCCGACTTTACACAAATTCTTACGCGCTACCAACCGACCCGGTGGATTGCGGAGCTCTGGATGCCCTGATTCCCGGCAGATACGACCCGGAGGGACTTCCAACTTGCCCCCCGGGTCATCTGCCGTTTCAATCATTTTACCTGCAATCCTGTAAGGGAATCCAGCCGTGTGTGCGCAACGATCTTGTGGGTATCATATTCGTATTTGGTGAAATCGATTTCATGGGCATTTTTGTTATAACTCATCTTATAGACATAGCGAACCCCGTTCTCCAATGCTTCGCGGCTTCCAATCCAATAGGGATACCCGGCAGACGCCTTTTCGCTGATGCGATTTGACACATCAACGGAAACGCCGACATCGGTAAGAAGCGTATGCTGAAAATCGTGGTAATCACCTATCACGGCAGTTCTGCCGATTTTTTTCAGATAGTTTGCCGCATACGCGCGCTCCTGAGACTCCAAATCCTGCATGTCACCGTCCGTAGGATGCAGCACCCTGTCCTGATATTCGGGGGGAAACATCTTTTTGATCGATTTCGCATATTCCGAACCATCCTCCGGGTATTCAATATTCGTACACACAAGACTGCCGTCTGAATCCGTAAACGTGAATACTGCAGGAATAGTACCGGTACCCGAAACTTTCACGAAATTCCCGTCCTCAAAGCCGTATTGGCCGTACATGGTAAGGGCATAGATCGTTATAACGCCTGATTTTTCCGTCTTTCCGAGAAGAATGTGCCCCTCTCCGGCACACTCCCCATCATAGTATCCCCCTTTATTTTTCTTTAAGAAAGCCGACGCCACAGCTTCGTCCAAATCGCTTTTTTTCCACTTCCATGTCATCCCGCAGTCTTTCGTTACGAGGTAGGCCATAGAGGTATTGCCGTCATTGTCGTAAAGCATGATCGGGTAAACGCCGGAGTCTCCGGAGAATGCGGGAACAAGAGGCGTCATTCGGTATTCTCTCAGATACTCAGGAATCTTCACCGTCATACGGTGCCATGTTTTTCCGCCGTCCGTCGTGCGGCTGATCTCAGGTCCCCGGTCAGCAAAGTAGCGGTAGCTTATAAAGCCGATTTTTGAAGAGGCAAAACCGGCGCCGGTCCCCGTTCCGGAGTACATCGCATAGCGATTACCAATCCACCAGGTCTTTCCGCCGTCCGACGAGGTACAGACATTTTCGTTTCCGGTTCCGCCGGAGGGCCCTGTGCAGACCACCGCCCATGTGAAATTTTCAATTGATCCGCAATAGAAATCAATATCGTCCATCCAACCCGGCTCGAAATCATTCGCTGGAAAATCCTTAAATAATGACTTAGGCAGGCTCATCACATAAATCCCGTTCTTTTTTGTGTAAATATCAAACGTATCGGCAGCCGCTGTTTTGACATATCCCACAAACGGCCCTGTGGTTCCCCCCTTTACGGCGGAAGCATAGGCATTTTTCACATGTTCCTCGATTTGCGTCATCAGACTGTCCAGTTTTTTTGCAGAGCTGCTCTTCGCCCACAAATTCGCGCCGACAATGCTCTTCGCCCATTCGCGGGTAAATTGCAGATCGACGGGGGTTCCTGCACCGTCATCCAGACGGAATGTGACTTTGTCCGCATTCTCAATCAGAGAAAACAGAATACAGGCGTTCTCCCGGAAAACACCGATATTTTTCGGCTCCGACGTATGATAGGCAGCCTTGACTTTAGGCGTTGCGTCAAAACAGACAGTGACTCCGTAGGGCTTCGCACTTGTTTGCAGTTCAATACGGTCATACTCGACATCAGACGGAAATTTCAGCAGCCGGACAATCTCTCCGACAGCGGAATTATTACCGACATAAGCGGTACGGTGCTCAAAAAGCTGCTCCGCATTGGTATGCTCATAAGAGGATGTGCCGGCTTTCTCTTTCGGATTGGACAGCAGGCATATCCCGGCAACGATACAGGCTGTAACCGCTACGATAATGATCCAGAAAGCCGGTTTCTTATAGTTCAACACATTCTTCACTCTTTCTTTGATCCCCACTTCACCAAATGCCAGCGGGCACATCGCAATATTTCTGCGCTTAACGGCGCAGTTGAGCAGCGCGAGGGAATAGGCTTTCTTTTCATCGCCGCCAATATCTTGAATAACGGCTTCGTCACAGGCAACCTCAATATCCCGACATAACAGGACGTAGGCTACCCATATCATTGGATTAAACCAATAGACCGTCAGAAGCAGGAAACCGAAGGGCTTAATCCAGTGATCCTTTCTTCGGATGTGAGTCCGTTCATGGGAAACGATGTATTCTCTGTCCGCTTCCCCGACGGCAAAAGGCAGGTAAATCCGCG
>JBFLFX010000125.1:0-5859 GCA_041859815.1 Dysosmobacter sp. | reverse complement strand
TAAGGCAGGTGCTCTAACCAGCTGAGCTATGCTCCCGAATCCCGTCTCCGTCAGACGGCAAAAGTTATTATACTAAAGGAGCCGCTTTCTGTCAACCGTAAATTTCACTTTTTTTCGGTTTTGGGAACCTCCGTTTCCCCCAGAAGCGCTTTCAAATCATTTCCAGTAAATATCTGCTTTTCCCCGCAGAAGCGACAGGATAGCTCCGCTTTTCCCTGCTCCCTCAGAAGCGATTTCAGCTCTCCCGGGCCAAGGCTGATCAGCGCGCGCTCCATCCGCTCTCTGGAGCACGGGCAGCGATACTCGATGGGAGAGCGCTCCAGAATTTCCAATTCAAAATCCGACAGCAGCGTGCGAAGCATAGCCTCCGGGTCGTCATTTCCGCTCAGCAGCGCCGTCACGGATCGCGCCGCCAGCACGCCGCCCTCCACTTTTCCAATCACGTCCTCGCCGGCGCCGGGCATCAGCTGAATGAGATAACCGCCGGCCGCCCCGACGCTCCTGTCCCGCTTCACCAGCACCCCCAGCCCGCAGGCGGAGGGAATCTGCTCGGAATCCGCAAAATAGGCGGCCAAATCGTCCGCAATCTCGCCGGACAGCAGCTCCACCGTACCGACGTAGGGATCTCGCATCTTCAAATCGCGGATTACCGTCAGTGTTCCGTCCGCGCCGACCGCGGCGCCGACATTCAACTTGCCATCCTCCCGCAGCGGGATATCCACCGCAGGATTGTCCGCTGTTCCACGGACATTGCCCTCATTGTCGGAAACTGCCAGAATCGTTCCCAGCGGGCCGCCGCCCCTGATCTGCAGCGTCAGACTGCTGCCGGTATCCTTCAGGGCATTGCCCATAATGGACGCGGCAGCCAGCGCGCGTCCAAGCGCCGCGGCAGCTACCGGAGACGCTCCGTGAATTTTCCGTGCCCTTTCCGTCAGATATTTTGTCGAAACGGCGGCCGCCCTGACCATTCCGTCCGTGGTGATGGCCCGTACCAACTGATCGCTTTTCAAATTAAATCCTCCGCTTTCCCGTCCTGTCCCGCTTCTCACAGCGGAAAATCAGCCGATCCTCATCGGGGCGGGGCGCGCTCCGGCGCAAATCGCCGGATATACGGATCTTCTCAAATCCCGCGTCCTCCAGCCACGCCCGCAAATCTTCCGGCTCCCACGCTCTTTCCCGATGTTCCTCATCGGATCTCTCCCACGCACCGTCGGGGCGCCGGGTAAACAGCCGCACCCGGTAAGTGCAGATTCTGGTTCGCTCCGAAAAGTCCGTCTGCCAAAAACAGCAGACACCGGGCTGTTCATCCGCCCACATCTGCCCGTCCATCCGGCGCAGTTTACAGGGCGAGTTCACGTCAAAAAAGAACACGCCGCCGGGCTGAAGCCAGCGATACGCGCGGCGCATCGTCTCCCGCACGTCCCTCTCCCGGGTCAGGTAATTCAGCGCGTCCAACGTGCTGATCACCGCGTCCGCCGGCTCCAAAAGCCGGAGGCGCTGCATGGGCTGACAGAGAAAAAACGGGCGGTTTTCCGCCAGTCCCTCCGCCTTCCGCGCGGCTTCCGTCAGCATCTCCGCCGAGGCGTCGCAGGCCGTGACCTGATAGCCCATCTGTGCCAGCAGACACGCCATAGTCCCCGTTCCGCAGCCCAGGTCAAGCACGGTATGCGTCGGGCGCTTTGCCCGCTTCAGCTGCCGATCCAGCCATTCCGCCCGGCGGCGGTACCGCACGTCCGCGGTCAGAGCGTCGTACGATCCCGCCAGACTCTCATAACTGTCCATACGCTCCCTCCCCGTACCCGGTGATGTTTCCCTATTTTAACATTGCGGCGGCGGAATGTAAAGCCTCCCCGCACACCAGCCGGCGTCGGCCGGAATAGGCTGTGATAACGAAACGACAGGGAGGGCGATTTTATGGAAGAACAGCGGTTCCGCCCGCTGACGGCGGAGCGGGAGTGGACGGCGGACGGAGTCCCGGTGCTGACCGCTTCGGTTTCACTGCCGGAACCGGCGGCGCGCAGCAGCCGCGCCATGCGGCGGATCGGATGGTTTTACCGGCTGGAAATGCGTTCTTATCTGCGCTACTGTCAGACAATGCTCTTTCCCAAAGCGGCGGAGCTCTGCCGGCAGGCACTGGAAAACAGCGCGCCGCAGCCCCGCTGCGCCGCCGCGCTGTCCTACCGGGTAACTTATGCATCCGACGGCCTGTGGAGCCTGTCCGCCGACGCCCGGGAGCAGTTCGGCGGACATACCCGGATTTTGCGCCGGGGCGATACCTGGAACCTGCTTACCGGCTATCCCGTGCCGCTGACGGAATTTTTTCCTCCGCGCTTTCCCGTGCGAAAATACCTGCTCAAACGCGCGGGAGCGGAAATTGTCCGGCAGGAGGAAGCGGGCATCGCCCGCTATCACGATTCCTGGCGGCAGGAGCTGCGCCGCGCATTCAGCCGGGAAAATTTTTACCTGACGCCCGAAGGGCTGTGCTTCTTCTGGCAGATGCAGGCGATTGCACCTACGGCGGAGGGGATTCCCACCTTCCTCGTCCCCTACGGAGAGGAATGCCGCCTGCCGGCGCCCTCCCCATATAAGCAGGAAAAACGCCGGAGAGGCTCCAAATAAGTCTCTCCGGCGCAGAATCCGCAAAGAGGGATCAGATTGCGAAGTTGCCGTCCACAAACACAGGGACTTCCCTGCCGTCATGGGTAGTGCCGACGATCTTGAGATCCTTGGTGCCGACCATAAAGTCCACATGGGTGATGGAATCGTTCAGACCGTGAGCCTTCAATTCCTCAGCCGTCATCTTGTCGCCGCCTTTTATGCAGGGATAAGACGCGCCGAAGGCAAAGTGGCAGGCCGCGTTCTCATCAAACAGCGTATTATAAAACAGAATCTTCTGGTTGGAGATGGGGCTGTCATAGGGAACCAGTGCGATCTCGCCCAGATAGGCGGCATTCTCATCCACGGAAATCGCATCCTTCAGATTCTGCTCGCCCTTTTCGGCGTGCGCTTCCACAATCTTGCCGTCCTTGAGAACCAGGTGGAACTTGTCGATGATGTTGCCGCCCAGAACCAGCGGCATGGCGGCATACACCACGCCGTTGACGCCGTCGCGCTTGGGCGCGCTGAAAATTTCTTCGGTGGGCATATTGGCGATAAAGACCTGACCCTTGGGGGTAGTGTCGCTGCCGGCAACCCAGAGATGCCCCTCAGGCAGCTCGACTGTGAGATCGGTGCCCAGAGAATTGGTATAATGTACGGACTTAAAGTTCAGCTCATTGAGCTTTGCCTGGCGCTTTGACATGGTATCCAGATGCTCATTCCATTTCTCCACGCTCTTGCCGTCACCGTTGATGCGGACGGACTTGAAAATGCCGTCCCACAGCTTCTCCATGGCGACCTCCTCGGAATCGTCGGGGAACACGACCTTGGCCCAGGCGGGAATCGGCACGGAAGCCACGCACCACGGGAAGCCGTTGGTCATCTCCAGGCGGCGGAACTCGCTGCTCGCCCTGCCGCCCGCAATCTGCGCGCGCTTCAGGCGTTTGGGATCCACCCCCTTCAGATTTTCGGGGTTCTCGGCATGGATCGCAAGGTAGGCCGCGCCCTCATAGGCGTAGTCCGTGAAGAAGTGACGTCTCCAAAGGGGTGCCTCGTCAAAAATAGCCTCGTCACCCTGCAGGTACTTCAGGCGGGTCAGCGTGTCGTCGCTCCAGTTCATCACGACCTCGCGGCAGCCCGCCTCATAGGCCTCCCTGGCGCACATCCGGGCAAAATAGGCGCATTCCACCGGAGTGGAAATCACCAGCGTCTGTTTGTCCCGAAGGTTCAGTCCGATGCGGACCAGCAAGTGCGCGTACTCCTGCAGCTTTTGATTCAGTTCTTCTGTCATTCCATTTGTACTTCCTTTCCATCGCGGTTTCCCGCGTAAAATTGGACCTTTTAAGGCCGCCCGCGGCGTAAAAAAGTACGTCAGGCCGGCGGCTGCGGGGAAATATTTTCAGAATCCTTGCGAAGGGAAATCAACGTGCCGTTCAGCTCTGCGCCCAGAATCAGCACCGTGCCGGTGAGATACAGCCACACCAGCAGGGCAATCACGGTACCGATGGAACCGTACAGCACGGAATACGCCGCAAATTTTTCGATATAAACGGAATAAAGCAGGGAGACCAGAATCCAGCACTGCAGCGACACCGCCGCGCCGGGAAACAGGTTCTTCTGCGGCTGGCGCGTATCCTGCGCCATGGCGTAAAGCACGTACAGCGCAAAATACATCAGCAGCATCACCAGCGGAAAGCGCAGACGCGCCCACCATTCCGCCGCTTTTACGGAGAGATTCAGATGCGCCACCCCGTAATCCAGGGTCAGGTTGCCCACCGTCAGCAGCGTCAGCATAGCGGCAAGAGAGACAATCAGGAGCAGCGTATAGAACAGGGTTTTCAAAATATGCCGCGCCGCCGCACGGGGCGGGCCGAGATGATATGCCGTCCGGACGGCCCGCATCAGCGTGTTGGTCGCGCGCATAGGAAAATAAATGGAAAAAAACAGCCCGAACAGCATCAGCTGCATACTGGGCTTCTTCCCCACATAATTCAGATAGGCTTCCGCGAACTCCACCGCGCGCTTGGGAAATACCTGCGCGGCATTTTCCAGAATCCGGGTAAAGTCCAGATGCATCAGCCCCAGCAGGGCGTTGAGAAAAATCAGCAGCGGGAAAATGGTAAAGAGCAGATAAAAAGCCAGCGCGGCGCTCTGAATCGCCACATTGTGGTTCAGGTAGCGGCGCAGCATCAGGTATCCGCCTCTGAGAAACCGGTTTTTCGGCAGCGACGTCATGTCCGGAAGCCTCACGCGCCCGCCTCCCTTCTCAATTCACCAATCTCGCCTGTGAGTATCTTAACATATTATGTGCGGATTGTGAAGCATCTTGCATGGAAACCGGTTTAAGGCTTTTTCCCGCATACGCCCGCTCCCCTTCCATGGCCGCGGCAGCAAAAAAAGCGCGCCCCGCCGGAAAATTCCGGCGGGGCGCGCTTTCATCAATTCTAAAAAATCAGGTCTGAAAAATCAGGCGTTTTTCACGGAAGCCGCCACCGCATCCGCCAATGCGTCTATCTCCGCCTCCTGACTGTCCGCCAGCGAGGAGCGCACCGTTACGGACGCATCCAGAATTTTCATGCCGGGCAGTTTTCCCAGGCATTCGCACATCAGGCAGCCCGACTTAATCGCCCAGGTTCCGCACTCCAGCACCGCCGCCGTCCGGTGCCCCATGTTCAGCATTTTCAGATCGGCCAGGAAATTATACATCGGCGGGAAAATGTTCAGATTGTAGGTCACGGACGCCAGAATCAGATGGCTGTATTTAAAAGTATCCGCCACCAGCTGGGAAACCGGCGTGGAGGAAACGTCGTACATGGCGGTGTCAGTCACGCCGCGCTCCGCCAGCTTCGTCGCGATAATCTGCGCCGCGTTTTCCGTATTGCCATACATAGATCCGTATACAATCAATACGCCGCGCCGCTCCGGTTCATACCGGCTCCACTTGTCGTATTTCTCCACAAAATGCGCCAGATTCTTCCGCCATACCGGGCCGTGAAGCGGGCAAATCATCTTGAGATCCAGCCGCGCCGCCTTTTTCAGCAGCATCTGGACATTGGCGCCGTATTTCCCCACAATGTTGGTGTAATAGCGCCGGGCCTCGTCCATCCAGTCCCGGTCAAAGTCCACCTCGTCGGCAAAAAGCCGCCCGTTCAGCGCGTGGAAGGTGCCGAAGGCATCGGCGGAAAACAGCGCGCCGCTGGTCCTGTCATAAGACATCAGCACCTCCGGCCAATGTACCATAGGCGCGGCAATGAATTGGAT
>JBFLFX010000124.1:0-5869 GCA_041859815.1 Dysosmobacter sp. | reverse complement strand
CTGCACCGTCTACTCGGGACGGACGCCCCTCCTGACCTTATGGAATACTTCGGGGGCAAGAGAGCAGTGACAGAGAAGATCATGGCTGCGATGCCGGACCCGTCGTCCGTGGACCTGGTGGGGGAGACCTGGACCATCGACGCGATTCCCGGCGACTCCCGGTCGCCCTTATTGATGCCATATTTTAGCAGGATATTGGCGGCACCGTTAGAGAGGTTCCGAAGGTCGCGGAAGGAGTACTTCCTCTCGAGTCCCTGCTCAAGCAGGTGCGATTTCATGATCTCCGCCACACATTTTGCACGACAGCCCTGGAACACGGCATGGACGTCAAAACGCTGTCAGCCGTCATCGGCCATGTGTCGGCGGCCACCACGCTGGATATTTACACCCATATCACGAATGATATGCAGCGGCAGGCGGCGGACAGCATCGACCGGGGTATCGGAAAGGTGGAGGACACTGAGAAAGAAAAGCACGCAGATAAAAGGAAAGCGATGACTGATTTTACGCCCTATCATGGAAACCGCCGCAAGCCCGGTACCGGCTGCGTTACACAGCTGAACGAACATCTCTGGGAGGGAAGGTATTCGCCCGTGTGGCCGGATGGTAAAAAACACTCCCGTAATGTGTACGCCCGCACACGAGAGGAATGCGAAGTTCTGCTGCGGGGTCTGATCCGTGAGATGAAGGCAGAGATTGCGGAGCAAAGGGAAACACTCAAAACATCGCCGCAGATGGTAATGTGATAATCAAATTTTGCGGCGCATAAAACAAAGAAAAACCTTCTGAAATCACCGATTTCAGAAGGTTTTTGGTCGGAGTGAGGAGGCTCGAACTCCTGGCCTCGGCGTCCCGAACGCCGCGCGCTACCAACTGCGCTACACCCCGTTATGAAATTGAAGATTTTGCTGTCTGTGGGCATTCCTGTGGTCAAGCCCCAATTTGCAGGGCTTCGTAAAAAGAAGAAACCGCCGTGAATACCGTGGTTGCAAGAGCTTCGGACGACTGCGCCGAACATCGTGGATGAATCCATGGATACTCCCGAACCAAGCGCGATACCAAGCTTCGCCACGCCCCGATGCAGCAGAACTTATTATAGGAAATAATGCCCCCTGTGTCAAGTAAAAACTGCCCGCATAACTGAGAAATTTTTATCATAGAGTGGTACGGAAAAGAAGGAGGGCGGCCTTATGACAGATCGGCAGGTGAGACGGAGAGGAAACAGCCCCGCTGTGCGGCGGCGCGGCGCGGTTCAGCAGCAAAAGCAAATCAGCGGGCGCGAGCGGCTGCGGCTGGCTCAGTTTGTCATCTGTGCCGTCATATTTATTTCCGTTGTCGCCGTGAAGCTGCTTTTGCCGGGAAAACTGGGAGCCGTCCGGGATTCCGTCTCTGCCGCCATGAGCCGGAATATGGATGTGACCGAGGTCTTTTCCGCCGTTGGGAAAGCATTTTCCGGCAAAGAAAACTTCAAAAAGGGCGCCAAAGAAGTCTATGAGGCGGTGTTCCATCCGGAGAGCGGAGCGGTAGAAACCGCCGCCAGCGTTCCGCTGGAAAATTCCGCCGCGAAGTCTGCTGCCCAGCCCTCCCCTGCAAAAAAGACGGGCAAGCTGCCGGAAGCGATACACACTGATACCCAAACCTCAAAAAAAACAGGGACAGATTCTGTAAAACAGACGGAAAAGCAGACTGCCCAGACGAAAGGTACGGAAGCGGAAAAACTGGCCTGCGTGCTGTATTCTGCAAAGAATTGCCCCAAAAACGTCTGTTTGGATCAGGCGGTGCTGGGATTTCACTACTGTACGCCGGTTCAGGGGATCTTGTCCTCGCCGTTTGGCTACCGGGAGCATCCGGTGGACGGGGAGGAGCGGTTTCATTACGGAATTGATATTGCCGCGGATGAAGGGACGGCGATCAAATGCTTCGCGGACGGCGTTGTGACGGTGTCCGGCGAGAGCACGAGCTACGGAAAATATTTGATGGTGGCGCACAAAAGCGGATACGCAACGCTGTATGCGCATTGCAGCAAGCTTCTTGTCGCCTCCGGGACCAAAGTCCGGGAAGGAGAGAAAATTGCCGAGGTGGGGGAGACCGGGATCGCCACCGGGCCGCATCTGCATTTTGAGCTGCACCAGGGAAATATCTATCTGGATCCCATCTACTATGTCACGGTTAAGCGCGCCTCATGAGCGCGCGGTATGGAACGGCGCAGGTGCGATTCTGGCGGCGCTCTGGTTTGCGCTGCTGAACGGCTGGAAGCCGCTGATACTGATTTTTTCCGCGGCGGCGGTTCATGAATGCGGTCATTTGCTGCTGCTGCGGCTGTTTCACGCGCCGGTTACCGCGTTTCGTATCACGCTTTTCGGCGCGGAAATGCGGACGGTCAACAGCAGCCTGTCCTATCCGGCGGAAATTGCCGCCGTACTGGCGGGGCCCGGGGCAAACCTGCTTTTCGGCGCGGCGGCGCTGCATCTGCCGGGAATTTGTCCGTTTCCTGCGGCGGCCGGCGCGCATTTTGCCCTGGCGCTGTTCAATTTGCTTCCGGTGTACCCGCTGGACGGGGGAAGGCTGCTGGAGCTGCTGCTTTCGTGGAGTATTTCGCCGGACTGCGGCGTGCGGGCCGCAAAAATTGCGGGAGCGGTTTCAGGGACGGGCGCAGCGGCGTTTTTACTCTGGACGGTTGCCCGTACCGGTGGGAACCTGTGGCTGCTGCCCGCCGCGGCGGGATTGACGTTCTTTGCGTTTCGCCCGCTGTGGGGACCGGGAGAAAAAATATCTTGCGTCTCGCGCAATTATATGATAAACTAGCAGAGCTACAAAAGGGCGGTCCTCTGCCGTGCGTCAAAAAGATGCCGGGTTTTCACCGAAGAGCGGCATGAACGCCTATCATACAGGAGGAAAAATCCATGGATCTGATTCAGGAACTCAACAAGGAGCAGCTTGCCAGGGAGATGCCCGGCGTGCAGGTGGGCGACACCGTCCGCGTTCACGTAAAGGTCAAGGAAGGTTCTCGTGAGAGAATCCAGATCTTCGAGGGGACCGTCATCGCCAAGAAGCACGGCGGCATTGAGGAAACCATCACCGTCCGCCGCATTTCCTACGGCATCGGCGTGGAGAAGGTTTTCCCAATCCACTCTCCGTCTATCGACACCATCGAGGTTGTCCGCCGCGGCGATGTCAGACGTGCAAAGCTGTATTATCTGCGCGGCCGTGTCGGCAAGGGCGCCAAGGTGAAAGAAAAGCTGTAATTCCGAGAGAAAAGAGAGGCGACAGCCTCTCTTTTTTTGCGGGAAGTTTCGGAAAAATACGGTGGAATCTATTGCCGCAGGACGCCTTTTTTGTTATACTGATCAAATAGATTGCAGTCCGGCAGGTATGCCTGGGCTGATTACGGGAATGATTTGGAAGCCGGAAACCGGTTTCGGGAGAGAATATCATGGATGAGAATCTGCAAAAAACGCAGGAAGAGGATACCGGACGGAGTCTGTATGAGTGGATTCAGGCGCTGGTTTGTTCCGTTTTGGCGGTAGTTCTGGTATTTACATTCGGCGTGCGCCTGATTGGCGTGGACGGCCATTCGATGGTCCCGACCCTTCAGAATGCGGACAGGCTTCTGGTGGCCAACCCAATTTTTTACCACCGTTATCAATCTGGTGATATTGTGATCATCCACAAGGGAGCATTTGCGGACGGAGAGCCGATTGTCAAGCGAATCATTGCCACAGGCGGACAGACGGTGAACATTGATTTTAACACCGGCACCGTGACGGTGGACGGGAAAAAGCTGAAAGAGGACTATATCAATGAGCTGACCCGTACGCCGGAGGGAATGAATTTCCCGCTGACGGTGCCGAAGGGATCCGTTTTCGTAATGGGCGACAACCGCAATAATTCCAGCGACAGCCGGAACCCTCAGCTGGGCACCGTGGATACCCGCTATATCATTGGGCGGGCGTTTTTCCTGGCGTTTCCCGGCCCGGATCTGAATACCGGCAAGCGGGTTTTCTCCCGCATCGGCGTGCTGGCGTGAGGCGTTGGGGATGAATATTCAATGGTATCCCGGCCACATGACCAGAACCCGCCGCATGATTGCGGAAAAAATTAAGCATGTGGATGCGGTGTGCGAGATTCTGGATGCCCGGATCCCGATTTCCAGCCGGAATCCGGATGTGGACGAGCTTGCGGACGGAAAGCCCCGGCTGATTGTTCTGAACCGAGCGGATCAGGCGGATCCGGCGGCGACAAAGCGTTGGGGGGAGTATTTCCGGGCCAGGGGCTACGCGGTGCTGGAATCGGACGCAAAGAGGGGCGGCGGCACGCAGAAATTTGCCGCCGCCGTGCGGCAGCTGCTGGCGGATAAGCTGAGAGCCTACGCGGAAAGGGGACAGGCCGGCCGTGTGGTGCGCGTGATGATTCTGGGGATTCCCAATGTGGGAAAGTCCACCTTTATCAATAAGGTCGCGGGGCGAAAAACCGCGAGGGCGGAGGATCGTCCCGGCGTCACCCGGGCGGGGCAGTGGGTTCCTGTTGACAGGCAGCTGGAGCTGCTGGATACGCCGGGCATTCTGTGGCCGAAATTCGAGGATCAGAGCGTGGGGCTGAACCTCGCTTATACCGGCGCGGTGCGGGACGATATCCTGGACGTGGAGGAGCTTGCCTGCAGCCTGATGGAATATCTGGGGCGGCATTATCCCGCCGCGCTGGAGGCGCGCTATCGGGTTTTGCCGGAGCCGGGGGACAGCGGCTGCGCGCTGCTGGCGAAAGCCGGACGGCGGCGCGGCTTCCTGATTTCCGGCGGCGAGGTGGACACGGAGCGCATGGCGCGCATTTTGCTGGATGAGTTCCGGGACGGAAAACTGGGACGGTTTACACTGGAACTGCCGGAGGAAAAAGCATGAGGGAACTGGAGCACCCATGGAGCATCGAAGAGAGCTGCTTCGCGGAGGGAGCGGAAACAGTCTGCGGCGTGGACGAGGCCGGCGCTGGCCCGCTGGCCGGGCCGGTCTATGCCTCCGCGGTCATTTTGCCCCGCGGCCTTCTGATTCCGGGGCTGAACGACTCAAAAACGCTGACGCCGAAAAAGCGGGATCGGCTGTACGATGAGATTTGTGCAAGCGCCGCCGCGTGGGCGGTGGCGTTTGCTTCCGTGGAGGAAATCGAAAAGCTCAACATCCTCAACGCCAGGCTGCTGGCGATGCAGCGGGCGATTGACGGGCTTCACACCCGGGTGGATGCGGCGCTGATTGACGGCAACCGCGACAGCGGCGGCCGCTGTTCGATTCAGACGCCGCATAAGCTGGTGGTCGGGGGAGACGGAAAGAGCGCGTCCATTGCCGCGGCGTCCGTTTTGGCAAAGGTCAGCCGGGATCGGTTTGTCTGCGAAGAGCTGGATCGGGAATATCCCCAGTATCAGTTTGCAAAGCACAAGGGATACGGTACGAAGCTGCATTATGAAATGCTGGAGAAGTACGGCCCGTGTCCGGCGCACCGGAGGAGCTTTTTGAAAAAAATGGGAGAACGGCCGGAAATGAGAACAGCAAAATCGGCGGGCGACCGCGGCGAGGCGGCCACCGCGCGGTATCTGCGCGGGAAGGGCTATACGCTGCTGGAAAGCCAGTGGCGGTGCCGGTTCGGGGAGCTGGATCTGGTGGCGCGGGACAGGCACGGCTTTCTCTGCTTTGTGGAGGTCAAGCTCCGCGGCAATCTGGCCTGTGGGCTTCCGCGGGACTATGTGGACGCCTGCAAGCGGGAACGGCTTCGGAAAGCCGCCGCCTGCTATATGAGCCTGCGGGAATTGGACGAGCCGGCCCGGTTTGACGTCGCGGAGCTGTTTGCGGACGGAACCGGAAAAATTACCGGGCTCAATTATCTG
>JBFLFX010000123.1:0-5908 GCA_041859815.1 Dysosmobacter sp. | reverse complement strand
GTACGGGCCGGTGGAACGGGCGTGAATCTTGTCGTCCACCAGATGATGCAGCTTCAGGAAGTACACATAGCCGACGGTCACCTTGTTGTCGAAAGGCTCGCCGGTCCGTCCGTCGTACAGGACGCTCTTGCCCTCGGGATCCAGACCGGCCTTCTTCAGCTCCGCCTGAATGTCCTCGTAAGTCGCGCCGTCGAAGATAGGCGTTGCGACCTTGTAGCCCAGAGCGTGCGCGGCATAGCCCAGATGAACCTCCAGCACCTGCCCGATGTTCATACGGGAAGGTACGCCCAGGGGGTTCAGCACAATATCCAGCGGCGTGCCGTCCGGCAGGAACGGCATATCCTCCTGCGGCAGGACACGGGACACAACGCCCTTGTTGCCGTGGCGGCCCGCCATTTTATCCCCCGGCTGAATCTTGCGGCGCTGGGCAATATAGACGCGGACGACCTGATTGACACCCGGGCCAAGCTCGTCGCCGCCCTCGCGTGTGAACACCTTCGCGTCCACCACGATGCCGGACTCGCCGTGGGGCACTTTTAAGGAGGTATCGCGGACTTCCCGCGCCTTCTCGCCAAAGATGGCGCGCAGCAGGCGCTCCTCGGCGGTGAGATCGGTCTCGCCCTTCGGCGTGACCTTCCCCACCAGAATATCGCCGGCGTGGACTTCCGCGCCGATGCGGACAATTCCGCGTTCGTCCAGATCTTTGAGAGCATCCTCGCCGACATTGGGAATGTCGCGGGTAATCTCCTCGGGGCCCAGCTTGGTATCGCGGGAATCCAGCTCGTATTCCTCAATATGAATCGAGGTGTACAGCTCCTCCCGCACCATGCGCTCGTTCAGCAGGACGGCGTCCTCGTAGTTATAGCCCTCCCACGTCATGAAGCCAACCAAAATGTTGCGGCCCAGGGCGATCTCACCCTGATCGGTGGCCGGGCCGTCCGCAAGGACGGTGGGATCTTCTATTTCCCCGTTCTCATTGATGCGCTTGCCGTGCACCCGCTCGCCGACGGACACGATGGGCCGCTGGTTGATGCAGGTGCCGTGGTTGGAACGCAGAAACTTAATCAGCTTGTAATCCTTGGTAACGCCGTCGTCATACCGGACGGAAATCCGGCGGGCGTCCACGGCCGTCACTTCGCCGTCGCCCTCCGCCAGAACCACCACTTCGGAATCAATGCAGATTTTGTGCTCCATCCCGGTGGCGACAATCGGCGCTTCCGGGCGCAGCAGGGGCACCGCCTGCCGCTGCATGTTCGCGCCCATCAGCGCACGGTTTGCGTCGTCGTTGGGCAGAAACGGGATCATGGCGGTTGCGATGGAAACCATCATGCGCGGAGAAACGTCGATATAATCCACCATCTCCTTATCCACCTCAACGATTTCGTCGCGGTGGCGGGCGGTGATACGCGGGTTCGTCAGGCAGCCGTTCTCATCCACGGGTTCCGCGGCCTGACCTACAATAAAGTTATCCTCTTCGTCGGCGGTCATATAGGTGACCTCGTCGGAGACGTGGAACGTCTGCTTATCCACCTTGCGGTACGGCGCCTCGATAAAGCCGTACTCATTGATGCGGGCATAAGTGGCCAGATAGGAAATCAGGCCGATATTCGGGCCTTCGGGCGTCTCAATGGGGCACACCCGGCCATAGTGGCTGTAATGCACGTCCCGGACTTCCATGTTGGCGCGCTCGCGGCTCAGGCCGCCGGGGCCCAAGGCGGACAGGCGGCGCTTGTGGGTCAGCTCCGCCAGCGGATTTGTCTGATCCATAAACTGGGACAGCGGAGAGGATCCAAAGAATTCCTTGATCGCCGCCGTCACGGGGCGGATGTTAATCAGGCTCTGGGGCGTCACAATATCGAGATCCTGAATGGTCATGCGCTCGCGGATGACACGCTCCATGCGTGAAAAGCCGATGCGGAACTGGTTTTGCAGCAGCTCGCCCACGCAGCGCAGGCGGCGGTTGCCCAGATGATCGATGTCATCCTTGTTGGAAATGCCGCGTGCCAGGCCGTTAATGTAGTTGATGGAGCAGAGGATATCCGCCACCACAATGTGCTTCGGAACCAGCTCATCCCTGTGGGCGCGGATCTGTTCTTTCAGCTCGTCGCCGGAATACTGCCCCAAAAGCTCCTGCAGCACGTCGTAACAGACGCGCTCCTTGATGCCGCACGCTTCCATCGGATCAAAGTCCACAAAGTGCGCCAGATCGCACATTTTGTTGGAGATCACCTTCAGCGGCTCGCCGTCGGCGTCAATCGTCACCTCCGCGACGCCCACGGCGTCCAGAGACTTGGCCTCTTCCGTGCTGAGGACATGCCCGGCGTCAAACAAGATCTCGCCGGTGGAGGGATCGGCCGCGGGAAGCACCAGTTTGTGGCCGCTGATTCTGGCCCAGAGGGACAGTTTCTTATTGAATTTATAGCGTCCGACGATGGACAGATCGTACCGCCGGGGATCGAAAAACAGGTTGTTCATCAGCGTCTCGCAGGCTTCCACCGTGGGGGGCTCGCCGGGACGCAGCTTGCGGTAAATTTCCAGCATGGCGTCTTCGTACGTCTTGCAGGGATCCTTCTCAATCGTCGTGAGAATCCGGGGATCGTCACCGAAGAAATCGCGGATTTCCGCGTCGGTTTTCAGCCCCAGCGCCCGGATCAGACAGGTAATGGGCAATTTGCGGTTTTTATCAATCCGCACCCAAAACACATCGGAAGCATCCGTCTCATATTCCAGCCAGGCGCCGCGGTACGGAATCACCTGCGTGGTCAGAATCGGCAGCTCCGTCTTGGGATCCGGCTCCTTGCCGAAGTACACGCCGGGCGACCGGACAATCTGAGACACAACCACGCGCTCCGCGCCGTTGATAACAAAGGTGCCGGAATGCGTCATCAGCGGAAAATCCCCCATGAAGATCTCCTGCTCTTTGATTTCTTCGGTCTCCTTGTTGCGAAGCCGGACGCGGACCTTCAGCGGCGCCGCGTAGGTGGTGTCCCGCGCCTTGCACTCCTCCACGTCGTACTTGGGCGGTTCGTCCATCGTATAGTCGATAAAGGTCAGCTCCAGATTTCCCTGGTAGTCGGTAATCGCGCCGACATCCTCAAAAACCTCGCGCAGGCCGGTGTCCAGAAACCAGTGGTAAGACTTCTTCTGAATCTCCAGAAGGTTTGGCATGGGCATTACTTCCTCATGCCGGGCGAAGCACTTACGAAGGGTTTTTCCGTAATACTTGTCTTTGGCCATCTTGTATTTCACGCAACCTTTCTTTTGCGGCAGAGGAGCGCTGTCCCTCTTCCCCGCCGCACAGTATTTACAGAATTAAACGAAAACGGGAAGATTTACGGCGGCCGGAGATCCCGCCAGTGTGACACGCCCGGAACTGTTGATAAAATCTTTCCATCATGCTATTGCTTTTTCAGGGGAATTATGCTACATTATTCTTAACTTTTAAAAGGCGGGCTTTCACCATTTAGTAACCATAAGCGATTTATTTTATCATGGATTTCAAAACCTGTCAAGGGTTTTCTGTTTGGGTCGGCTTTTGGCCGGCCCGTTGTCTCTTCCGGCGGGGAATGCCGGAATCTTTGTACAAAGCGTCAAAAAAAGCGGTGGGATTTTCCCACCGCTTTTTGGCTGTTTTCTTACTCAGTCATACAGCTTTTCGTCCTCATAATCGTCATATTCACTGCCAAACCGCTTCGCCAGGCGCTTTTTCATGCCGGCGCCGGCAATCGACAGATCGTGCCAGCCGCCAATCAGCAGACAAACAAACGCGGCAAAAGCCAGGCTCACTCCGATAATTTTCATCACCATTTGTGCCGTCTTGCTCATATTCAACCCCTCCTGTTTCAAATAAGCGGATGTCATCTCGAATTATCAGTATGATACACCGTTTTAAAAAATATTACAACTGTTTTCGCAAATTACGGGAAAGCCCCTCTCCCGGACACGGGTTTTTGATCCCCGGTACACGGTTCCCCTCTCCAAGCTGTCCCGGCCGGGGGGCGGCATAAAAAGACTCTTTCAGGCGTCTTTCGGCGCAGATCCGCCTTTCAGAACCAGCCCAAAAATAAATTTTTCCAGACTCTGCCCTCCGCCTTTCCCCGCAGGCTGTCAGGACATCCATGAAGCTTCGTACTGCGCCTATGCAGAAGTCCCTTTTGACGCCGGGAGGGATATATGTTATGCTTATTAAACAAAATAGAAACTGGCAGTCCGATTTTTTTGTGGCAGATCAAACAATTTTGCGCTGTGTGCAAAATATCGGGTGCAACTCTGGAGAAACTCCATGCGAGTGCCGAAGGTGTATGGCAAACCGCCTATCTCTCAGGCAAAAGGACAGAGGAAACTCGGCTTTTCCCTTTCACTGGAATCCGCCGCAAAACAAACACTGACGCTGATTGGGCGGCGTTAAATGCTCCTGTATCCTGCGCACTGCAACTCTCATGGTTTTTCAAGACTGTACTGCCGGAAAAAGAAATGAGGGGTATTATGCACATATTCGGGAGGGCGGTTGCTCAGATCGTCGCCGCAGTCAACTCCGTGCTGTGGGACAAAAATCTGCTGCTGTTCCTATTGATAGGAACCGGCATCTTTTTCTCTTTCCGCACGCGATTCGTCCAGATTCGAAAATTTGGTTCCGCATGGCGCCGTTTATTCGGCGGATTTTCTTTGAACGGCAAAAAAGCCGGCAAGGACGGGATGAGTTCTTTTCAGGCGCTGACCACGGCAGTCGCCTCACAGGTCGGAACCGGCAATATCACCGGATGCGCGCTGGCGCTGTATTCCGGCGGTCCCGGCGCAATCTTCTGGATGTGGGTTTCCGCCTTCTTCGGAATGTCCACGATATATGGCGAGGCGGTTCTGGCACAAAAGACGAAAACCACCGACGAAACCGGCGCCGTAACCGGCGGCCCGAGATATTATATCCGCGCCGCGTTTAAGGGAAAATTCGGAAAATTCCTGGCAGGTTTCTTTTCCGTCGCCATCATTTTGGCGCTGGGCTTTACAGGCAATATGGTACAGGCCAACTCCATTGGCGACGCCTTTCACAATGCCATCGGGATCCCCAAGCTGGCGGTCGGGATTGTCATTGCAATCATCGCCGGCTTTATCTTTTTGGGCGGCATTAAGCGCATTGCCTCCTTTACGGAAAAAATTGTCCCCATCATGGCCACCATGTACATTCTGGGCGGCATTGTCATTCTTTGCTTGAACCATGCCGCTCTGCCCGGCGCACTGAAATCCATCTTTGTCGGCGCGTTTGACCCCAAGGCGCTTTTCGGCAGTGCGCTGGGCCTCAGCGTCCGCCAGGCAATGCGTTACGGCGTGGCCCGCGGCCTGTTCTCCAATGAAGCCGGCATGGGCTCCACGCCGCACGCCCACGCGATTGCAAAAGTCGACAAGCCCAGCGATCAGGGGGAGATTGCCATGGTCGGCGTGTTTATCGATACGTTTGTCGTTCTGACGATGACCGCCCTGATTATTCTGACCTCCGGCCTTCTGGAGCCGGTCACGGGAAAGCTGACGGGAACCCCGCTGGCACAGGCGGCATTTAACAGGGCGTTCGGCAGCTTCGGCAACATCTTTGTCGCTGTCTGCATGTTCTTCTTTGCTTTTTCCACCATTGTCGGCTGGTACTTCTTCGGAGAAACCAACGTAAAAGCGCTCTTCGGCCGGAAAGCCGTGAAGCTCTACGCCCTCATTGTCGTCATCTGCATTATTGTCGGCTCCACCCTGAAAGTCAATTTGGTCTGGAGCATGTCTGATATGTTCAACGGCCTGATGGTCATTCCCAACCTGATGGGCCTGCTGGGCCTCAGCGGTCTGGTGGCCTCGGCGGCCCGTGAGAAGGGGCGCCCCTTAAAATAATGGCTTTCCGGGCTTGGTTAAATAAGAGGGGGGGGGGGGGGGG
>JBFLFX010000122.1:0-6068 GCA_041859815.1 Dysosmobacter sp. | reverse complement strand
CTCCTGTGCGATAATCCCCGCCAGCGTGGTTTTGCCCAATCCAGGAGGCCCGTGCAGCAGAACATGATCCAGCGGTTCCGTGCGTTTTCGCGCAGCTTCGATAAAAATTGCCAGATTCCGTTTGGCTTTTTCCTGCCCGATATATTCCCTCAGCGTTTTCGGGCGCAGAGACATCTCTCCGCTGTCCTCGCTCATAAACGTCTTGGTGACGATAGGTTCTTCATAGATGTCGTTTCCAAAATCAATACTCAAAAAACTTGCCTCCCCGGGATTCCAACCATCAGGATCTTGGTGCTATTTTGCCATCTTCTTCAATGCCTGCCGGACAATCTCCTCCAGCGGAAGCGTCTCTGCGTCAACACCGTTTAAAGCGGTGGAAACCTCCTGCGCGGAATAGCCGAGGACGGAAAGAGCGGCGGCCGCCTCTGCGGCTTTGTTGGAAAACGCGGCGGTCGCAGTTCCGCCGGAAAGCTTCAATTTTCCAGAGACCTGTTCTTTTGCCATTTTGTCCTTCAACTCCAAAATAATCCGCTGGGCAATCCGTTTGCCGATGCCGGGCGCCACCGTCAGCGCTTTCTCGTCGCCGGTGAGAATAGCCATGGCCAGCGTCTCCGGCGTGCTGACGGAGAGAATGGCCAGCGCCGCTTTGGGGCCGACACCTGAAATTCCAATCAGCATTTTAAAGCTCGCAAGTTCATTCTGCGTAGCAAAACCATAGAGATCGAAAATATCCTCCCGCACATAGAGATAGGTGTACAGCCGGGCCTTTTCACCCTTCTTCAGCTGCGAGAGCGTATGACTTGTCGTATTGCAGGAAAAGCCGATTCCGCCGCAGTCAATGACCGCCAGGTAGGACAGCTTGGCCGTCACGGTTCCCTCAACATAATAAAACACAGAACGCCTCCTAAACGGTCTCTTTCACATCCGAATTTGTCGGTAGCCGGGATGTGCAGCTGCGCGCATGGCACAGCGCCAGCGCCAGTGCGTCCGCGGCGTCGTCGGGACGGGGAACCGCTTTGAGCTTCAGCAGCATCCGGGTCATCTCCATCACCTGCCGCTTCTGCGCCTTTCCGTATCCCACAACCGCCTGCTTTACCTGCGACGGCGTGTATTCAAACAACGGAATCCCGCATTTTTCCGCGGCGTACAGAATGACGCCGCGCCCGTGGGCGACCGCAATCCCGGTGGTGATGTTATTGTTAAAAAACAGCTCTTCAATGGAAATGGCATCCGGAGAAAGCTGCCCAATCAGCGATTCCATATCACATTCGATCTGATAGAGCCGCTTGGACAGCGGAAGCCCTGCCGGCGTAGTGATTGCCCCATAACGGAGCATCCGCGCCTGTCCCCCTTCCGCTTCCACCAAGCCAAATCCAATCGTGGCAATCCCGGGATCAATTCCTAAAATCAGCATCCGCCGCCTCCCATTTTACACTCCTGCTCAGTATAGCAAAAATTTCATGCAGATGCAACCGAAAAGGTTTGCCCGCAGCATAGTAAAACGGCGCAGCGCTTTTGTGTGCTGCGTCGTTTGACACACCCCCTCAGGCCCGTGGATGCGCTTTTTCATAAATATCTTTCAGCTGGTTTTTGACAACGTGTGTATAGATTTGTGTGGAAGAAATATCCGCGTGGCCCAGCATCTCCTGAATGGAACGCAGGTCGGCGCCGTTTTCCAGCAGATGAACCGCAAAAGAATGCCGGAGGGTATGCGGCGTAATGTCCTTTTCAATTCCCGCGGTCTCCTGATAGTGCTTGACAATTTTCCAGAAGCCCTGCCTGCTCATCCGTTCGCCATTCATATTGACAAAGAGAGCCGTCTCCCTTAAATCTGCGACAATACCGGGCCTTATATTCTGCACATACTCCTGAAGCGCCTTGATTGCGGTGCGATACATCGGGATAATCCGCTCCCGGCCTTTGCTGCGGCAGCGGATAAACCCCGCCGCCAGATTCAGATCGGGAAGGTCCAAAGCGATCAGCTCGCTGACGCGGATCCCCGTCGCATAAAGCAGTTCCAGCATCGCATGATCGCGGTATCCCTTCGCATCGACACACTGCGGCTGTTCCAGGAACAGATCGACTTCCTGATTGGTCAGAATCTCGGGATATTTCCGTTCCACATGGGCCGCCGCGATTCCCCTCGCGGGACTGTTTTTCACCGCGCCGGCAGAAATCATGTAATTATAAAACGATCGGACAGAGGCTAAAAAACGGGTAACCGACGCGTTGGATTTTCCGCAGCCCTGCATCCAGTTCATATAGCAGCGCACCGTTTCAGGTTTCGCACTTTTGAGATCGCAGCTGTAATTTGTTTCCAGATAATCCGAAAATTGAGAGACATCCCGCAGATAAGAGGACACAGTGTTGTCTGAGGCATGCTTTTCACCTCTCAGATATTCTCGATATCCATTTAAATAATCTGTCGTAAAAGGGCCTCCTATCCGCTATTTAATCATCTTTTCAAGAACTATCCGCAGCATCTGTGGCGTAATAATTGTCTCAGCCAGAGCCCCCGCCGTCAATATCAATGCCGCGATTGCGCCGCGAAACCACCAGCCTGAATCGTACCGCACTCTCTGAACACGTTTTCCCCGGCCAAAAGATGAGACGGACAAGGTAACAGAATTTTGAAAAGAAGGCACTGCGATCAGAAAGAAACACGGGAGTGTGACAAGGCAGCGCAGCCCAAACACCGTCAGTGCCAGCAACACCCCTTTCCCCCCGAAAACCGCAGTAAAACAGCAGACTGAAAAAGAGAGAAAAAAGCCGAACGCAACAGATACCATTGGAAGGAAGATCACACCCACAGATGCAAATCCCAGTAAAAACGCCAAAAGCGGATAGCGGAAATAGAGCAGCAGCGAAGAGAGGAAAGACTTTACCGTAAAGTCCCCCTTGTCGCTGAGTTTGAAATAATCTTTTAAATACCGTTGTAATTCATCCGCTGTTGACGCCGGAATCTTCCCGGATAAAACCTGTCCTAAAATTACGCCAGCCGAAAAAAATCCGGCAAGCAGAAGTAATCGGATAAAAAAAGCTTTATCCCGGTATGCAGTACCGATGCGCCTGCTTCTGATAGTCAAGCCCCTCACCTCGAAACCAGTTTATGAAATCCATCTTCGAGATATGAGGGGTTAACGTAAATCTTCTATCTACATAATATAGGGCATTTTTGCAGATTTCGCAAGGAGTTTCATAAAAAATCTCGTTTTTTTGTAAATTATGCCAAAATATTATGTAAACTATGTTATGTAAACTATAGATCCGGCATAAAAAGTGGGCGCCGCCGCGCCGCTGAAAGCAATAGATATTGGGGAAGCTTCTTTTTGTTTGCACCATATCCCCCTTTTGCTTCAAAGAAACGCAGCAGCGTGAACGCAACATTTCTCTCTCCAATTTTTTGACAGCGCGAAGCGCTTTTGTGGGAATTCACAAATTTATTTTCTTTTTTTCCGTCTGACCTTTCTCCGTTTTCCGCTCCCGAAAAAACCCGGGAGGATTCCGCCGAGAATAGCGGCCAGAATGCGCCATCCCCCCTTTTCGCCTGTCGGAGCAACCCGGTTATACAGCAAAAAGCCGGACAATAGGACCAGTAAAAGGAATGCGCCGGCAACGGCAAGCGAAGTCCCGGCTCTTTTGAACGAGGTTCCGCGGCGAATTGCAAGCAGACTGCCGCAGCAAACCGCGCAAAACGCAGAAAAAGACTGGACAGCGGTCAACGATTTTTCAGAGATGGGAATTCGTACGGCAACCGCCGCAATCAGCAACTGTGCCGCCAAGTACAGAAGATACGCAAAGAGTATTCCGGTTGTCAGCGTGGCGGCAGTTCTCTTTTTCTTCATAAAAAATCCTCCTCCGTAAAATGCCTGTTACAGCATATTACAGGGGAGGTCTGTTTTATGAATTGAAAAATCAGTCTTTCTTTTCTGCGGGTTCGTTCTCTTCGTGCTTTTGCTGCACATTCTCCTGCGGTTCGGAAGCAGAGTCCGTCTTCTCGGCTTTTGCGGAAGTTTCAGCCGGAATCTCCTGCTTGCCGCCCTTCTTCTTTTTGTTGGAGTCGCCTGCCTGAGCGGTCTGAACACCGGTTGTAGAAACAGCCCATTTGGTAAGCTCCACCCGTACACGATCCTCGCTGGTCTCAATTACAATTGTATCTTCATCAACCCTGACAATCTTGCCGACAATACCGCCGATGGTGGTAACGCGATCGCCCTTTTTCAGGCTGCTGCGCATCTGTTCAGCTGCCTTTTTGCGCTTGTTTTCAGGCCGGATCAGCATGAAGTAGAACACGAGCAGCAACAGAACGAGCATAATAATAGATGATAGTTGCATTAAAATAACTCCTTTATCTATTCAATATAGAATAATTATAGCAAAGACAGAAATTTTTGCAAGATATTTCTGAATGTTCTGAGGGCTCAGACCCGTTCTTCCAGTTTTCCGCTGTATTTTTCCCGGAACTCTGCAAAACAGTCCCCGTCCAACGCCCGGCGGATCTTCGCCATCAGCTCGTTATAAAACCACAGGTTGTGCAATACTGCCAGACGGAGTGCCAGCACTTCGTCGGCTTTGAACAAATGCCGCAGATACGCTCTGGAAAAACTGCGGCAAACCGGACAGCTGCAGGTGGGGCTGATGGGATTCGGGTCGGCGGCGTATTTCTCATTGAGTATGTTGACCGTGCCCTCCCATGTAAAAAGCTTTCCGTGCCGGCCGTTGCGGGAGGGCATCACGCAGTCAAAAAAATCCACGCCCCGTGCCACCGCCTCAATGATATTGGAAGGCGTGCCTACCCCCATCAGATAGCGGGGTTTCTCCCGCGGCATATAGGGTTCCACCGCATCAATGATGTCATACATCACCTGCGTCGGCTCACCCACCGCCAGCCCTCCAATGGCATAGCCCTCGCAGTCGATCTCCTGGATGCGCTTCATATGTGCAATCCGCAAGTCCGGAAAGGTCGCTCCCTGATTTATACCAAACAGCATTTGCCGCGGATTTACGGCCTCCGGCAGACAATTCAGGCGATCATGTTCCGCCTTGCAGCGTTCCAGCCAGCGGGCGGTTCTTTCACAGGATATTTTCGCATACTCATAAGTTGCGGGATTTTCCACGCATTCGTCAAACGCCATGGCAATATCGGATCCGAGGTTGGACTGTATCTGCATGCTCTCTTCCGGTCCCATAAAAATCTTATGGCCGTCAATGTGCGAAGCGAAGCTGACGCCCTCCTCCCTAATCTTCCGCAGCGGCGCCAGAGAGAATACCTGAAAACCGCCGGAATCCGTAAGGATCGGGCCTTCCCAATCCATAAATTTATGCAGTCCGCCCATCTTCCGAACGATTGCATCTCCGGGCCGGAGATGCAAATGATAGGTATTTGACAGCTCAATCTGGCAGCCGATCTCCTTTAGATCGTGCGCGGAGACGCCACCCTTGATCGCCCCCTGTGTGCCCACATTCATAAACACAGGGGTTTGCACGGTTCCTCCGTGCGCGCAGGAAAATTCTCCCCGTCGGGCAGATTCCTCCGTTTTCAGCACCTTAAACATACTTCACCTCAGTAGATAAACATGGCGTCGCCAAAGGAGAAGAACCGATACCTCTCCTCTACCGCCCGTCTGTAAGCATTGAGAATTTTCTCCCGATCCGCGAAGGCCGAAACCAGCATTACCAGTGTGGATTCCGGCAGGTGGAAGTTGGTCACCAGCGCATCCATCACCTTAAACTTATAACCTGGATAGATATAAATCCCCGTCCAGCCAGCGGAAGCTTTCATCGTACCGTCCTCTGCCGCCCAGGATTCCAGCGTGCGGCAGGATGTCGTGCCGACGCAGACAACCCGGCCGCCGTTGGCACGGGTACGGTTAATCAAATCTGCCGTCTCCTGCGGGACAATGCAGTATTCCTTATGCATCTCGTGATCCTCAATGGTATCCTCATGGACGGGACGGAATGTGCCGAGGCCGACATGAAGTGTTACATAGCCGATTCCAACGCCCATTTCCCCAATTTTTTTCAGAAGCTCCTTCGTAAAATGCAGACCGGCAGTAGGCGCCGCGGCG
>JBFLFX010000121.1:0-5950 GCA_041859815.1 Dysosmobacter sp. | reverse complement strand
GACACACAGGCGCTGGACGCCGCCCGGTTCTTCTTTGGCACGAACTCGCCGGAGGTGGAGCTTTACCCCGGCGGCATGAACCTCACGGCGTTTCTGGCGGAGGATGATTTTGACGCGGGGATGACGGATGGAGGTCACGCCGGTCAGATCATTCCCGAAGGCAGCCGCAATGCCACAATGTCCCGTTTCGCCGGCCGCGTTATCAAGAAATATGGGGACAGCGACGCGGCTTATCAGTGTTTTGTAGACGAGGCGGCAAAATGCTCGCCGCCGCTGGAAGAACAGGAGTTGCTGACCATCTGGCACAGTGCACAAAAATTCTATGCCCGCCTTTCGCGGCAGAACGGCTATGTGCCGCCTGAGGTCTATAACGATCCCGCCTCCTATAAGCCCGGCGATTATTCCGACGTCGGGCAGGCCGAGGTGCTGGCGAAGCACTTCGCCGGTGAACTGCGGTATTCGCCTTCCACGCATTTCATCCGTTACAGCGAGCACTACTGGCAGGAAAGCGAACCCGGCGCGCAGGCTGTCGCCCACGAGCTGACCCGCCGCCAGCTGGAAGAAGCTACGAAGGACTTGCTGGATGCCATGAAAACGCTGAAAGGCAACGGCGCGCAGGATATTCTGGACAACACATCCAAGGCAAAAGCCGAATCGCTGATGAACGACGGCCAGATGGAAACGTACCGGGAGTTTCTCGCCGCCAAAACGTATCAATCTTTCGCCATTCGCCGCCGCGATTCCAAAAATATCACGGCTACGCTGAAAGAGTCCCATCCCATGCTGGAAATTTCGCCGCGCGATCTGGACGCCGACTGCTTCGCCCTGTGTACGCCCAATGCCACTTACGATCTACGCAAAGGCATGTCCGGGGCCAGAGAACATTCGCCGGAAGATTTCATTACCAAGATTACCGCCGTGTCGCCCAGCGCCAAAGGCGAGCAGTTGTGGCTGGACAGTCTTAACCTTATCTTCCTCGAAAATCTGGACTTGATCGATTATGTGCAGATGATCTGTGGTCTTGCGTCCATCGGCAAAGTGTATGTGGAGGCACTGATCATCGCTTACGGCGAAGGCAGCAACGGCAAGTCCACCTTTTGGAACGCTGTCTCTCGCGTGCTCGGTCTCTACAGCGGCAACATCTCCGCCGATACGCTGACGGTCGGCTGTCGCCGCAATATTAAGCCAGAAATGGCCGAGGTCAAGGGGAAACGTCTGCTCATCGCCGCTGAAATGCAGGAGGGTGCGAGACTCAACGATTCTACGGTCAAGCAGCTTTGTTCGACCGATGACGTCTTCGCGGAGAAAAAGTATAAGGACCCGTTCAGCTTCAAGCCCTGCCATACGCTGGTGCTCTATACCAACCACCTGCCGAAGGTCAGCGCCTCCGATGACGGTATCTGGCGCAGGCTGATTGTGATTCCGTTTGGCGCCAAAATCAAGGGCACGAGCGATATCAAAAACTATGGAGAGTATCTGTATGCCAACGCCGGCGAGAGTATTCTCGCATGGATCATCGAAGGTGCCAGAAAGGTCATCGAGCTGAACTACCAGATTCCGATACCGGCCTGCGTGCAAACGGCTATCGAGGAGTATCGGAGCCAGAACGACTGGTTTGGACATTTTCTTGAAGACAAATGCGAGATTGGCGCCGGGTTTCGTGAAAGCTCCAGCGCCTTGTATCAGGCGTACCGTAATTATTGCATTGATACCAACGAGTATGTCCGCAGTACGGCCGACTTCTACTTTGCCATGGAAAATGCGGGATATGAGCGTATGAAGGTTAAAAACAAGCGTTTCTTCAAGGGACTGCGCCTGAAAACCGACGACGGAGATTTTGAGGATTTTCTGGGGTAAACGCCGTATGGGGTAACCTCAATAAAGGTCATTTACAGAAACTTTTCTAAGGCAGTAAAAAATCAATACAAGAAGAGTTTTAGAAACGACCCGCATCGAGGTTACCCCGCTTATAAAAAACGACAGGAGAAAGCCAGTGAGAGAAAAAGTAACCGAGCAAAAATTAACGCGGATGGTCAAGGCGGCGGGCGGCATCGCGCTTAAGTTCGTGTCTCCCGGATTTGACGGGATGCCGGATCGTCTGGTACTTCTGCCGGGCGGTCATATCGCTTTTGTGGAAGTAAAGGGTCCAGGCGAAAAGCCACGGCCGCTGCAACTGGCAAGGCACAAACTGCTGCGGTGTCTCGGCTTTCGGGTATTCATACTGGATGATGCGAAGCGGATTGGAGGGATGATTGATGAAATACGAGGCGCATGATTATCAGACTTATGCCACGAAATACATCGAGACCCATCCCATCGCCGCCGTCCTGCTTGACATGGGTCTTGGTAAAACGAGTATCACGCTGACAGCCATCAACGACCTGCTGTTCGACAGTTTTGAAGTTCACCGTGTTCTGGTAATCGCACCGCTGCGTGTGGCGAGAGATACCTGGGCGGCTGAGATCGAAAAGTGGGATCATCTTCACAGCATCATTTATTCCGTTGCAGTCGGTACGGAAACGGAGCGAAAAGCGGCGCTGCGGAAACAAGCCGATGTTTATATTATCAACCGTGAAAATGTTCAGTGGCTTGCGGAAGAGAGCGGATTTTACTTCGATTTTGACATGGTCGTGATCGATGAGCTGTCTTCCTTCAAAAACCACCAGACGAAACGCTTCCGTTCCCTTATGAAACTCCGACCCCGTGTCCGCCGCATCGTCGGGCTGACCGGAACGCCGAGCAGCAATGGCTTGATGGATCTATGGGCGGAATTCCGCGTGCTGGATATGGGCGAACGTCTCGGCAGGTTTATCGGGCAATACCGCTCCGATTATTTTATCCCCGACAAGCGCAACGGTCAGGTCATATTCAGCTACAAGCCGCTGACTGGGGCGAAAAACGCCATATACAGCCGTATTTCAGACATCAGCATCTCCATGAAGTCCACTGATCACTTAAAAATGCCGGAGCTGGTCAGCGGTGAGTATAACGTGACCTTATCCGACGACGAACGTGAACGGTACGATGAATTGAAACACGACCTTGTGCTTCAGCTGCCGGATGGCGATATTACCGCCGCCAACGCCGCCTCGTTATCGAACAAACTCTCCCAGATGGCGAATGGAGCAATCTATTCCGACACTGGGGAAATAATCCCGATTCACGACCGCAAGCTGGACGCCATGGAAGATTTAATCGAAGCGGCGAACGGAAAACCTCTGCTGGTCGCCTACTGGTTCAAGCATGATTACGAAAGGATCGCCGCGCGACTTCGCAAGCTGCATATTCCATTTTCCAAGCTGGACACAGCCGACAGCATCCGAAGATGGAACAGCGGCGAACTGCCGGTGGCGGTCATCCATCCCGCTTCCGCCGGACACGGGCTGAACCTTCAGAGCGGCGGTTCCTCTCTCGTATGGTTCGGGCTGACCTGGTCACTGGAGTTATATCAGCAGACCAACGCCCGTCTGTGGAGACAGGGACAGACCGCCGACACCGTGGTGATCCAGCACATTGTAACAAAAGGTACAATCGACAGCCGCATTCTAAAAGCCTTATCTACAAAAGACAGTACCCAGTCGGCGCTGATCGACGCCGTCAAAGCAAATCTATGACAATCTGTGCCAATCCGAGTGAATTTTATTATTCGGAGGTGCGCAATGAGTACAACAGCAGTGAAAAAGTATCTGTCGCAGGCAAGATACCTTGATATGCGGATTGCTTCCAAAATCCAGCAGATAACCTCCCTCAACGACTTGGCCACAAAATGTACGGCGACACTGACCGGGATGCCGAGGACTCCCAGTCATGGTACATCCACAATGGCCGACGCCATTGTAAAGATTGTGGATTTACAGACAGAGCTAAACGGCGACATTGAGAAGCTGGTAGATTTGAAGAAGGAAATCACGGGCGTCATCAAGTCCGTTTCCAATCCGGAGTATCAGACCATCCTTGAAAAACGCTATCTGTGCTTTCTGTCCTGGGAGCAGATCTCGGTGGATATGAATTATAGTATGCAGTACACCTTTCGTATGCATGACCGCTCCTTGGAGGAGGTTGCCGCTTCTTTGAAAGTGGAGAGTCAAGTTGATTGAATGAGAGTCGGTCCACATGATATCCTTACAATGCGGAAACTGAATACTGAGAGCCTTCGTGGGAGCAATCCTGCGAGGGCTTTTCTTATGCCTGCGAGGAGGTGACCCCATGCCATACAAACCAAAGCGTCCCTGCGCCTACCCCGGCTGCGGTCGGCTCGCCGTGCGTGAGCAATACTGTGCCGAACATCAGAAGGTCATGGACAAACAGTACAACCAATATGAACGCGACCCCGCTTCAAACAAACGGTACGGTCGTAGCTGGAAGCGTATCCGCGACCGCTTCATCAAAGCTCATCCGCTCTGTGAGGAGTGCAAGAAGACTGGCAAGCTAACGCCTGCAGAGGAAGTTCATCATATCCTCCCGTTGTCTCGCGGAGGCACCAACGACGGGGACAATCTCATGGCGCTGTGTCATATATGTCACGCCCGTATCACTGTGGAGATGGGCGATCGCTGGCATGACAGATAAAAAGACCGACGCCAACTGAATGACATCGGTCTCTATGAATGCTGTGTTGATAAGTGTGCTTCGTTGCTCAGAAGTCTTTGGAATCCTTGGGAGTTCTGAAATAAGTCATACTGCGAATCGGAACCCCGTCTTTCTCAAAACGGCCGAATGCCCAGACCGCATCCTTCCGTTCCATAAGAATCTTGAAAACGATAAGGCCAAAGAACATACCTGCTTGAGTTATGCTCTTTCCACAAGCTTCGTACAAAGGCTCATATACAGTACCGGCCCAATCGTGACCGGGCATCCAGCCTGCAGTATTGATGTCACTCTCATCAATCTGGCCGTTGATTGCGTCCTCTATCATCTCGTAATCGTCATCGGACAGCTTACTTCTCCACCGTGTGTAATCCTGCATATGCGGGAGTTTCGTGACCTTCAACCCAGTATCAACGGACATTAACATATCAAATACCTCCCAAATAAATGATTGAGTGTTTCTGAAGTTACTCTACGAAGAATAGCGACTCGATGTACATACTTAGCCGCTTTGCTTCCGTTTTGGTGATGTCAGTTGGCACATTGAGGGAAACCGTGTAGTTCGGGCGCAACTGATATGAAGCCTCAACGCTCTCAACGGTAGCACTAAACGACTTGCCGCTGGCGATGGCTTGAATCTCATCGTAGTGCTTGGATAGGTCAGCCGTCGTACGATGTACTTTTAGTGATGAACGCAGCTGCTTTGAAAGCTCACTCCGCAGATGGCTGGAAGTAAAGTTCCTCACTCTACGCTGGTGGGGATATCCGTAGGAGTCGTTGTCCAGAGCTTGGTCAAAAACATATCCGCTGTCTACGACGGCAAAGTAAATGTCATCGCCGTCAGGAATCAGTAAATAGTCACCGATTTCCATCCTGTTGACCAGGATATCAATTGTTGCGTATGCATTGCCGAGTTCAAGACCGCTGTAGTTATATGGCTGACCTGAAAGCAACTCCTTTATATCTTCGCGGGATTTTCCTTCAAGGCTACCAATGCCGGGCCATCCGATGGCGATAAACCCTTTAGCCCGAAACTCGTCAAGGCGTTTCGTTTCTCCGTCTGGATAAGGCCGCAGCAACCAAGCTTGCTTGTTCATAATCAAATCGCTCCTTAAATTTGTTGTAGTTAACGAGTACATATCTTCATGTTAAGATTATTGTAGCACGGTTTGACAGTGTTGTCAACAGTACATATCTTCAAGTTATCAAATATTTTCTACCTGGTGGGGTGAAGTGTACCCCGTTGTTCGGACAAAATAATCAAACTTGAAATCCGAAAGCTGAATCCGTGATATAATGTTCCTGCTTTACTGACAGACAGGATAGGGCAACGCTGGAGAGCGACCCGAGCGGGCTGTCAGGT
>JBFLFX010000120.1:0-6192 GCA_041859815.1 Dysosmobacter sp. | reverse complement strand
TTCATTGTGCAGAGCGGAAAAAGAACGGGATACGTTTTGGAAGAAGGGAAGCAGCTTTTGCCCCCCCAAAGTCAGCTGTACGCCGCTGTAGCTGCGGCACAGAACCTTACAGCCAAGCTCGCGTTCCATGCGGTTCATCATCTGTGTCAGCCCGGGCTGCGTATAGCCAAGTTCTTCGGCGGCGCGGCTGAAGCTCCCGACCCGGATAGCAGTCAGCAGCGCCTGTACCTCTTTTTCATCCAAAACTGGTCACTCCCTACACCGGCCATAATAATTATTTATATTAATATTATAAAGGATTGCTTTACAAAAAACAAGTGTCATGATACACTAAATTTGTTGATAATGTACGAAACACGTTGGGGGAAGTGGAAACGCGTGGAGGCTAAATTAAATTTCGTACAGGAGGAAATTTATCATGAACGCGTATCTGGCAAGTGTTATCGAGAATGTCAAGGCAAAGCACGCCAACGAGCCGGAGTTTGTGCAGACCGTGGAAGAGGTTCTGTCGTCTCTGGAGCCTGTCATCGAAAAGCATCCGGAGTATGAGAAGGCGGATCTTCTCAACCGGCTGGTAGAGCCTGAGCGGATGTTCACATTCCGCGTGGTGTGGATGGACGACAAGGGCGGCTATCACACCAATATCGGCTACCGCTGCCAGTTCAACGGTGCGCTTGGCCCCTACAAGGGCGGCCTTCGTTTCCAGAAGAACGTCTATCCCGGCATCATCAAGTTTCTGGGCTTTGAGCAGATCTTCAAGAACGCTCTGACCGGCCTGCCCATCGGCGGCGGCAAGGGCGGCTCCGATTTTGATCCGGCCGGCAAGTCCGACGCGGAGATCATGCGTTTCTGCCAGAGCTTCATGCAGGCTCTGTACCGTTACATCGGGCCGGACGTGGACGTTCCCGCCGGCGACATGGGCGTGGGCGGCCGTGAGATCGGCTTCCTGTTCGGCGAGTACCGCCGGCTGAAGGGCTGCTTCGAGAACGGCGTTCTGACCGGCAAGGGCTTCAGCTACGGCGGCAGCCGCATCCGTCCGGAAGCGACCGGCTACGGCGCGGTGTACTATCTGGAGAACGTGCTGAAGCACGAGGGCGAGGACATCAAGGGCAAGACCATCGCGGCCGCGGGCTTCGGCAACGTCTGCTGGGGCATCTGCAAGAAGGCGGCGGAGCTGGGCGCCAAGGTGGTCACGCTGTCCGGCCCGGACGGCTATGTCTATGATCCCGCCGGCGTGGTGACGGAAGAGAAGATCAACTATCTGCTGGAGATGCGCGAGTCCGGCCGCAACAAGGTAAAGGACTACGCGGACAAGTTCGGCGTGGAGTTCCATGCGGGCCAGAAGCCCTGGGGCGTGAAGGCGGACGTTGTGATGCCGTCCGCGATGCAGAACGACGTCCACATGGAAGAGGCAAAGCGGATTGCGGCCAACGGCGTGAAGTATTACATCGAGGTTGCGAATATGCCCACCACCAACGACGCGCTGCAGTTCCTGCGCAAGCAGAAGGGCATGATTGTCGCCCCCTCCAAGGCAGTGAACGCGGGCGGCGTGGCGACTTCCGCCCTGGAAATGGCGCAGAACAGCGAGCGCCTAGTCTGGAGCGCAGAGGAAGTTGACAAGCAGCTGCATCAGATTATGAACACGATCTACACCATGAGCGTGGAGGCGGCTGAGCGCAACGGCCTGGGCTATGACCTGGTGGCGGGCGCCAACATCGCGGGCTTTGAGCGCGTGGCCGACGCCATGATGCAGCAGGGCATTTTCTAAGCCCCCTGCAAATTTCAGAAATTTTCGCTCTGCCCCGGGGGAATTTTCCCCGGGGCGGACACATACAATTTCTATCGCGAAATCCTTCAGCGTTTACAGAAAAAATAATTTCTTGGATGCGGATGCATAATTGCATCGACAGGAGGAGAGAGTATTATGCTGAATATTCAGATCACCAAGACGACCCATCCGAAGGCAAAACCGAGCGACGAAAGCAAACTCCGTTTCGGAAAAGTTTTTTCCGATCACATGTTCCTGATGAATTACAGCGAAGACGCTGGCTGGCATAATCCCCGCATTGTTCCCTATCAGCCGTTTTCACTGGATCCCGCAAGCGTGGTTTTTCACTATGGACAGGAAGTTTTTGAGGGGTTGAAGGCATACCGTACGGCCGGCAATCAGATTCAGATGTTCCGGCCGGACTGCAATGCAAAGCGGATGCAGGATTCCGCCGATCGCCTGTGCATCCCCAAGATTCCGGCGGAGGATTTTGTGCAGGCATGCAAAACCCTGGTGGAAGTGGAGAAGGACTGGGTTCCCCATACGGAGGGAACCTCCCTGTATCTGCGCCCCTTCGCCTTTGGCGATGATGCGAGCCTCGGTGTACATGCCAGCCATTCCTATACATTCTGCATTATCGCCTCTCCCTCCGGCGCGTATTACGCCGAGGGCATCAATCCGATTAAGATCTATGTGGAGGATGAGTTTATCCGCGCGGCACCCGGCCTGACGGGGTTTGCCAAGTGCGGCGGCAACTACGGCGCCTCCATCAAGGCGGGCAAGCTGGCGGAGGATCGCGGCTTTGCGCAGGTTCTCTGGCTGGACGGCGTGGAAAAGAAGTATGTTGAAGAAGTCGGCAGCATGAATATCTTTTTTAAGATTTCCGGCAAGATTTACACCGCCGCCTGCAACGGTACCGTTCTCCCAGGCGTGACCCGCCGCAGTTGTATCGAACTGCTGCACGACTGGGGCTATGAGGTTATCGAGGGCAAGCTGGCAATTGCCGATCTGATGAAGGATGCCCGTGAAGGCGGATTGGAAGAAGTTTTCGGGACAGGTACGGCCGCGGTGATTTCCCCGGTGGGCGAGCTGGACTGGAAGAATGAGAAAGCGGTCGTCGGCAACGGCGGCATCGGTCCCGTAACCCGGAAGCTTTACGATACGCTGACCGGCATTCAGTGGGGCAAAGTGCCTGATACCAAGAATTGGATAGTGCCTGTCTGCAAAGGCTGAGAGGCACCGCTGCAAAGGTTTATTGAGCAGGGGAAGGCTGAAATTCATGCTGAATTTCAGCCTTCCCCTTTTGATACGGTTTTTTTACGTGGGGAACGGCGGTAAAATCACCGCGGGAGTGGAAGGCAGGTTGGATACACTGTGATGGGATGTGCCGCAGCGGGCTTTCCTGTCGCTGACGACAGGGGATGTGTCCTTGCAGGCGGTGCTTAAACTATTAAAACTGCCGAAAGGCGTTTGCGGGATCACGGCGGTGCATTTCGCCTGACCAAAAGCACAAAGCTCAAAAAGCGGCCTCCGTTCGTAGAACGGAGGCCGCTTTTTGAAAACAATCAGTCAGTCACATAGGGCAGCAGGGCAATCTGACGGGCGCGCTTGATAGCCTCGGTCAGCTGGCGCTGATGCATCGCGCAGGTGCCGGTGGTTCTGCGGGGCAGAATCTTGGCGCGCTCAGAAATAAAGCGACGCAGCTTTGCGGCGTCTTTGTAATCGATTTGCTCGCACTTTTCAGCGCAGAACTGGCAGACCTTACGGCGCTTGCCGCGGTTCATCGGACGAGACGACCGATTTTCACGATCCATAGCCATGAAAGAAATCCTCCTTTTCAGAATAGCGCTTTCGCGCGTTAAAAACAGTTTAGAACGGCAGCTCGCCGTCTTCCTCGCCTATCTCGGCAAAATCGGAGTGTCCGTCCGAGGGGGCGGAGGCACTGCGGCCGGAAGCGGGCATTCCGCCGGAAGGGGCGGAAGAGTCGTGTTTGGAATCTCCAAAATAGACGTTTTCTGCGACGATTTCGGCACTGCGCCGCTTGCCGCCGTCCCGATCCGTCCAGTCGCGAATCTGAAGCCGCCCCTCCACTACGGCCATACGGCCTTTCGTGAAGTATTTGCTGACAAACTCTGCGGTTTGCCGCCAAGCGACTACATCGATAAAATCCGTTTCGCGTTCGCCGGACTGGGACTTAAAATCCCGGTCAACGGCCACGGAAAAGGATGTGACTGCGGTGCCGCTCTGCGTCCGGCGAAGTTCCGGATCCTTGGTCAAGCGGCCCATCACAATGATCTTGTTCAGCATGAAAGAGCCTCCTTACTCACCTTTGCAGGTAATCAAAGAACGCATGATGCCGTCGGTAATACCGAGAACACGATCCAGCTCCTTCGGAAAATCCGGCGTACTGGTGAAAGACATCAGGACGTAATATCCGTCATTCTTGAAATGGATAGGATAGGCCAGCTTGCGCATACCCCATTCTTCAACTTCCACTGCAGAGCCGTTCTGTTCAGCCAGGGTTTTGAACTTCGCTACGGTAGCGGCGATGCCATCCTCACCCTGTGCAGGGTCAATGATGTACATGACCTCATAATTGGCAGAAACCTTTGCCATTTTTGCACCTCCTTTTGGACAAATGGCCCTCATTTTCAAATGAGAGCAAGGATTGCCTGCACATTACAAGCCCTTTTATTATAACCGAAATCAGATAAATGTCAAGAAAAATTTCCGGCGCTTTCTCAGTTCGGAAGAGAAGCAGGGGAATGGTGTCCCTCTGATTATAACCGGGAGACCCGCTGTGGCGCCATATATTTTTGCAGAGAGCGCACACGCGGCAGCAGCCTCAGTAAAATGCCGCCCAGCAAGTAGCAGGCAAATGCTTCGCCGGCACCCACTGTCAGCGCGTTGTAGGCAAACGCGGCGGGAAACGCGGCGTTTAAGCCGGTGGACTCAAAAGAAATTACAAAACCTACGATCAGGGCGTTGCAGATTACCGGCGGCAGGGGAGCCAGCCATTTATTGGGTGCATGCTGTGTCCAAAACGCGGCCAGAAGGGTTGCCAGAGAGCCGAACACAATGTCCAGCACGCCATACGGGCTGAGAAGATTCACGGCGAGGCAGCCGATAAACAGCCCCCATGTAGTTTCCGGAAACAGAAACGGCAAGACGCACAGCGCTTCGGAAAAGCGGCATTGAACCGGGCCGAAGGCCACGCCGAAGACAGAGGCAAAATAGGACAGCACCGCATAGGCGCCGCCGACGACACCGGCGATGGCAATTTGGCGGACGGTAAATTTATGCATAAAAAAGACCTCCCAATTTTTGGAGGCCAAAATACAATAAGCGCGGAAAAGGTCCCGCCTGCCCCCATTTTTTATTTAGAGAACGGCAAACTCCACGTTGCCGAACGAACGCCGGGTTCCGGCGCTTGGACAGGGGTTGGAAACCTGTCAAACAAAATATAGCACAAAATTTTTAAAAAAGCAAGCGCCCGGCAGAAAGCCGGGCGCAGGGATGCGGCAAATCAATTGCCTGACAGAACATAGACGCAGCAGAGGGAAAGTTCTGCGTCGCTGTTGATATGAACGGCGGCACCATCCAGCTGCGCGGCGATGGTGTCAAATTTCTCGGCGGTCATTTCATAGCGCACGGCGCTTTCCCCACTGGCGGGATCGGTATCCGAAACGCCGTCGAAATTATCCAGCAGGGATCCGACGGCATCTTCCGTGACGGAAACCCATTTGCGGTATGGCGCGGCGGCGCTTCCGGCTGCCGTACCCGCCGGTTCGGTGCTGCGCCCGGCAGAGCCGGGATTGCTTTCATCGGAGGAAGCGGCGCTTTCTGCGGCGGGGTCCGGCGCGGCGGAATCCGAAACGGAGGCTTTCTGGGAAGAAAGCGTCTGATTGTGCTTTACGGCGGTGGTTTTCTGTTTTTTGACGACCGCTGCCTTTTTGGTGGTGGACTTCGCGGGAGCCGCTGCCTTTTCGGCGCTTTGGACTGCGGTGGTGTCCGGAAGCTGCAGCGTATGATTGGACAGGCCGGGCAGAGTCAGCGCGACGACGAGACAGGCGGCCAGCGGCAGCAGGATCTTTTTAAAGACGGCGCAGCGGCGCTTTTTCTGCGGCGCGCTGCCGGAGCGGATGACAGACATCACGCTGTCCGTGAAGCCGGCGGGAACGCGGACGCCGGAGTCGTCCGGAAAGTTTTTCCGCACGAGGGCATATTCCCGTAAGCGGGCGCGGCAGGAGGGGCATGCTTTCAGATGCCTGCGCACGCAGGCTGTCTCTTTCGGCGTGCATTCCCCATCGAAATAGACGCTCAGGAGTGGCAGGATTTCATCACAATTTTTCATTTGCGGCCCTCCTTTTCTGTACGTTTTGACGGAACTGCTGTAAAAAAGTTCCCGCTGCGGATCAAAAAAG